>JAICLA010000003.1 GCA_025927695.1 Terriglobales bacterium | reverse complement strand
TTCTTCCCATCAGGGATTGACGGCTCGTCGCCCGGGCCATTTTTCCAGTTGTATCAGTACGACCGCGCGCATCCTTGTACCAACGGACACCAGCCGGCGAACCCGAACCAGAACGGCGTTGTCTTCTTCCCGGGCAGCGTTCCGCTCTATAAGAATGGCGTGCTTGTGGGCGCGCTCGGCATCTCCGGCGACGGCGTGGAGCAAGACGATTACGTCTCCGCGCAAGCCGCAATCGGTTTCGAGCCGCCCGATGCAATACGGGCAGATCACATCATGATCGGCAATGTGCAGTTGCCGTATCTGAAGTTTCCGCGCAACCCAACCTTCTAGTTGTCAGTAAGTTTGAAGCGTTAGCGCAGGGAAGCGCTAACGTGCTTCATCGCCGCCGCAAACTTGGGAGCGTTGTACGCAGAGGGATTGTCCAGCTGCGAGAACAGAGCATTAACCGCGTTACGCGTCTCCGGCTGGTTACCCGCAGACTTGGAATAGGCGATCAGGGCGGAATCGAGAGCCATAGTCGCTTGCTCGGCTGAACGCACACCACCAGCTGATATGTGGTCAGCATCAGCGCAGATCGCGCGGATCAGCCGCGCGGTGGACTCGCGATTGAATTCCATCTTGTTCAGCCGCTGCGCCAGGGAACCGGAGATGGCAGCAGCGGAATCAGCCGCGGAGGCGATTGCCTTGCGGTCGCCGTTGAGTTTGGTGGTCTCGCGATAGACGACATCAAGCTGTTTCTCAAGGTCGCTACTCGCGCCGGCGTCCCAATCTTTCAGCAGCGCGCGGAATACAACATAGTGCGCATCGTTGTAAGCCGGATTTCCCGGCCGCCGATCGTGATAACCAAGATTCTGCCGCCAGCTATCTTCCGGTTTGGTCAAGCTGTGATGGCAACTCATGCAATCAAGCTCAGCATATTCCGGCCAAATCGGACCATTCGCGCGTCGCGAGAGCCGCTTTAGGCTCTCCGAAAGCTGAACGGCTTGACCTACGCTCCAGACGCGCACGCCATTGAATGGATCCGGATTGGCTTTCCAATGCGGCGGCTCAACGGCGAGATAAGCGTCAAGTTCGAAGACCAGGTCAGGATGTCCGGCGGCGATCATTTCGTGGTCAACAAACTTGTCTGCCGTGCCTATGTGGCAAGTCATGCAGCCTTCAGCGCGCTTGATCACGTCTTTGGTATCAAACATGCCCAGCGCGATGTTTTGCACCGTGGTCGCGCCTTTGAGGGTATGTGGTCCCAGCCAGTTGGACGACGGGCCGTGGCAGCTCTCACAGCTCACGCCGTCAGTATTGTCGAAGTCGCGGCCCTTTTGCGCGGGTGTGATAGCCAGCGCGTGGCAGGCGAGGCATTTTGGCGCGGCCTGCGCTTTGCCGATGCCAAGGATGTTGGCCATCCGTTGGGAAACGGGGTTTTGCAGTACAGACCAGGCTTTGGCGTGCTTATCTTTGACCACCCAGATGCTGTATTCGTTCTGCAGGATAGGCGTCACGTTCATAGGAGCCAGGCCGCCGTGGCAGGCCACAGCGCTGCAGGAGCCGGGTCCTAGGTATTTCGCTTCATGGGCTACAGATTGCTGAGCGGCCGCGCAAAGCGCGCCGGCAAGGGCAAAGGTCGCCACAAATAGAGTCTGCGCAACTGCCGATCGCGTCTTTCTGGCGAGGGTCGTCATAGAAGCCATGACAGTCTAGCCGAGACCGGGGCGAATTTGGCTAGCTTTTTATTAATGCACATGCTCAGTAACATTGCCGATTGGTAGGTCCCGCGGGGCAGATTATAATCCCCCACCGGAGACAATCTTTGACAACCAGCACGTCACCAGCGCGGGGCCCCGTGGCCGACCGCAAGCTCGAAGGCATATTCGCGGAACTGAAGCATATCCAGCGAGTGTATGGCTTTCTGCCTGCGGCTCAGATGAAGCAGGTGGCGGAGCGCCGCGGCATTGACGTAAAAAACGTTTATACGGTCGCCAGTTTTTATCCGCACTTTTATTTGCAGAAGCCCGCCAAGGTGAACGTGAATGTGTGCACGGACATGAGCTGCCATCTCCGCGGCTCAGACAAACTGTTTGCAGGCATCAAGGACCGGTTCCGCACGACTGCAGATGTCGATTTCACCTTGCGTCCTGCCTCGTGCCTTGGCCGATGCGATCACGCTCCGGCCATGAGCATCGGCGATGATTATTACGACCACCTGACGGTTTCCTCGGCCGGCGATCTGATTGATCAAGCGCTGCTAGGCCACCCCACGAAGGCGGCGCATAACGGGGCCGCGTCGCCCACATTGCTCACAGATCCTTACGAAGGCCAGCGGCCTTACAAAGTTCTCCAGGATTTGCTTGCTGCGCCAAAATGGGCTGAAGCCATCGGGGTGTTGCGTGACAGCGCGCTACGCGGCATGGGCGGCGCCGGATTTCCTACCGGCATGAAGTGGGAAGCTGTACGTGACGCCGCGGGCGACGAGAAATTCATCGTCTGCAATGCGGACGAAAGCGAACCCGGCACCATCAAAGATCGCTTCATCATGACGCATCTGCCGCATCTGGTGATCGAGGGCATGATCATTGCAGGCCTGATCACCGGCGCGAAAAAAGGCATTCTCTACATCCGGCATGAGTACGAAGAGCAGGAACACATCCTGCAAAAAGAGATCGACCGTTGCTATGAGAAGAAGATCCTAGGGCCGAATATCCTTGTGTCGGGACTCGGCTTTGATCTCTCCATCTTTGTAAGTCCAGGCGGATACATCTGCGGGGAGGAGACTGCGCTGCTCGAAGCGATCGAAGGCAAGCGCTCAGAGCCGCGCAACAAGCCACCCTTTCCTGTTATGCATGGGCTATGGAACAAGCCCACCGTGATCAACAACGTAGAGACTTTTGCCTTCGCGACCGCAATCCTGGCAAAAGGCTCCGCCTGGTATAAGTCCCACGGCAAGAATGGCGCATTCGGGCTGAAGTTCGTCGGCGTGAGCGGCGATGTGGTGAACCCCGGCGTGTTCGAGGTGCCCATGGGGACTACTTACACCGAGTTGATCAACAACTACGCAGGCGGGCCGCCGGCGGGCAAGAAGATCGTGGGCTACGCGCCGTCAGGCCCTTCGTCAGGATATCTGCCCGCCTCGATGCTTGATCTTCCTCTCGATTGGAACGTGATGGCGAAGGCCGGCTCCATGGTGGGCTCGGGCGCTATCGTAGTCTGTGCCGAAGGTACCTGCATGCTTGACATGGCGCTGAACGCGGTGAAGTTCTATCGGAATGAATCCTGCGGCAAGTGCGTGCCGTGCCGCGTAGGTTCGCAAAAAATGGTGGACATGCTCACCGGATGGACGCAAGGCCGCTTCACTGCCAGCGACATGCCGCTGCTCGACGAGCTGTCTCACACGCTGCGGCAAACATCCATTTGCGGATTAGGCCAGATATTGCCTGCTCCTATTCAGTCGGTCATCAAACATTTCCGCCCAGAGATTGACGCGCACATATTGAATCGCCAGTGTCCTGCGGGTGTGTGCTTTGAGGGGAAACGCGCATGAGCGATATGGTCCATCTCACTATTGACGGCCGCAAGGTCGAAGTGCCTATCGGCACCACGATCTTTGACGCCGCGCGAATGCATGACATTCCCATCCCCACGCTCTGCCATCAGCAGAACGAGGGCCCCGTGGCGGTTTGCCGCTTATGTGTGGTCGATGTCGGTGCACGCGTCTATGCGGCATCGTGCATCCGCCAATGCGACCAGAACATGCAGGTGAAGACCAACACTGCTGAGATTCAGGCAGCGCGCAGCAGCCTGGTGGAACTGCTGGTCGCAGATCACCCCAGCCCCTGTGTACGCCAGCAACATTCCGGCGACTGCGAACTCGAGACCTTCGCGCAGCTTTATGGCGTGAGCGAGTCGCGTTTCACCAAACGCGCCGCACCGCGCGGCCAAGACGAATCTTCCCTTAGCATTTTGGTGGACCACTCTGCGTGCATCCTCTGCGACCGCTGTATCCGTGCTTGCGGCGAAGTGCGGCATAACAATGTCATTGCTCGTCAAGGCAAAGGCTACGCCGCGGCCATCTCATTTGATATGGATTCGCCCATGGGCAGTTCGTCCTGCGTCTCATGCGGTGAGTGTATGGTCTCTTGTCCCACGGGCGCGCTGACTAACAAGAAGGTAGTGGGCCAGCACTTACAGGAAGACGAAGGCCTCTCGCTCGACGTAAAAGAGCTGCTGCAGCTGCCGGTCTTCAAAGGCGTATCCGGAACATTTCTTGAGTTGAATCGCGGCGCCATCGTGAAGCGCAATTACAAGAAAGGCGACATCATTTTCCGTGAAGGCGATTACGGTTCCACGGCGTTTTATATTCTCGAAGGCACCGTCGACATCTACCTGGCCAGTCCACAGGGGCACGTCGATACGGAAGGCACCGGCAATGGTTTTTTCAGCAAGCTGAGAAACAAGCTTAAAGGCCGCGCGGACCATCAACGCGAAGAAGAAAATCTCATCAAGAAATTCATCTCCATCGACGCCAACATTGATCTTGAGTATGACAATCCGGTCGCGAAGCTAGGTCCCGGCGAACTCTTCGGCGAGATGACCTGCATGAGTTTCTATCCACGCTCTGCCACGGTGCGGGCTGAGACCGACTGCGTGATGCTAGAGATGCTGCGCAACGTGCTTGACGTGATGCAGAAGAACAAGACCTTCCGCGCGCAACTGGAACTCAACTATCGCCAGCGTGCGCTGGAAACGCACCTGCGCAGCGTGCCCATCTTCTCGACGCTGACGTCAAACTTCATCGAGCATTTGCGTGAGGAAGTTGAACTCATTCGTTATGCGCCGGGAGACGTGATCTTTGAACAAGGCGATAAGGCAGACGCCTTCTATCTAGTCCGCATCGGTTTCGTGAAAGTCACAGAGCATTATCCTGGCGGCGAATTGGTTCTGGCCTATTTGTCAAAGGGAAGTTACTTCGGCGAGATCGGTCTGCTCGGTGGCGGCGGCGTTCGTACTGCGACCTGTTCCGCGCTAGACCACACGGAAGTCGTGAAGATCTCCGCGCATGATTTCAACGAGATGATGGCGACGTTCCCTGACATCGCGGACAGACTCAAAGCCGTGTCAGACGACCGAATCAGAGAGAACAAAAACCGTTTCAAACAGGTCAGCACGGTTCCTGTCGATCAGTTCCTGCAGCAAGGCTTGATGGAAGCGCAGAGCCTGCTCGTGCTTGATCTGGAAAAGTGCACGCGCTGCGACCAATGCGTGAAAGGCTGCGCCGATTCGCATGATGGTGTCACGCGCCTCATCCGCGACGGCCTTCGATTCGATCACTACCTTGTCGCCACGTCGTGCCGGCAGTGCCGCGACCCGCTATGCATGGTCGGCTGCCCGGTGGGCGCCATCCGCAGAAAGAATTCTTTGGAAGTCATTATTGAAGATTGGTGCATTGGCTGTGGTGTCTGCGCGAACAATTGTCCGTATGGAAACATCAATCTGCAGGAGTTCGCGGTTAAAGAGTCAGGCGAGGTGTTTGCGCAAGCGGGCGATGCACAGGCGCGTTTGAAGAAAGCTCGAGTCATCCGTAAGGCCACATCGTGCAATCTTTGCCATGATCACCCTGAACCGAGCTGCGTGTACTCATGTCCGCATGACGCCGCGCATCGTGTCACGCCCACCGACTTCTTTGCTGACATGGTGGACCAAAAACATTTGAAGGCGATTGACTGATTGCGCATCGACCATACACACAAGCGATGGGCCATCGTTACCGCGATCCTCTTCCTCGTGTCGCTGGCCGTCTACGTTCCTTATTCGCTGGAGTCTGCGCATGGTCCGAGCGGCGGTAGCGCGATCGGCATTGCTTTCGGAGTCGTTGGCTATGGACTGATGATCTTCGCCACGCTGCTCAGCCTGCGCAAGCGGTTCACCACCTGGCGGATCGGGCGCGCGCAGACGTGGATGCGCGGCCATCTGTGGCTCGGGCTGCTTTCATATCCCATCATTCTTTTCCATGCGGGATTTTCGCTCGGTGGTTCACTTACAACGATTCTCATGATCCTGCTATCGCTGGTCATTGCCAGCGGCATTTTCGGCGCAGTGCTGCAACATTACCTGCCGAACCTGATCACCGAACGGGTGGCCATGGAGACCATCTATGACCAGATCGATCGTGTGCGTGCGCAACTGGTAGAAGAAGCAGATAGATTGCGCCTTGCATTCTCGCCTACGCTGGAAGGTCTGCTGGCGCCGGCTATGTCCAACGAGCGCCGAATAGCAGCGCTCACACTGAAGTTAGTGAATTCTCAAACACGCAGCCATTTGACTGAAGTTTATTCTGACCAGATCCGCCCCTATCTTTCCGCCCGCAGTGCGCGCGGTTCTAACTTGCGCAGCGAACGCGAATCGAAACTCCTGTTCGAGCAGATGCGCACGGTGTCTCCGGAAATGTTGCATGAGATATTCAATGACCTGGAAAACATTTGCCAGGAAAAACGCGATCTCGACCGGCAATCGAAATATCATCGCTGGCTGCACAGCTGGCTGTTGGGCCATGTGCCGTTGGCAGCAGCGGTAATGGTTTTGGGCCTGATCCACGCGGTGGTCGCTTTGCGGTACTAGAGAGACGATGCGCAAACGCACGGCTAAACAACTCGGAACGCGCCATGACTTGAATTACTTCAAGACCTGGACGCGACGCAAGCTCGCGCTTGCGCTGCTAGCCGCATGCGTGCCCGTATTGTTTCTCGCTTGGCTGGGAGTCCAGGGTTTGCGCGGTGACAGCGTTCCTTACAGTAGTGGCAAGATGTCTCGCGCGCACGCGGTCCTAGGCAAGCAATGTGACACTTGTCACGCAAACTTTGTTGGCACGTTGCGCGTTGGCGGTTTCAGGAAGCATGCACAGGATCAAGCTTGCTTAACCTGCCACCAGGCGCCCGCACATCACGCTGACCTTGTGACTTTCACTCCCACGTGCGGCTCCTGTCATGCCGAGCACGTGGGTTCAGTGCAACTCGCGCGCACGGCTGACCAGAACTGCACGCAGTGCCACTCTGATCTAAAGACCACGCACGGTTCGCCGCATATGGTGAACGCCATCCTTAGTTTTGGTAAGCAGCACCCTGAATTTGCGGCCTTGAAGAAGCCTGATCTAACGACCATCGCTTTCAACCACTCGGTGCACATGAAATCTGGCTTGCTTGGGCCTCCGGGCTCAAAGACTCGCAATGTCGACCTGGAATGTTCGGATTGTCATCGTCCTTCGGGTGAGCAGCAAGGTCCCTGGCGCTTCGGTTCAGCTCAATGGCAGCATGCGTCTGCCAACGAAGCTCCGCTAGGCCCCATGCGCGATTCTCGGGAGGCGCTCATGGGCCCAATCTCATATGACAAGCATTGCATAGCATGCCACTCGTTGCCCTTTGACACAAAGGCTGCAGGTTCGGTGCCGCATGAGACGCCGGCTGTTGTAGATGGGTTCGTGCGCACGGCCCTCACACAATATTTGAAGACGAATCCTGCGGCATGGCGCGAGACCGAAGCCGCGACCAGACGCATTCCAGGCGTGCAGCAAGTAGCGCTGCAAGCGAAGAGTCCTGATGACTGGCTGAAGGACAGAGTCGCTTCGGATGAAACCCTTCTCTGGGGCAAGACTTGTAAGCAATGCCATGCGGAAACCACCTCGCCGGACGCGCACGACTCGCAACTGGGTTTGCCGAAGATACAACCTGCATCCATGCCTACACGCTGGTTCAGCCATTCGTATTTCGATCACAGCGCCCACTCGGCTGTCCGTTGCGATTCCTGCCACGCTGCCGCGCTGACCAGCGCGCGGACTTCAGACGTACTGATACCGGGAATTGATTCGTGCCGCAGCTGCCATAGCGGGGCCAGCAATTCATCTGCAGAGAGCGGATGCTTTCTCTGCCACCAATATCACGATTGGCAGCAGCGTAAGCCGTTCAAGCCCGTGTACACAATTCCTCAACTCACTGGGCAGGCTGACTAGCGAGATTTATTGCGGCGGGCCGGGTGGCGTGTCTGTGACTGTGAAGAGTTTGCCTTCGCGGAGATACATCTTCTGCATCTCTTTTAGCGTGAAGGGCCGCGCGCCGCGGCGTCCGAAGACGGCGAGCTGGTTGCCGCTCTCGTCCACTGCGCGGTCGCGATCAATACCTTTGGAGATGGCCAGGGCTTCGCCCTTGCCGCGATAAGTCGCGATCAGCTTCGGAGTCGGTCGCGGACTGAATCCGTAAAATTCGGGATTGTCTCCCGGAGAGAACACCTGCACGATGCGCATACCGTTCTTGCCGTCCGCGACGAATGCAAACTGGCTGGCACTTACCATGCCGATCTTGATGTCGCGCGTGTCGTTCAACGCGCCATTCGCGTTGAAGACCTGATCGAGCTTGGGATGCTCGGGTTTCTCAACATCCACAATCACGATACCTTGCTTGCCGCCGGCGATGAACGCGTACGTGCGCGAAACATAAATATTGCGAGCGTCTTCGACTGGAACGGTTGCGCCTTGCACGAGCGTCGGATGCGCTAGGTCAGTCGCGTCGAGCACCTTCAGTCCCTCGCGATCCACGACAAATGCATACCGGAACTGGATTGATAAGCCTCGCGCATCCGGCAGGGAAGCGGCGGGAATCGTCGCCGTGATCTTCGGATGGAGGGGATCATCGAGGCTGACCACCTGAAGCCCGGCATCGCAGAGAAGGTAGGCATAAGTTCCGGCGATCACGATGCGATGCGCGCCGTTTAACGCGCCGCGCGGATTGAACGCCAAAGCGCGGCTTATGAAGTTGTTGCGCGGCTCGCCATCGAGCAGCGTTGCCACTCCCGGCGTTTTGGCTTTGCCTGTGTTGCCAATGACAACCAGTCCCTCGTTTTTATCCGCGACATACAGGTAGGCGTAGATAGGATGGATGGGCTGCTCCTCATTCTCAGGGAATCGTTCGCGGGTCGGATCGACTGCCAGCGTGGTGGGGCTAGCGATGTCTGCCGCGAATTTGGTCTTCACGTACAGACGTTGCCCCAGCGGCGAGACTGGCGCCGTGGTCATGCGCTCCGAAAAATCCTTATTGTCGATGTTGGCAATGTCGAAGATGCGCAACCCGCCGGTGCCCATCGCGGCGTAGAGGTACTCGCCGCGCATCTGCAGGTCCAATACTTCTTTTCCGGCATGCTCGTAGCCGGTCCTAAGCTGCGACTTGTGCGCGATGAATTTCTTGTATCGCTCCGGGTATGCGACACGATGGAAATCACTGCCGATAACCGTCTGTGGCTCGTCTTTTTCCTGGAAGGGAACTGCCTCGAACCCTTCGTCGCCCTTCGCCACATATATATATTGGCCCATGTAGTTGAGGAAGTTCGTGCCCTGCAACATGAGCTGCGCCATCCAGGCGTTATTGTCTTTGTCAGAGGAGACATGACAATCCGTGCACTGCTTCGTCTCTTTCGCGCGAACCGTATGGGGGACGAACGGACTGAACGACTGTCCACTGAAGCCTTCTGCAGAGACCGTCTGCTGGCCGAAGTAGAGCCAATCGCGGTTCGCGTTTTGCGAACTCACGATGATGGCGCACGCGGACCGCACCGGCGATATCTTGTTACCGGTCACGGTACCGTCAATGCCGAGCATGTAAGAATCGTCGCGCAGCACCTGGAAGTTGTAGGAGGTCCAGTTGCGCGACATCTGGCCTTCGTTGTGCAGCGCGGGCATCTTCTGATTGGCGGTCATCTCCAGGTGGCAGCCGAAGCAGTTTGGCGCCCACGACGTGTGGCAGCTCTGGCAAGTCATGCGCGAGTCGCCATGCGCCAATTTTTCCATATCGCGCGAATTGCCCCAGATGAATCCGTCCTTTTGGATGGTCTTCGCCAGCCGCGATTTCTCGTTGTAATGAATGTTGCCGGGTGTGATGGTGTCTTTCACCTGTACCACTTCCCACTCTTTGCCTTGTTCCATGACGGAGCGCTGGAAGAGTTTTTCGCCGCGCCAGTAGAAGCGCGACTGCCTCCAACTCGTGCGCAGGGTATCAAGCCGTGTGCCCCCGACTGGGGCGGCGGGGCCGGATGTCGTGAGATTCGCATACGCACTGATCGTGCCATGGCAATCAATACAAGTGATCTCCACGGCATTGCGAGTCTCGCCATAAAGTTTGCCATTGCCATGCGAGTCTTGCTCGAAGTGGCAATCGACGCATTGCATACCCTTTTCCAGGTGGATATCTTTGAGGTGCACAGCCTTGGCGAACTTGTCTGGATCAGTGAAGGAGACGATCTTGCCGTCGGCGTCTAGCAAGTTTCCTTTGCGATCGTGTTTGTACACGGCGCGGAATATCCAGCCATGGCTATGGAAATCAGCGAACTGGGTATGCTGCAGGTCTTTGTTGAACTCTGGCGTGCCGGTCTTTTCCAGGAACTTCACGTCGGACCACAGCCCGCGCGCAGTCGCACCTTCGGGATTCCGTAAATGCGCGCGCTGCAATTCAGCCTGGGTCGGGTCGTGCTCAATCTTCGGATACATCTTCTGGTCGTCCACTTCGTTGTCCCAGAAGGTGTAGCCGAAGTATGTAGCCATCATGTTCGTGCCGGGATGAACGTGGCAACTCATGCATTGACTGGATGGAATGGTGCGCGTGAAGACGTGTTGCAGCGGATGTCCGGATTGGTTCTTCGGAATGGTGGGATCAACCGTGATCGAGTGGCCTTCATTTCCGTACTGCGCGTACTGCGCTGAATTGAATGTGCTGCGGTCGTTGGCATAGACCACATGGCATCCGGTGCAGCCGCTGCCGCGGTAGTCGCCGGGCTGGTCATTGGTGCCAGGGAAAGAGAGCAAAGGATCCAGCAATCGCGTCTTCTGCAAGCCGAGGAACACAGGATCGGTACGAAGCTCGGTACCGAACCCCCGCTCGCCTAACTTTACGTCCGGACGCCCAGCGTCTTCTTCAGGATTCGGATTGGCCGTCTCACCACGCTTTCCGCCACCGCGTTCGAACACCCGCAGTGCATTGCCGGGCATCGAGACTTCCCAGCGCTGTAGAGGATCAAGAAAGGGAAGCACTCCTTTAGTCTTTGTTTCTTCTGCCGTTGGCGGAGGCCACGTCTGCAGCCGCTGCGGCGAACCATCTTCTCCGTAGGCTTCACCAAAGTGTGCGTTCTTATACGGGAATGCGCCGTTGTTATACAGGCCGGCCTCCCACAGCATGGCGCCGTGCGTCATCATGCTGGTTCGGACCTTCTGCACCTCAGCTGTATGGCAGCCTGAGGTCCCACAGCTTTGCGCGGCCACACGCAGATCGCCGGGATTCACAAAGCGGATGAAGTCATAGCTCTCTTTGATCCAATCGGCATACGCGCGGACAGGATTCGCGCCGCCGGATGTATTTTCCTTATTGCGAGGGAGGACATGGGCTTTCTTCTTCGCTTGCTGATATCCGGCCGATTCGGCGGCGACGCCTGCAGCGACGCTCACGCCCGCATCTCCCCCATGGCAATCTGTGCAACCTAATCGCACGGTGCCCGTGGGATGCATGGTCGCGCTGTCAGTTTTGGTGTGGCAAGAGGTGCAGCCGGCGCTCTTGGCGTCGGCATCCTGCTGCGTCTGGCCGAGTAGACCTTGATCCTGAGGCGGCGGCTCTGCCGCCTGCGCCTTACCGCCCGCGCGCACAACCAACAGCACAAGCGCACCGGCGAACACCAGCGCGATGATCAGTCGTCCGATTTGTGCGGTCGAGAGTCGCATGAAAACTATCGGCAAGGTCGCCCGATTATATCCACCTACTGCGTCTTCAAAACTGGAATCTCACTATGATGAAACCTGAGATCAGGGTCTTGCTGGTGTATATCTGTCGCAGGCCAAGTCCGGGCGCAAGTGCCGACACTCCGCCAGTGAGCGTCATATTGTCTGTGAGAGGCGGACGGTATACCAACCCGGCGCTGTAATCCGTTCCGATGTTCGACGCGATATTCGACTGGAATAGCAACTGGTCCAGCACGCTGGGGCGCACAAAGCGCATGTAATTCACATTGGTGACGGCCCGCAGCTTCGGCGTGATGTCCGCGTCAACGCCGGCATTTACGAGGAAGATACCGGGATTCACGAAGTTCGACTGTCCTTCTTCTTTGCTCGACCGCAGGTCCGGAAGGAAACTGTCCGGCGACGTAAGCGCGACTCCTGTTCCCGTCAAGCGAATGCCCTCGCGGTTGAAGAACATGAAGTCGCCGCCCGCGAATGTCTGCGCTTCGTCGATCGAATCAAATCCCCGCGCCACGCTGTCCCGCGCGTTCTTGTCGCCAGACGCATAAAACACCGACGTGCGATAGCGCAGCCAATCGTGGTCAAGGGAGAGTTCCACCGCAGCCATCTGTGCATTGATGTCGACATAGCGTCCGGCGATCGGATTCAAGTCGTCGTGCCCGAGTACCTGATACGCGGCATGATTGATGTTCAGCCTGCCGATGTGCCCGTTGCCCGTCCACCCGATGTAGTGGGTACGAATGTTGTGCGGCGTGACCGCTCCGATCGGCGCCGGGCGCGTGAGGAAATCATTCTCGTCGTAGTGCAGGGAAGCGTCGTCTTTGTTGAAGTGATAGCTGAACTGCGTCGTATATCCATGAAAGAAAAAGTCCTGGATGTACACATTGCCGATCAGCACCTGTTGCTGACGCCGTCGGAATTTGTTCAGCCCGCTATTCGTATCCTTTTCCATCATCTGGAAATAAGCGGCGTTGTACTCGATGCGGTTCGAGCGCAGGTTGCCGAATAGCCGGACGCCAGGCTGCTCATCAGTGAAGATGAATCCGCGGAAGTCGCTGCTGAACTGCTGAATGCCGGCACGAAGAGAAACAAAGTCATAGTTTGGACTTAGGTCGTGAAGTTTTATCTCGCCGAAGGCTTCCTGTAATCCGAAGTGCTCGTCAAAGCGCTGAGTGCCTTCACGGACATCAATGTTCACCGCGCCGCGCTCGCGTGCCCAAAGCTGCGTCATGTTGAACGCGGGTGTGACCCGGATGCGCCAATCTACCGGTTTGAAGCTGGTGTCGCCGTGGAACAGATCGAATGACAGGCGGAAGGTTTGCGCGACGAACGCCTGCCCGCCATTGCCAAAGAACACCTGACTGCCGGGATTCGCCGCTGACGCGCCACTCGGCACCGGCAAGCGTCGACCATCAAATGCGGTGGTGCTGGTGCCAGTGAAGTTCAGAAAGATGTTCTGGCCAATCACCGGTTTATCACCCTTGATTCGATTGCGGTTGAACGGATCGAACCAGCGACCGCGAGTCCAGCCGAATTCTCCCTCGCGATCGCCATAGCGCTCCCAATCAGGCATGCTCAAATCCCAGCGGTCACGTTCGGTGATGAAGTTTTTATCAGGCGTGGGCGTCGCGGCAAATGAGACTGCTTCAGAGTCGGTCGTGGGCCTCCGACTGATCTCGCGATACGAAGGTTGAGACTCTCCGCTGCCTTCCGGAGTCATTACCGGTATCTGCCTCGTGCTCCCGGGTGGAATCCGCGCAGCCGCTCCTGAAGGTGTAAGCCCAATCTCCAATACCAACATCTCGCCCTGATGTAGTTCCACATTCGCCTTCATGAAGGGCTGGAATCCTGAATGTTTGGCTGAGAGAAGATAAGTTCCCGGCAGCAATCCGCCGACACGGAAAATGCCGTCAGCATCGGTTGCGGCGGAAACGATGCGATTGCCGATCTGGAGCGTGACTTCAGTCCCATTGACTGGTTGCGCGTTTGCGGCTTCAAGGGAAGATTGCTGCATCACTCGCCCAACCACGGCAGCTTGTTGACCGGTATTTTGGCGCGGAATGCGGCGCGGCGTCTGCGCAGCACAAAGCTGCGCCGAGAGACACCCCAGCCCTGCAAGCACGCAGGCCAGCGCACTCGACACTTTCCGCATAATAGCCTGAAAGTCTATCCGGAAATGAGTGCGGCTTAAAGGAAGGAAAACAATGGCGAACCAGACTAGGAATCAAGTCCGGTTCGCCATTGTAATGTGGAGCTTACGAAGATTATTTAGGCTGCAACTTCAACGAAGCCGAGTTCATACAGTAGCGCAACCCGGTCGGCTTGGGGCCGTCAGGGAATACGTGGCCCAGATGGGAACCGCAGCGGCTGCACACGACTTCCGTCCGCGTCATGCCGTGGCTGCTGTCGTCCACGGTCTCGACTGCGTCTTTTTGTAACGGTTGATAGAAGCTCGGCCAGCCACTGCCCGATTCGTACTTTGTGTCAGAACTGAACAATTCCTGTCCACAAGCCATGCAAAGGTACGTACCCGGCGTCTTGGTCTTGTAGTACTCGCCTGTGAAGGCCATCTCAGTGCCCTTCTGGCGAGCGATGCGGTACTGCTCAGGCGAAAGTTGCTCGCGCCATTGAGCGTCAGTCTTTTTAATCTTATCAGTCATATTTATTAGATAGAGAGCTCCCGCAAAAGATTCGCGGTCGATATTGACTAGTCGCGGCTCTTTTTGCGGATTTCTACGTTCAAGCGCTTGATCTTCTGGTTCAGCGTGGACAGTGGCACGCGAAAGCGTTCGGCCGCATCGGTCTGGTTCCAATTGCACTTCTCGAGCATGTCCACGATGATGCGGCGCTCGCACTCTTCCATGATGTCAAACAAGGAAGCGTCTTCCCGTCCTTCTAGGATGCTGGTGATGGGAGCGCGTCCCACGATGTGGTCGGGAATGAGGTCTACGCTAATCGCATTCCCGCTGGAAAGAACCACCGCGCGCTCCACAACATTTTCCAGTTCGCGCACATTGCCCGGCCAGCCATAATCCATTAACGGACGCAGCGCCTCAGGATTCATCGTGAGGTTCGGCTTACCGTTCTCATTGCAAAACCTTTGCAAGAAGTGTGTGACTAGAAGAGGAATGTCTTCCTTGCGGTCACGTAGCGCCGGCAGGTCAATGGTGATGACGTTCAAGCGATAAAAAAGGTCTTCGCGGAAGCGCCCTTCTTTTACCAGCTGTTTGAGATCTTCATTCGTAGCGGCGATGATGCGCACATCCGCCTGGATCTCAGTGACGCCGCCCAGGTGCATGAACTTGCGGTCTTGCAGCACACGCAAGATCTTGGCTTGCGTGTCCAGACCCATAGAGCCGATCTCGTCCAAGAAGATCGTGCCGCGGTCGGCGACTTCAAACAGACCTTTTTTCGATGCGATGGCAGAAGTGAACGCGCCTTTCACGTGTCCGAACAATGTTGATTCCAACAAGTCGCCGGGCATCGAGCCCGTGTTCACGGGAACAAAGGGGCGGTCTTTACGCGGAGAATTCGCATGAACAGCCTTCGCAATGAGTTCTTTGCCGGTGCCGCTCTCGCCTTGGATCAAGATAGTCGAGCGGCTCGGAGCGACCTGCGCCACAAGGTCGAAAACCTTGAGCATGCGGTCGCTCTTGCCAACAATGTTGGAGAAACTGTAGCGCTGCTTGAGGGCGCGCTTGAGCTGTTCGTTCTCTTCTTCAACGCGCCGGCGTGCAACCGCTGCGGAAACGTCCGCCAAAAGCTTTTCGTTGTCCCACGGCTTGGCAATGAAGTTCGACGCGCCGTTCTGCATGGCGCGGATCGCATTGTCGACGGTGCCGTGCGCCGTGATCATGATGATGGGCGTAGAAGCGTCGCGCTCGCGAATCTCTTCAAGTACGTCCAGCCCGTTGCGGTCGGGCAGCGAAATATCCAGCATTACCAGGTCGTAAGTGTTGGCTGCGAGGAGCGACAATCCCTGTTCCGCAGTGTCTGCCTGCGTCACAATGTAGTCTTCCAGTTCGAGAAGCGTCTGCAACGATTCGCGGATCGCCATCTCATCGTCAATGATGAGCACATGCGCCGGCGACATCTTCTCAGCGTCGCGCTTGATCCTATGCGGAAATACTGCTGTCTCAGCCATTGTCTTCCTTAAACCTGCACCGCTTTACTTTGCGGTTCCTTCACCAATGACATGGGGAATTCCAAGTGGAACGTGGTCCCTTGTCCCGGCTGACTCTCAACGTTGATCTTGCCCGCGTGCTCCTGGATGATGCCGTAGGTGACTGAAAGCCCAAGTCCCGTTCCGCGTTTCTGGCCCTCACGCACGGCATTCTTCGTGGTGAAGAACGGATCGTAGATGCGCGCAATGTGTTCCTGCGCGATGCCAGAGCCAGTATCAGAAACGCGAACATTCACCGCGTTGCCGTTGCTCGTGGACACCATCAGCGTGCCACCGTTCGGCATAGCGTCTTTTGCGTTCAGGAACAGGTTCAAAAACACCTGCTGCAGTTTGCCGCTGTTGCCATAGATATGAGGCAATCCGTGATAAAGATCGTCCTGCACTTTGATACGCGCGGTCTTAAACTGATGTTCCAGCAAAGCCAGCGTGTCCGTAATGACTTTGTTCACGTCAACATCGCTGAACTCGCTGCTGCCTGTGCGCGAGAAATTCAGCAGGTTGTTCACGATCTCAGACGCGCGGAAGCTCTGCCGCGTGATCTTGTCCAACAGGCCAGAAAGCTTTTCATCACCTTGCAACTGCTTGGTCAGCAGTTGCGCGTAAGACGAGATCACAGCCAGCGGAGTGTTCACCTCGTGCGCGACACCTGCAGCGAGTACGCCGATCGATGACATCTTCTCTGCCTGTGACAATTGCGATTCCAGCGCGATGCGCTCCGTGATGTCGTCCACAATAATGAGTCGCCCCACAACCTGGAAGTTACGAGAAACCAGCGGTGCAATGGCGATATTTGCCGTGCGCCATTCGCCGGTGGGCGTATTCACACGGAATTTATAAAGGTTGTGAATGCCTGGATTGTGCCGCACGCGGTTGAATGTTTCCATGAAGTGCGGCGGGAATATCTCGCTCAGCAGCTTGCCTTTGGCTTGCGCACGCGGCGTGGCATACATCACTTCCATCTGCGAGTTCCAAGACTCCACGCGATCTTCAAGATCCACCGCAAGGACACCAACGCTGATGGATTCAACGATGTTCTCGTTGAACTCTTTCAATCGCTCGTACTCAGCGGCCTTCTGTTCAAGTGACGCATAGAGCAGCGCGTTCTGGATAGATATGCCGAGATAACCTGCGAGAGTCTCGACAAGTTCCACGTCTTCGCTAGAGAGGAAGTCGCCGTGTACAGTCTTGCCTAATCCCAGCACGGCAATTGTTTTGTTCTGCACCTTGCAGGGAATGTAGTAGTTGAGGTCAAGCACCGCGATGGTCGCCTGCGCCGCCGGCGTCTCGCGTACTGCCTGGCGTGTGTTGTCGAAGAATAAGTGCCCCAATTCGTCCTCAGGGCGCGAGACCAGGAGGAAGCTTAAATCCATCGGCCCTTCGTAGCCGATGTTGAAAGCCTTCGCCATGAAGAACTTTTCCTCGAGCTCGTCGTCGGCCAGGAAGATGGCGACGCGGTCTACTAACAGCGTGCGCGACAGCCGGTCGACCGTGGCATTCAACGTCTTGTTCAAATCCGTTTCAGAACTCAGGTCGCGGCCAAAATCGAGGAGAGTGCTGCGATAGTCGTACCGCTTGCGATCGAAGAGCTTGTCGAGCCGGTCTTGGATCACGTGCTTTAACGGATCGAACAAGAGCGCCGTCACAACAATGGCGACGATCAATCCCCAATTACCCAGCGTGAACTTCGTCTGTACGAACTGCGCGAACAGTGCGGCCACGCCGAAATACAAACCAACGATGCTCGCCGCGGCCAGCGTATAGATCACGCCGCGCTTGAAGATGATGTCCACGTCCATCAAGCGGTAACGGATGATGGCGTAACCGAACGTTAGCGGCAGGAAGATCAATGACAGCACTGACATCTTCATGCCTGCCGTCGGCAGAACACCCCAGACCGTCGGGATGACATAGATAAGCGTGAAGGGGGCAATAGCCAGGATCGTTCCGCGAGTGATCCACTTCATCTGCTGACGCAGGATCGGCGTATCAGCACGGCGATAGCTGTCCCACAAAATCGCAGCCGACAGCACGAAATAGATTGTCAGGTAGCTGTAATGCAATTGGTCGAGCCGGAAGCGCAGTAACTCCGTTGGAGCAAGTGTTTCAAACGCGGTAACATGCAGCGCCAGCAAGATCGCGCCGGGCAGGTAGATCAGCGCTGCTGTCCACCTATGTCTTTCGAGAAGAGAGCGTCTATCCGGGAATGTGACCGCAAAATGCAGGAACAAGGCTGGCTGCAACAGCCACGCGACTACGTTTGACCAATAAATAATCCAGTCAAACGCGTTGAATTTGCCCGTGTACTTGAACGCATAGAAGACGAATGAGACCAGGCAGAAAAGGTAAAAGTGCGTTGACTTGGGTGCGCCCCAGCGGCGAATGAATACGAACAATCCAATGCCGAGGTAGATCAGCGCGATCGTTCTTAAACCAATATTCAGGGACGTGTCAGCAGGAACAAGGATGACTTGCACATCCACCGGCACGCCGCCGCGCTGCAGTGCGTACTTGACGTCTGTGTAGACGCCCTTTTTATAGATCTGGCGTTCAAAATCCGCGGCGTTCTCAATCGTCTGGTCGTTCACTTCCAGCAGGTGGTCGCCGACTTTGATGCCAGCCAGTTGGCCGGGGCCTTGCGCACGAACCCGCTCGGCGACGAGTGTTTTGCCGGTTTCAACCCACCAAACGCCGTCGGTAGGGATCGTGACCCGGCGCTCTTGTTGCAAGTTCAGCCACGCAAAAACCATCACTGTCAGCGTGAGAGTAGCCAACAGGATTGCCGTCATGCGACCTTGCAGTTGAGTGATCATCGCCCAAACTTCTTTAAGGATACTGACAATTTTAGAGAGGTGACAGTCTCTCCTACACTTGGTGGTGCAAGCGGTATGCCATAGTCCCCACTATTCTACGTGGAAACATATAATGTTTTCTAGTATTTAGCGCAGCTTATGGTGCTGTATCCGAATAAGATACAAGATTCAGAATTCTACTGTGGAAAACCATAGCCGCAAATGCAACGAAAATCGGGCAAAAAAATGGAGAGCCAGTGAAGGCTCTCCCCCAAGAAAGAAGCTAAAGAGGCGATTTCTATTTGAGTTGGAGTAGCTGGGCAGAGCGGCGGTTGCACTTGCCCACATAAATAGGTCGTAAGGCCGGACGCCAAATCATGCCAGCTTTCATGGCTTCAAAACGACGCACGGGGTAACATCCTGCATGGGATGCTTGATCAGATCAAACGCGCTATTGCTATGACAGATCGCAAAGCCTGGATCCGTTTCTTCACTGCCATGGCGGGTCTGGTCATCGCGTTTGGCGCGGCCTTGCTTTCCACGGTGCTGCGCGAATCCGGAAATATTTTTGGCATGAACGTCGCTGCCGCTGTGGCGCTACTCACTGCCGGATTCGTCGGCATCTATTCCATCCCCTATCTTGCAAAACGCGTTGCTCTGGAAGGGATGCGCGAGGCCTTCGACTATGACGTGACTTCAGAGGGCGTGGTCTATCTCAGCATCACCTTGTTGATCGGCGTGGCCTCGCTCACCTCCGGCAACAACTTGTTGTTCATCATTCTCGCCGCGATGCTGGCGGCCATCGTCATCTCCGGAATCGCATCAGCTCATGTGCTCCGCGGCCTGCGCATCGATGCCGCCATTCCCGAGCATGTGTTTGCTAAACAGCCGGTCATCGCCAAACTTTCTTTGCAGAATCGCCATTGGACGTCGTCATTCTCAGTCAGCATCGTTCCCCCAAAATCGCAAGCCGCTGGACAAAAACGCTGGGAATGGGAGCGTGGCACGTTCGCTTTTCCGCCAAAGCGAACCCCTGAAAAACGTTGGGTGAATTGGCCCGACCTCAAACTTCGACGGAAAGAGATTCCAGCAGCCAGCGATGCGATCTTTCATGGCTCGGTTTATTTTCCCTACATTGCGTCTCGTGGCAAAGCGCATGCTGATGTAGAACTGACTTTTCCGCGTCGCGGGCGCTACGTGCAAAACGGCTTCGGCTTGGCTACGCGCTTTCCTTTCTCATTTCTTCTGAAGACGCGCCGCATGAAGCTCGAGCACGAGATGGTGGTCTATCCCTCGGTCGAAGCCACTGATGATTTCTTCCACGTCCTCCCCATGGTTACCGGCGAGTTTGAAGCCTACGTGCGCGGCCGCGGCCACGATCTCTACCGCATTCGCGAATATTTGCCGGAAGATTCGGCTCGTATGGTGGATTGGAAGGCGACCGCAAAATCCGGCGCTCTCAAAGTCCGTGAATTCACCCGAGAGGACGAGCGCAAACTGCGCATCGTCTTTGACAATCCCGCACCCGGCACCGTAGCCCCAGAAGACTACGAAGCCGCCATTCAACTCACGGCCTCTTTGGCCTGGCATTTTTCAGATGGAAGCACGCAACTTTCATTCGCCGCCCCGGGTTATGAAGGAAGTGGGGAAGTGTTGGATTTTTTGCGGTATTTGGCGCTAGCTCAGCCTTTTGCAGCCGATTCCGTCTTGAATAAGATTGCGGTGACAGACGATTACAACCTGGTAGTGACTGCGCAGCCGCACGGCAGCCTTCCTACCAGATTGTGGGCATCCAGCTACATTGTTTTCATGGACAAGCGCCGCTGATTACCTAACTTTACTGTCCGAAATGTCAGCCGTCCGCATCTAATACACCAAGTCCCCATAAGGTGCTATTTAGAGGTGAACCGGTGAAGGTGAAAAAGTATTTTGCGGCTTATGTCGTTGTGCTTGCGCTGTCAATCGGAGCTTTCGCGCAATCGCAGGTGAACTCGCGGCCCGTGCAGAACACGAGCGTGCAGAACACACCTGCGCCGAATGGGAACAATGTTCCGCAAACGATTTATCTGCCGTCAGGACTCGACGTTCAGATCCGCGTGAACGAGATGTTGAGCAGCGCCACCTCGCAACCCGGCGATACTTTCACCGGATCGCTCGTCAGTTCCATCGAAGACGACAACGGGAACATCATTTTCCAGCGCGGCGACCAGGTCAGCGGCCGCGTCGTCAGCGTGAAGCCATCAGGACGGCTGCAAGATTCCGGCCAACTCGTTCTAACGCTCAATAACATTCATTCTGATCAACAGATTGCCGGCCTCACGGTTGTGTCTAAAGAGATCACCGGAGCCTCTCACACGGCCAGCAACACGACGAAAGTCGGCGGAGGCGCAATCCTCGGAGCGATCATTGGTGGCATCGCGGGAGGCGGTTCAGGCGCTGCAATAGGTGCAGCGACGGGCGCAGCCGCCGGAACTGGTGCCGCTGCTGCTACTGGTAAAAAAGAAGCACGCGTAGATTCAGAAGGGATTTTGCGATTTGTGACCAGTGCCGAAACGACGGTGGTTCCTATTAATTCACCCGCCGCTCGCGCGATGGAGACACAGCCGAGCGTCTACAACGACTCCGGCCCGCGTGATGCTAATGCGCCTGTGCTACATCGTCGCCACGATTCGAATTCTGACCCGAACTCCAATTCGAACGGCAATTATCCGAGCAATAGCAATTCTTATCCGAACAATAACTATCCGAATTCAGGTAGCAACAACTACCCGAATGACAACAGCTACCCCAATAACAGGAATAGCTATCCCGGCAATAACTATCCGAACAACCGCCGGGATTCTACGGTCGCGAGCAATAACACGCCTGACGATGCTCCCGTTCTTCGCCGACGAGAAAACAGCTCTTCCGACTCCGACAATTCAATACCGGCGCAACCTTCGTCCAATCCGCCTTCTGGCAATCCGCAAACTGCTACTAATGCTCCCGCAACCAGCAGCGCGGAAGAGGATGCGGTTTATGGCGGAGTGCCCAATACCACCACGCCCACGAATACCGGATGGGAATTCTCGGCGCGTGACCGTCGTGTTATCACCAGTTGCCTGGCGAGCACACCCAGCGCTGTTCCTGCTGCCACTCCGAACGCGATCCCATACCACAAAGGCGACACGCTTCCTTATGCCGCCCAGAAACAAGCGCAATCTCTGCCGCTTGCGTGCGAGAAGCAGCTTCCTGCCGCCGCCAGCAACACTGAGCGCGTAATATACAACCAGCAAGTATTGCTGCTGAATACCAACAGCCTGATACTTGATTCGATTGACCTGAATCACTAAGCGAAAATTCCTTCGCGATGCAGAGGCCGCTTTCGAGCGGCCTTTGCTACAATCTGCGCATCCCCATGCAGTTTCACAGGCTCGTAAAGCAATTGAAGAAGATCGTCGGGAAAGATGGTGTACTCGACCATCCTGAAGACCTGATGCTTTACGAATATGACGGCGGCGTAGACCGCGGTACTCCGCAAGCGGTGTGTTTCCCCCAGACCACCGAACAGGTTTCACAGATCGCGCGTCTCGCCACGAAAGAAAATGTTCCCATAGTGCCCCGCGGAGCAGGCACCGGCTTGAGTGGTGGGGCCATCGCGAGACAAGGCGGCATCGTCATCGGTTTCTCGCGCATGAACAAGATCCTTGAGATCGATATCCCCAGCCAGCGCGCGGTGGTTCAGCCGGGAGTGGTGAATCTTGACCTCACGCATGCCGTCGAATCGCGCGGATACTACTTCGCTCCCGACCCCAGCAGTCAGAAGGCATGTACCATCGGCGGCAACGTAGCAGAAAATTCCGGCGGACCCCACACGCTCGCCAATGGCGTGACTGTGAATCACGTGACCGGACTCGAAGTCGTTCTGCCAGGAGGACGCATTGTCGAATTCGGCGGCAAAGCGGCCGAGAGCTGCGGATATGACATGACCGGTTTCTTTGTTGGCTCGGAAGGCACGCTCGGCATTGCCACGAAAATCACGGTACGCCTCACAAAACTTCCGGAGGCCGTTGCGACTCTGCTCGCAGTCTTTAATACCGTGGACGATGCCGCCAATAGCGTCGTAGCCATCACCGCCGCGTCCATCACGCCCGCCGCTTTAGAAATGTTGGACGGTTGGACACTCCGTGCGGTCGAGGCCGCCACTCACGCAGGGTATCCGCTCGACTCCGGCGCAGTGCTGCTCATCGAACTTGAAGGACTCCGCGAAGCTGTAGACGAAAACGCTGACGCCGTGCGCGAGATATGTCTTCGTGTCGGCGCTCGCGGAGTCCGCCGCGCAGCGGATGAAAAAGAAAGGCAGCTCTTGTGGTCAGGCCGCAAGAATGCCTTCGGCGCGGTTGGCCGCATCTCGCCATCATATTATGTGCAAGACGGCGTCATCCCGCGCACCAAGATTCCGCAGACGCTGCGTAAGATAGGTGAGATCGGCAGGAAATATGACCTGCAGATCGGCAACATCTTCCACGCCGGTGACGGAAATCTGCATCCCCTCATCCTCTTCGACACCCGCGATCGCGAGCAGACAAAACGCACCCTCGCCGCCGGACAAGAGATTCTCGAATACTGTGTCAGCGTCGGCGGCTCCATCACCGGTGAGCACGGCGTCGGCATGGAAAAGATGGCCGCCATGCCCGTGATGTTCTCGGAAGACGACATTGACGTGATGACGCGTCTGCGCAACGTCTTCAATCCGGCGGGCACTCTCAATCCGCAAAAACTTTTTCCCACCACTCGCAGTTGCCGCGAGACTTATTCGCCGGGGCACCCTAGCGTCGGTGGGCCGAATGCTACTTCTGAAATCCACGGAGCCGACTAATGGCTTCCGGCGTGGCGACTGAGCAAGAGACCACTCTGCATCGCGAACTGGGAAGAATCGTGGGGGAGAGCTTTGTTTTGGGAGGAACGCCCGAGCGCCGCAAGTCTGAACGACGCAAAGGCAAAAGAAAAAACCAGAAAGAACGAAAAACATTCGCAGATCAACTTTCTGATTGTGCGATCGATGGTGTAATACCTTCGGCTGTCGTCTCTCCCGCAGATGAAAAAGAAGTGGCTGCCATCCTGCAATTTGCCGGTGAGAATGACTACAACATTGTTCCACAAGGCGCCGGAACGAAACAATCCATTGGCGCCACGCCACAACGTGTTGACATCCTGTTGCGCACACACCGCATGAATGAAGTTTTGCACTACGATGCCGGAGACCTAACCCTCAGCGTAGAGGCCGGCATGACGATTGCGGAAGTACAAGGCATCCTCGCAAAGAATTCGCAGTTCCTCCCGCTCGATCCAATGCTTCCGGAACGCGCCACCATCGGCGGCGTCCTGGCCGCAAACGCACATGGACCCATGCGTTCAGGATTCGGCAGCGTGCGCGATTATTGCATTGGCATCAACTTCGTCACGGGCGACGGTAAGACCGCCAAAGGCGGCGGTAAGGTGGTGAAGAATGTTGCCGGATATGATTTGATGAAACTCATTATCGGCAGCATGGGAACACTCGCGGTGATCACCAGCGCAAATTTCAAAGTGTTTCCTTTGCCGAAACAGACTCGCACGTTCATTCTGGATTGTTCCGATCTCGCCACTGCAATCGCGCAACGCGATCGCATCATCGCTTCGCCGCTCGCGCCTATGTGTCTGGAACTGGTGTCACCACGCGCTCATGAGTATCTATCTGCAAAGTCAGAAGTGCGGGATCCAGATCATTACGCTCCTCAACAAGGTATGAAGCGCGCCGAAGTTTACTCTCTAGTTGTGCGCGCAGGCGGGAGCGACGCGGTCCTCAATCGCTATCGGAAAGATTTAGGCGAAGCGGTATCGCGGGAACTCGCTGGCGCCGAAGAGATCAAAGTTTGGCAGCGGCTTTCCAATTTCGAAGATTCAATCCGCACTCGGCATTTCAACTGCATGGTCGTGAATGCCGGAGTCGCACCCAGCGGGGTGCGCGCAGCCTATGAGGCAGCGGAGCAAAGCGCGCTGGAGCACAACCTGTTGAGCGCTTCCATCGGACGCGCCGCTACTGGCTCACTCACTTTCGCGTTTGTTCCCCTCGGGGTTGATCCGCCCAACGCTATGCAATTCGCGAACGTCGCATCGTCATTGCGCAGCAGATTGCCGAAAGGTTCAGCAGCCGTTGTAGTGCGCTGTCCGCTGGAGGCCAAGGAGCGCTTTGATGTGTGGGGAAGCAGCGCGAATGATATGGCGCTGATGCGCGAAGTTCGTGCTGCAATGGATCCAAAGAACATTCTGAATCGCGGTAGGTTCGTCGTCTAACCATGTCTGACCTCGTACAGATCGCGAAGCACGAAGGCGGGTCAGACGCCCTGCCGCATGAGCCGTCGTGCGCTGTATCAAATTTTTCCGCGCACGATAGGCCCACGTGGGAACTCTATTCCACCTGCATCCATTGCGGATTGTGTCTGAATCATTGCCCCACCTACCGCGCGCTCGGCGTTGAGATGGATTCTCCCCGCGGACGCATCTATCAAGTCCTACAAGTGGACGAAGGCCGCTTGCCTATTGGCGATTCTTTTGTTACACACATCGATCGTTGTCTCGGATGTGTAGCCTGCGAAACTGCATGTCCGTCGGGCGTGCACTACGGCAAGATCGTAGAACGCGCCCGCGCTCAGATCGAAACCCACTACAAGCGTCCGGTGATGGAGCGCATAGTCCGCTGGGTGTTTTATGAAAAGCTGCTGAAAGATTTTCACCGCCTCGCGCAAGCCGCGAGAATGATGCGTTTCTATCAGCAATCGCCGCTGCAAAGTCTGGTGCGAAAGTCAGGCGTGCTGCGCCTCTTCGGCATGGAAGAACTCGAGCGCCTGTCACCTGAGATCGATCACGATTTCTTCTTCGAGGAGATCGGCATGCTGATTCCGGCGGTCGGCGAAACGCGCGCGCGCGTCGCTTTTCACGCCGGATGCATCGCCAACGTCGCCTTCTCGCGCCTGAACTATGCCACTGTTCGCTTGCTGTCCATGAACGGCGTCGAAGTCTACGTCACTCCGCGCCAGCGTTGCTGCGGCGCGTTGCATTCCCACTCTGGCTATCGCGACGATGCTCGCAAACTAGCGCGCAAGAATATCGATACATTCCTCGACGGTGCGCACAAATATGACGCCATCATCACTAACGCGGCCGGATGCGGTTCCACCCTGAAAGAATACGATGATCTGCTAGCCGACGACCCCGAATACGCCGATCGCGCACGCGAATTCGTCTCGAAGATGAAAGATGTAACGGAATTCCTCGCTGCGCTAGGCCTGCGCGAACCCAAACAGAAGATTGCAGAGAAGGTCACCTATCAAGATCCGTGCCATTTGGCGCATGCGCAGAAAGTGCGCTCTGCCCCGCGCGAATTGCTGCGAGCTGTCGGCGCAGAGATCATAGAGCTTCCTCACTGGGACCAATGCTGTGGAAGCGCCGGCACTTACAACGTCGCGCAGAACGAACTATCAATGAAGATCCTTGACGCCAAGATGGATGACGTTTCCCAGGTCGCGGCGTCTATCAGCACCGTAGTGACTGCAAATGTCGGATGCATGCTGCAACTACGCGCTGGCATGGAAAAAAATGGTTTGAATCTTCCCGTCAAACACGTTATCGAAGTTCTGAATGAATGCTATTACTAAACTTTTTCTTTTCCTCTTAGTAGTCGCGCCATTGGCAAGCGCCCAGGACTTCGCAACTGCCTTCGCCGAAGGTGTGATCTCCACCGGCCACGAATTCGGCATTACATTTTCGCCCGACGGCAAAGAGGCCTATTTCTCGCGCCGCGAACAAGGTGCAAAGGCGACGCATGTCTTCCGGTCAGACTTTCGCGACGGCAAGTGGCAAACAGCCAAGCCTGTGGAGTTCAGCGGAGAAACGTGGTCAGACCTCGATCCATTCGTCTCGCCCGACGGCAAACGCATCTTCTTTATCTCAACCCGCACCGTGCCGGGCGCAGCCGCTGACGCAAAACCAAACATGGATATCTGGTATACAGAACGCATTGGTCAGACATGGGGCGAACCGAAACATGTCGCCAGTGTGAACTCAGACTTCAAAGAGGGCACGCCAGTCATCACACGCGACGGCACCATGTATTTCTTCAGTGATCGCGAAGCACCTGGCAAAATCAACAATATCTATGTTTCGAAATACGTGAATGGCGAATACCAATCTCCCTCAAAACTTTCGGCGGCAATAAATTCCGGAGCCTCTGATACCAGCCCTTTCATCTCTCCCGATGGGAAGACGCTCCTCTTCTATTCGCAGCGAAGTGGCGGCGAAGGGCAAGCCGACCTTTACGTGTCTTTTTGGAGGAAAAGGAACTGGCAGACGCCTATCAATCTGGGTAAGAAGGTCAATACCGCTTCATTCGAATACAATCCCGTCCCTTCACGGGACGGCAAAACGCTGTACTTCGGCCGTGATCGCAGCCTGCAACAGATCGATCTCAGCGCAGTCGGGGTCAAAAGTCTCAAACCGAAACTGTTCACGCGATAAGCCGCCGCAAAGGTGAATCGTTTGACACATCCCGTCATCCAACGTAATCTTGAATTGTGAGAACCGCGATTCAACATATCGAGCGTTGCATCCCGCAGATGGTCCAATGCCAACTGTTTATGCACAAGCGTGTGTTCGATATCAGCGGTTCGGGGGCGAAAGACTAGAACTTAGCCCTTTAAGATCTTCCGAAGAGCCGCTCAAACACTGAGCGGCTTTTCTATTTTGGGCCCCGATTCGAAGGAGAAATAACAATGACCATCCCCGTGCGTTACGCAAATCCAGCAGCCTTGCTCTATGGGCTAGAGATGTTTGCCGTCGCAGTGTGCGCCGTCTCCGGCGCGCTGGCGGCTGCACGCAAGAAGATGGACATCTTCGGACTCATAGTTACGGCGATTGTCACCGCCATTGGCGGTGGTACGGTGCGCGATCTTCTTCTCGATCACAGGCCGGTGTTCTGGATCGCTAACACCACATTCTTGTGGCTGCCCGCCCTGGTCGCCGTCGCAACTGCGGCATACGCGCGTGTATGGGCAGTCCCTACGTATTCACTCACCTTGGCCGACGCTCTAGGCTTGGCGCTCTTTACCGTCAGTGGGGCGAAGCTCGCGTTGAATGATCACTATGCATTTCTCATCGTGGTGCTGATGGGAATGGTCACCGGCGTTGCCGGAGGCGCGATCCGTGACGTGCTTTGCGGCGAGATCCCTCGCATCTTCAAAGGGGAGATCTATGCCACAGTATCGCTGCTAGGCGCGGCAGTGTTCGCGGGATTGCAACGGACAGGAGCATCGTTAGTTGTGAGCGGAACTGCCGCAGCATTACTCATCATTACTCTGCGTGTTTCCGCCATCTTTTGGGGCGTGAAACTTGAACCAATCGCCTTGGCCACACGCAAAGCGCAAACCGTAACGCTCGATCTGCAAAACTAACTGCCTCCGGAAACGGGAAACAGGGAACGGGAAACTGATTCTGGGAGCGTATACTTGCCCGCCAAACAGGAGACCTTATGAAACGTATTGTGTGGTTGGTCCCACTACTTTTGCTCGCCGGATGCGCACAGCCTTCGCAACCCTGTACTGCCGCGGCTGCCAAGCTGAATGTCGATCTCAGCAAGGCTGAAGCAGATATCCGTGCTACCGACAAAGAATGGCTGGCTACCGCACAGAAACGGGATGCCGCCAAAGCAGCCAGTTTCTGGGCGGATGATGCAACGCTAATCTTTCCCGGGCAGCCGCCGGTGATCGGCAAGGCCGCGATTCTGGATTATGTCACCAAGTCTTTTGCTGACCCTGACTTCAAGATCACCTTTTCTACCGACAAAGTTGTCGTTGCCCCGTCAGGCGATTTCGCCTACGAGACGGGGACCGATGTTATCCAGTACCGTATGGGAAAGAAGATCGTTACAGCCCACAACAACGGCGCTGTCGTCTGGCGCAAGGAAGCTGACGGACAATGGAAAGCGGTCATTGACATCGGCACGCCCGCTCCCGAGCCAGCCGCGAAAAAGTAGCGCTCCCGCAAATCAACCGCTTTCGCCGAAAAAAGCCGGAATCCCAACGTTAATCACTCATGGTCGGTGAGTAGTGATCCACCGCCCAAGTCTTTATCTCCTGGAGACCTTCGTGCGCATCCGTCGTTTTTTTGGCGTTTTAGTTCTCAGTCTTATCGCAAACACTGCCGTCGCTCAAGGTTTGCCTCCTGACTTGCCCAATCGCGAACGCATTCAATCCTACGTCGCCGCTTTCAATGCGGGCGATGACGCCATGTCAGCGTTCCTTAAAGGCAATGTGTCCGAAGCAGCCCTGCAGCGGCGGTCCCTCGCCGACCGTTTGCAGATCTACAAGCAGATGCATGCTCGCATGAAGTCGCTGGAGATCAAAGGAGTACCTGATGTGCGGATTTCCGGCAATGAGATGGCCATCAAAGTCCGCATGAAGACAGATGCCGGACCCGTTGATATCACTTTTAACTTCGAACCGGCAACGCCTCACAAACTTATTGCGCTTCAAGTGGAAGATGCTGATGGTCCCGATGGCCGCCCGAGTCCGCAAGCGGGGCCACCCATGTCGGAGTCGGAGTTTGTAAAAAAAGTCTCCGACACGCTCGACGACGCAACAAAAAAGGATGAATTTTCAGGCGCAGTATTGCTCGCCCGCAAAGGCAAAGTGATCTTCGAAAAGGCTTATGGTTATGCCGACCGTGACAAAAAGATTCCTAACGATGTGAACACAAAATTCAACCTCGGCTCAATCAACAAGATTTTTACGCGTATATGCATCGATCAGTTAGTCAGCCAAGGGAAGCTCACCTACACAGACAAGTTGGGTAAGTACTTGCCCGATTATCCCAATGCCGACGCTCGCGAGAAAGTCACCATCGCTCAACTATTGACCATGCGTTCCGGCATCGGAGATTTCTTTGGGCCAAAGTATCAGCAGACACCAAAATCGAAGTTGCGAAGCCTTGCCGACTATCTACCGCTTTTCGCAGACCAACCGTTGCTATTCGAGCCGGGCACCAAGAACCAATATTCCAACGGCGGATATGTCGTCCTTGGCCTCATCATCGAGAAAGTTTCCGGCCAGGACTATTACTCCTACGTGAAGAAAAACGTCTTCGACGTTGCCGGCATGAAAGACACTGACAGCTATCTTAGCGACCAGAAAGTGACAGACCGCGCGGAAGGTTACACGACTGAACAGTCGGAACCAGGCCAGAAGCGCAATAACGAATTCTCCCGCCCGTGGCGCGGCAGCTCCGCCGGTGGCGGCTACTCAACCGTTGGAGACATGTTGAAGTTCACAGAAGCACTCAGCAGCGGAAAGCTAGTGATGCTATCGCCTGAAACCGGCAAGCCTGCGCTTGGCGGAATGGGGATTGCGGGCGGCGCTCCGGGAATCAACTCCGCGCTGGAGTTTGATCTGCAAAGCGGAAACGTAGTGATCGTTATGACCAATATCGACCCGCCGGCTGCCAGCGCCCGCGCAACTGAATTCAGTAAATGGCTGCGCTCAGTGCAAAGCTAGTGCGTTGATGCACCTTTTGCCAAAAGCTCATCCATGCTGCACGTCGGATTCTTGCCGCGTGATTCCTGCAGTTGTCGCCAGTTCATCGGTGGACGTCCGGTATCGATCTCTTGCATGGTGATGCACTGCGGCACTGGACAGACCAGCGCGCACAAGTTACAACCCACGCAGTGGTCCTCTTTGATCTGTGGCATGTGCTTTGCGGGCGTGCCCTCGCGCAGATCGCCAAAAGGACGCGGTGCCGCTGTGATGCACTGGTGTGCACCGTCTTCACAGGCGATATAACAGAGGTTACATCCGATGCATTTCTCCGGATCGATCTTGGCGATGACCTTGTAGTTGAGGTTGAGATCGCCCCAATCTTTCACTTTGTTCACTGACTTGCCGACAAGCTCCATGGCAGACTGCATGCCTTTTTCCGCAAGGTAGTTGTTTAGGCCTTCAGCCATGTCTTCCACAATGCGGAAGCCATAATGCATCGCCGCCGTGCAGACTTGAACGGAAGTAGAACCCAACAGCATGAATTCGACAGCATCCCGCCAATTGCCGATGCCGCCGATGCCGCTGATGGGAATGTTCACCTTCGGATGATGTGAAACGCTTGCCACCATGTTCAGCGCGATCGGCTTCACCGCCGGACCGCAATATCCGCCGTGGCTGGACGCGCCGCCCACGATCGGCCGCGGCACCCAGGTATCGAGATCTACTCCCACAAGGCTGTTGATCGTATTGATCAGCGACACTGCATCCGCGCCCGCGGCATTCACTGTCGCAGCCATGTGGGCGATGTCGGTGACATTCGGTGTGAGCTTCACGATGACTGGAATCTTCGCTACTTCTTTCACCCACGCGGTGATCATGCCCGCGTACTCGGGAACCTGACCAACTGCCGCGCCCATGCCGCGCTCGCTCATCCCATGCGGACATCCAAAGTTCAGCTCGATCAGGTCCGCGCCGGAGTCATTCGTTCGCTTCACGATCTCATGCCACGTGGTCTGCTTCGACTCCACCATCAACGAAGCGACCACAACATTCTTCGGATACTTCTTCTTCACCTCGGTGATCTCAGTGAAGTTGGTCTCGATGGGACGGTCGCTGATCAACTCAATGTTGTTGAGCCCGATCATGCGCTCGTTCTTGTAATCGATAGAGCCATAGCGCGAGCTCACATTCATGATGGGCTCGCCAATGGTCTTCCAAACCGCGCCGCCCCATCCAGCGTCAAATGCGCGCATCACCTGATACGCGGTGTTCGCCGGTGGGCCGCTGCCCAGCCAGAACGGATTCGGCGATTTCACTCCGCAAAAATTCACGCTGATATCAGGCATGGGTCCCTCGCATGTTTGCCGCTTTACCGGCCAGGTGGGCGTGGATGCCGGCTGCGGCCTTCTTGCCGTGTGCAACGGCGTCAACCACTTCGCCGCCGCCGTTCACACAATCGCCGCCGGCAAAATACTTTGGATTCGCCGTCTGGCACGTTTCGGCGTTCACCACCACGCGGCCTTTCTCCAGCTTCATACCGCTGATCGATTGAAGGAATTCAGTCTTTTTCGATTGGCCGAGCGCCTTGATGACCATGTCCACATCAAGCCGGAACTCGCTGCCGGAAATGTTCTGCGGACTCCGCCGACCGCTTGCATCCGCCGGTCCAAGCATGGTCTTTACGCACTCCAGCGACTCGACCTTGCCGCGACCTAATATCTTCGCCGGCGCAGCCTGCCAAATAAAGGATATTTCGTCCTTCTTGGCCAGTTCAATCTCATACTTGAAGGCCGACGCCTCGGCTTCTCCGCGGCGATAAATCATGTAAACCTCTTCTGCGCCGAGTCGATGGGCGGCAGTGACCACGTCAATCGCTGTATTTCCGCCCCCGATGACAGCGACTTTATTGCCGATCAAAACCTTGTCGAAGGGATTCTCTTTCGTCTCGCGAATGAATGTCAGCGCGTCGATGCAGCCTTCTAAATCTTCGCCCGGAATGCCGAGGTCATCCGTTCCGCCCAACCCAATGCCAATGAATATCGCGTCGTAATTTTTCTCTAGTTCGACCAGAGTTGCATCTTTACCTACTAACACGTTGCTCTTAATCTCAACGCCCAGCCGCCGCACTAATTCAATCTCCCGCACCGCATCGGAAGCCCGCAACTTGTACGCTGCTATTCCATAGGTATCCAAACCACCCGGCAGCGGATTCGCATCGAATATCGTCACTTGATATCCGTGCCGACGCAGCTCCGTGGCGCATGACAAACTCGCCGGCCCAGCACCGATCAGCGCGACTTTCTTCCCGTTGTCCGCCGGCGGCTCAAACAGTTTCAGCGTGTCCATCACGGAATCCACCGCGTAGCGCTGCAGCTTGCCGATATCCACCGGCCGCTTGTTCTCGTAATTCAATACGCATGCGCCTTCGCACAGCACCGAAGTTGGACAGACCCGCGCGCAGCTGTGTCCCATGATGTTGGCATTAAGAATGGTCGTCGCGGCACCGGTCACATTGCCCGTGCCGATCTGCCGGATGAACTGTGGCACATTGATCTCCGTTGGACACGCCTTGATACAGGGCGCGTCATAGCAGAACAGGCAGCGCGAGCCTTCTTCCAGCGCCTGTGACTGCGTGAGCGGTGGGTTGATATCAGAAAAATTCTTTTCGTACTGCTCCGGCGTCAACCGCGGAGCCACTTGTTTCAGCATATTTGGGCCATCCCCAAGTCGATCGAACGCAAAAAAAGCAACACTCCCGCGGCCATCAAACAGGCCCGCAAAAATCAGGGTGAAGAGGCGTGAGTCTAGCATAAAAGTTTAGCGCGTTATATAAGCAATATGCGATGATTCCCAACTCGCACTCAATCGAACCTTAATACCCAAGGACTCATATGGCATTTGACACTCTCATAGTGAACGGCACAGTAGCTACGGCCAGCGACACATACGAAGCGGACATTGCAATCACCGGCGGCCGCATCGGCGCCATAGCCGCCAAACTGCCGCGCCAGAATTGCAAGAACATCATTGACGCAACAGGCAAGCTGGTCATGCCCGGCGGTATTGACGTCCACACGCATCTTGATATGCCTTTCGGCGGCTCGCGCTCGGCAGACGACTTCGAGACCGGCACCCGCGCCGCTGCGTTCGGCGGCACCACCACGCTCATCGATTTCGCCATCCAATACAAAGGCCAGACCCTGCGCACCGCCTTTGACGATTGGATGGAAAAAGCGCGCGACCGCGCCATCGTGGACTATTCCTTCCACTGCATCATTACTGACCTGCCAGACGCGCAGCTTGACGAGATGCCCGCGCTCATCCGCGACGGAGTCTCCAGTTTCAAACTCTTCATGGCCTATCCCGGCGTCTTCATGCTTGATGACGCCAGCATCTTCCGCGCCATGCGCAAAGCCTCAAAGCACGGCGGCATGATCTGCATGCACGCTGAGAACGGCGGCGCGATTGACGTCATCGTGCAGCAGGCGCTGGCAGAAGGGAAGACCGCGCCCAAGTATCACGCGCTCACGCGCCCAACAACTGCCGAAGCCGAGGCCACAGCGCGCGCCATCGCGCTGGCAGAGATGGCCGGCTCGCCCGTGTATATCGTTCACTTGAGCTGTAATGATGCGTTGGAAAAAGTCCGCGAGGCCCGCGACCGCGGCTTGCCCGTTTACGCTGAGACGTGCCCGCAGTATCTCTATCTCTCGCTTGAAGACATGGAAGCCATGCCGGACTTCGAAGGCGCGAAGGTCGTCTTCACTCCGCCGCTGCGCGAAAAGTGGAACCAGGAACGCCTCTGGCACGGACTCAAGCATGATCACTTGCAGGTCGTCAGCACAGACCATTGCCCGTTCTGCTTCAAAGACCAGAAGCAATTAGGTAAAGACGACTTCACCAAGATTCCCAACGGAGGCCCCGGCATCGAGCATCGCTACAGCCTGATCTATTCCGGTGGCGTAGCCGCAGGACGCTTCAACGTCAATCGCTTCGTTGAACTCGTGGCCACAACACCGGCAAAGATCTTCGGCCTCTATCCGCGCAAAGGGACAATCGCCGTCGGCAGTGATGCTGACATCGTAGTCTTCGATCCCAACCGCGAACACACCATCAGCGCCACCAACCACCACATGCGCGTGGACTACTCCATGTTCGAAGGCATCACCGTAAAAGGCATGCCGGATGTGGTGCTGTCCCGCGGACGCGTGCTGGTGAAAGACGACAAGTTCGACGGCAAGCCTGGCAGCGGCGAGTTCATTAAGAGAAGCACGTACAACGCGGTGTGAGGTTGGGATATGCTGAAGGATGAACTGAAATTGCTCGGTAAAGGGATTCTCAACGTCATTACACTTGGCGGCCAATCGCGGCTGGACCGGGCTCTGGCAAGGTGGAAGGCTGTCTCTCTGGAATACCAACGTCTAATCAATGAAGGAAAAAGACTTAGTTTCCGTCTCGAAGAAGTTCTAAAGACAATCGGTATCTTAGCTGAAGATGCATTTTCTCAACTAAATCGCGCACAGAGGCTACTGGCTCCGGTGCAGGTTCGGCGGAGGCAGAGCGCAAAAATCTCAATTGGCACCGCAAATCAGTCGTTCGCTAGAAACTCCAGGGCAATTGCATATTATGAGAGCGCCAGGATCACAGCAGGATCAATAGGAAGCGGCACGGCCGTAGCTATTGGCTCTTGGACTGCGGTCACGTATTTGGGATCAGCGTCAACTGGGATAGGGATCGGAGTTTTGCACGGAGCAGCTTCCACAAACGCAACTCTGGCTTGGTTTGGCGGAGGCTCCCTCGCTACTGGAGGCGCGGGCATGGCAGGTGGAACCATAGCACTCGGCTGTCTGGCGGTTTTACCAGCGATTGCTGTTTCATCATTCATGACTCACAAGAAGGCTAATGAAATAAATCGAACTTCTGACGAGATTGAAGTAGCAAACGAACAAAACAAGAAGTCGCTCGGCGTACTTCGTGGGAGAATATCGCAGGTTGAAGAAGCCGAACCTAAGCTGCGCGAAGATTTAATGGAACTAGCGTGGGCCGTTCAAAGCGCTCAAAAGAAACTGTTCAAATTTGGATTTGCTAGCCGAGTTTGGAAAGCGATGCGTTATCGTCTTTTCGGCTACTATTACGACCCGAGTGAGATGCACCATGTAGAGGTCCTTGCAGCTAGCGTCGACAAATTCTTATTTTCATTTCACAGGGATAAGGTAGCTGGCTTCTTAGAATCCAAGAACTAGTTTTAACAGTAGCTCACGAACGAAGCGTTTGATAAAGAGTCATGCCATCGCTCTTCCAGAAAGCTTCCGACATCCCCGGCCACGCCTATGACTCGCGCCTGATCTCGTCGCTAGTCTGGGCGGGCATCTTTCTCGCGATCGCATTTTGCGCAATTCACGCCATCCGTAGAGCGCGTGGCAATCCCATGAGCAAGCCGCCTGCGCGTTACAACTTCAACCAGAAGTTCTACCACTGGGGAAACTTTCTGCTGCTCGCCGGATTGCTTCTCTCTGGCGCGGTTTTGTTCTTCCGCCGTGCGCCGCAACCTCCGCTCGTGGGCGAGCGCTTCGGCCTCACCTGGCTGACGCTGCATGAATGGATGGGCCTGCTCTTCGGACTCGGAGTAGTCGCGCACGCCGTCGCGGCACTCATCCGAGGCGACAAGAAATCGATGGAACCCTCAACCCAAGAGTTCCGCGACGCTGCCACCATCTGGCGCAACTTCATGGGGTGGACGCGCGACTATCCCGCGCCCGGCAAGTATGACGCGCTGCAAAAGCTCTATCACCACGTTCTTGCGCTGCTGGCCATTGCCTTCGTGGGGACAGGTTCGCTCATGTGGTTGTCAGCGTCGCGCATGTTTCTGTCCGCGCGCGGCCTCATCCATTTCTGCCGGCAGATTCACGATCTCTCCGCGCTCTGCCTGCTCATCATGATCGTCGCGCATTTCTATTTCTCTATCTTGAAAGTGAACCGGCAGAACCTGCGTGACATGGCCGGACTGACTGTGAAGGAAGAAGGGAGTGCTGCTGACGATTAGAGTGTTTCGCGCCTTCGGCGCTTTAGAGTCAAAGTCCAAGGCGTTGTCCTTCGACTCCGCGCTTACGCGCTTCGCTCAGGATGACAGGTAGCAGGTATATGGCTGACGAGATCACAAGACGCTCTTTCGTAAAGACCACCGTCGCCGCCGGTGTGGCCGTGGGCGCACTCGCCGGCGCCGGCTACGAACTCGCGCACGCCACCGCCGATT
>JAICLA010000023.1 GCA_025927695.1 Terriglobales bacterium | reverse complement strand
GGCAGGCGATTGTCGCGGAAGGTCTGTGCGGCCTGGAAGAGTTGTGTGAGTATCTGCAATGCGGGACGGCGGAAATCGTAGAGCGCCATGCCGTGCGCGATGAGCGAATTGTCATGCGGCCAGACGGAGCCGCGATGATAGCTGAGCGGGTTGAAGACTTTTTCGTCGGCGGACATGGTGCGCCATCCCCAGCCGGAGTTCATGTCTGGCTGCATCAAGCGATTGGCCACCGCGCGGGCGCGATCAGCTTTAAGCGCTCGAGAGAAAAGCAGATGTCCGGGATTGGAAGAAATCACGTCGAGCTTTTTCTTGTCGCGGTCGAGAGCCATTGCATAGAAATTCTTGCGCGGCATCCAGTAGTTCTGGTCGATGCGCTTAGCCATCTCGGCCGCTTCGCGCTTCAGGCGATCGGCAATGTGGTTCTCGCCGATGTGGCGCATCAAGCGCGCCAGCCGATACTTTGCGTCATAGGCATAGCCTTGAACCTCGATGGTTGCGATGGGCGCCTCGGCGATGGTGCCGTCTGGGAACATGTTGGCGTCCCATGAATCTTTCCATCCTTGATTGGCGAGTCCTTTGGAGGAACGGCGGCGGAATTCGATGAGACCATCACCATCGAGGTCAGCATATTTGTCGAGCCATGTGAGGGCGCGAAGAATGTGCGGCTTGAGGTCATGAATGAGCTGCTCGTCGTCAGTCCATTGGAAAACTTCGCTAGCAAGTACGAGGAAGAGCGGTGTGGAATCGACTGAACCGTAATAAGCGCCAAAGGGCATCTCGCCGGTGCGAGTCATCTCGCCTTCGCGCTGTTCGTGGATGATCTTGCCCGGTTCCTCGTCACGCCAGTCGTTCACTTCATTGCCCTGGTAATGAGCCAGGACGCGTAGTGTTTCTGACGCTAGTCGCGGATTTAACAGAAGCGACTGATAGGAGGCGATGATAGAGTCGCGTCCGAAGATGGTGGCGAACCATGGGATACCGGCGGCGACGATGTGGTCATTGCCGGCACTGGGAATCTGCAAGGCGTGGAAGTCACCGACTGCGGTGCGCAACACGGCGTCAAAAGCTTCATTGCTGGTGTGGAAGCTGGTCGATTCGTCTTCCCACTTCTTTACGGCGCCGCGACGTGCGCGAAGATTGGTGATGAAGTCACCAGTGCCGGAGCCTTTCTCCGCGTGACCGCCATGGACCAGGGCGCGAATGGTGGTTTCAATGCGCAGGCCTTTCATGCGTTCAAGCTTCACATTCCAGATAGCGGTGGTGCCTTCGATGCGCTGCGGCGGCGTGGAGAACTTGATCTCAGTATGGCGCCAGACGTCGTCTTTGCCGCGATAGGTGAAGCTGAGTGAATCTTTGGTAGTCTCTGGCGCGTAATACGAGCCGCAGGTGCCGCGCGCCACACCGCGCACCTGGAAGACATCGACAAAATCGGCGGCGTAATTCACTTCCACCCGGAACTCGACCTGCTGCAGATTGAAGTTCTCAAACGTGAAGTGGTCAAAGAGCACGTTGCCGGAAAGCAGTTGATCGCGGCGGATGTGGACCGTGTTCTCCGGCAGATCGATGGAATCGCGCAAGCTGATGTTGCCGGTGGTGAGTTCGATCTGCGAGGCAAAACTTTTTTCGGTACTGGAGGAGAGAACGACGGTGCGGTGGCCGTCTACTTTCAACTCAAGAGAACTTAGGTAGCGGGTGTCGTCGTGAAAGAAGCCTACATCGGGAGCGCCGGGCGGAGTTATGTCACCGGAGACAGAGGTAGAAAGAAATGTTTTGCCGTCGATGAGAGTGAGATTATTGACTTTGCGCGGCTCGTTCGACTGATAGACGATGCGAGGTTCCACGTGCGGACAGGGAATCTCTATCAAATGGCTTTCTTCAGGGTGCACAAGATTTTTGGTCGCGCTCATGCCACTGCTGTCTCCCTTTCGTTCTGTCCGGCAAGCATCGCCGAGTACAACTTGATATATTCGTCCACCATTCGACCGATGGAAAAGTTCTGCTCTACATATTTGCGGATCGAGCGGGCGGACATGGGCTCCTGCTCGAGTTGTTGGGCGCGAGCCGCCATTTCATCAACGTCTGTGCAAACAAAACCAGAGATGCCGTCTTTAACTATCTCCGGCACTGATCCGCCGGGCAACGCAAGCACCGGGGTGCCGCACGCCATGGACTCGATCATCACAAGGCCGAAGGGTTCGTCCCACTGGATGGGGAAAAGCATGGTGAGAGAGTCAGCCAGCAACTCATTCTTCGCCGACATGTCGGCCGAGCCGAGATACTCGACTAAATTGCCGTCAATATGCGGCTTTACTTGCGAATCAAAATAGTCCTGGAAGAGAGGCTGCACTTCGCCGGCGATCTTCAGCGGGATGCCCGCCTTGCGCGCGACTTGGATCGCGAGGTGCACACCTTTGACAGGGGCTATGCGTCCGATAAAGCTCAGATAGCGTTTTTTCTTTTCGCGCACCTCATATAAAGACGTGTCAAGCCCATGATGAATGACGGAAGCGATGGCAATACCCAATGATTGCTTCTGATTGCGGCTGATGCATACGTAGTGAACGCCGTCGAAATGGCGATAAAGTTCCGTCAATCCCGGTTCGAGCGGATGGTGCAGTGTGCAGACCATGGGCTGGTCAATAAATTGAGAAAAAGTGACGCCGGTCGCATTGTTGATGTGAATCAGATCAGCATCAGCGATAGCCTCATGCAACGCCCATGCGGTGTGAGTGGAATCGCGCACGTGGTTGTAAATGTCTCCCTTGATGGGCCATTGCGACTGCTCAAAGAGCCATCGTTTTTCCACATCTACTGTGGACTCACCGTTGGTGTACACGACGACATCAATACCCTTGGCTTTAAGACCCTCAGCGAGCTGTGCGATGAACAGCTCGGTGCCGCCATATTGTTTCGGTGGAACGGCGATAAATGGTGGTGCTATCAATGCAATCTTCAAAGGGGCTCCGAAATAGGAATGCAACTTAACTTAGATGCCAGGTGCTGACGGCGAGGTGTGTGACGTCTAGCGCGCGCTGGCGCTGGTTTGTGAGTGTCTGGTTCGGGCGGAGGAAATGTAATCTTCGATCTGTTGTGCGCGTTGGGCGCTGGAGTGATGTGCCAAGATGCGGGCTCGCGCAGCTTCACCAATGCGTCGCAGTTCCATGCCGTCAAAGTCGCGGAGGTAGCGCAAGCAATCTACGCGGGATGAGGCGAGCAGTATCTCTGCGCCGGGCGCGAAGAATTCGTCGAGCCCCGGCCAATTATCAGAGACAATCGCTGCGCCGCATGCGGCGGCTTCGAAAAGACGGACTGAGGGCGAGTACCCGGCCATCACCATGTCACGCCGGGTGACATTGAGGACGAGTCGAGATGATGAGTAGAGCCGCGGATGATATTTGGGTTCGAGATGCTCGATGCGTATCACGTTCTTTGGCCAGTGGATGTTATCTGGATATTGCGGGCCGGCGACGATGAATGTGTTTGAAGTCTGTTCGCGGGCTGAGGCAGACAAAAATTCTTCGAGTTTTGGCTGGCGATCAGGGGCGTAGGTGCCCATGTAACTCATATCGCACGCGAAATCAGGATTTACGGCGAGAGGCTGATATTTATCCGTATCTACGGAGCAATAGAGAGGTACCGCCCGCTTCGCGCCAAAATCCTGTTCGAGTTCGCACAGCGCTGGCCCCCCGGTGAAGCTGAAATAGATGTCCAAGTCCCGGATCTCTTCTACGCGCAGGTAAGCCGTGTTTCCCTTCTCTCGCAGCTGCGAGACTGTCACAGGAGTATCAATGTCATAGAACGCTTTTACGCCCGCGCAGTGCTCAAATATCTCCGCAAAAGCCTCGTGCGCATGGGGGAAGTAGGAGCCGACGATAGCTACGTCGGACTCGCGGAGTTCCTGCTGGGCGCCGGAGCATACATCTGCCCATTGTCCGTAGTGGATGATCTTGATCTTCGGCAGGCCGGCGATATCACGGTTGTTGGCGTACCACTCGGCATCGTGCTCGAAGAAGACGATGTCATGTCCGCGTGCGGCGAGAGCGCCACAGAGGGCGCGATAAGTGGTGGCGTGTCCATTGCCCCATGATGACGTAATGGCGAGCCCAAAGATGGTGATCTTCATGGTTCAGGCTGCGGTGGTCTCCGCACGAGCCCCGCGCAGGATGGAGTCGACCAAGGCAGCGCGTAGGGTGTATGTGTGATCACGCAATGCGCGGTCACGCATATTGCGCCCGATCTGCGCGGCGAGTGGCGCATCTACTTCGCGCAGCCAACGGACGATCTCCTCGGCCGTTGAGGCAATAAGAATCTCTTTATCAGGGGTAAAGAATTCGCCGATCCCTTGCCACGCGTCGGTGATCAGGCAGGTGCCTGCGCCGGCAGCTTCAAATACGCGCGTAGGCGGAGAGAATCCGACATCCGCCATGGAATCACGATTGATGTTGAGCACCATGCGGGCGGAGCAATTGACCGCGTTGTGATCGTGCGTGTGAACGTGCCCTATCCAGTGGACGTTCGCAGGCAGAGGCTTAGCGCCCCATCCTTCCCCGCCGAGCAGGAAACGCAAGTCCGGCGCCAGTTCCGCCGCGCGCAAAAAGAACTGTTCGACCCGCGCTTCGCGATCCGGCAGGCGGTTGCCTACAAATGCCAGGTCGCAACGAAAACGATCGGTGGCGGGTACGGGGAAATGAGAGTCGGCGTCATGAGCGTTATATATAGGATGGCAGTTGCGCGCACCTAACTCGAGGTAATGCTTCACCACTGCGGGACCGCCGCCGTAGGTGAAGATGAAATCGTATCGCGGAATGAGCGGACGGAAGGGATCGACGTAGCTCGATTCGACGCGCTCCAGCGTCGCGGGAGCATCGACATCCCAGAAGACGATCTTCGTGCGCGGTGAGCCGAGCAGCAGGACTTCGCGTTCGAGAAGTTCGTCATCCACGCCGACACCGCTGTGCTTGACCACCAGGTCGGCTTGCGAAGCAACTTGCAGGATGCCGGGCAAGTCGGCGGGAGATTGATAGACCAGGGAGTGAACGTAAGAGGCATCGTGCTCGTCGCGATGCTGTTGTCGGCCGTACGCATCCGGTTCAGCAAAGGTGATGTCGTGCCCGAGCCTCGAGAGAGCGCGATAGATTCCGCGGTAATACGTGGCCGCGCCGTTCCAATAAGACGATGTGATGCTGGAGCCGATAACGAAAATCTTCATGCGGCCACTGGCCTCTTCATTTCTTGCAATATCTCAGTCAATTGCTCTGCGCGATGCCGGGTCGTGTGACGCTTGAGTACGGTCTGCAATCCGCTGGCACCGATCTGACGGCGCGCGTTGTCGTCCTTGAGGAGATGCTGAATCTCTTCCTGCATAGATTGACCGTCAGGTAAAACTACGAAGTCTTCTGCGGAGCGGAAGAGCAGGTCGCGATCTTGCCACGGCGAACATAGCAGTGTGGCGCCACACGCAAGCGCTTCGAACACGCGGATCGTAGGGATGCCGCCTAATTGGTTCTGATATGGATCTCGTGGCAGATGGAGCGCAAGTTTGCTTTGTGCGTAGGCGGTGGGCGCTTCAAGATTGGGCAGATAGCCGCGATAATCGATGCCTGCGTCCTGGAGCTTCATCTTTGCGTCGGCCGGATAACGGACGCCGTGTGCGACGAAACGTGTGTTTGGCAAAGCAGCCGCGGGCCTTATGAGAAATTCTTCAAGCTCGCGCGTCCGCTCTTCGTCGCCCCAGTTGCCAATCCATAGAACATCATTTGGTTTTTCGGAATCGATCGGATGGAAAGTCTCGACATCCGCTGCTTCGTGGAAGGTGAAGACATTGTGCATGCCCAAGCTATCACGATAGATCTTCCGTAAAGGCTCACCGAATGCCAGCACTCCATCAAAGAGATGCAAATGGAAACGCAGCAATTCGCCGGGACGGGTGAACGCGCGATGATGTGTGTCGTGCAAGAGCACGCGGAAACCAAGCTGGCTCTTTAAAGCCAGGATGGCATTCACCACGCGCGGCTCATTCCATTCATGGATCAGGACCACGTCAGCGTGGCGGAGCTGGGCTTTAAGGTGGCTCTCGAGCGTACCGTCGTTCTGGTAAAAGAAGATGCGCAGTTCTGGAAACGCCTTACGAAAGTTATCGATGGTCTCGATGGATTTGTGCTGTTCGCTCTTAACGAGATTCGAGAGAGACCAGGAGCCGAGTTCTTCATGGCAGCGGACTTCGTGCCCCATACGCCCGAGGTCGCGCGCTAGCCCGCGAAGGAAATGCGCGTTGCCGTGATTCCAATCTGATATCAGCGAGTGGGCGAAGATATGTATGCGTTGTCTCACGCGGCGCTGACCTCTGCAGGAACCAACTTCCGGTATAAGGTGAGGTAATCGTCAACCATTTTCGAAGAGGAGTAATACTGCATCGCACGACGGTATGCCCTACCCGCGCCCGCTGTGATGCGTCCGGGATTTTGCACCAGAGTTTCGAGCGTCTCTTGCAGATGAATGGCGTCGTTGTTGCGGAAATAGATGGCGGCGTCGCCCCAGATCTCACGCAGGCTGGGGATATCACTGGCGACGATGGCACAACGCGAGAACGCGGCCTCGAGAGGCGCTAGGCCGAAAGGTTCATATTGCGAAGTGGCGATGTAGATCGCGGCGTTGGCGTAGAGATCTTGAAGCTGTTTTGAATCTTGCGGTCCTTTGAATGTGATGGAACTACTGTCAAGGGTCAGCGGGCCATCAGGGCCGCCAGAAGGATCGCGATCATTGCCGGCAAGATAGACCGGCAAAGGCGCAGAGATTCGCGAGAGGAGCACGGAATTTTTTCCTAAGTCCCATATTCGCCCGACTGACAACGCGTAATTCTTTTTCGCGGCGTAGGGGTTGAACCATGCTGGAGTTCGCCCGTTGTAGATCACAGCCGCACGCCTCGCGGTGCCATGCGTTTCCTGGAAGACATCCAACATCCAGTTCGAGGGAGCGACTATGCTATCTGCCCCACGAACTGCACGCTGAACGGCTGCACGATAGCTGGTCATCCATTGACCCGCGGGTGGCTGCTTACCGTGCACCGCTTGCCACCATGTGACTACATCACTGTGCGCGACAACGATACGCGGGACATCGCACTCGAGATTTCCGAAATAGAACTGGCTGAAGTGCAGCAGATCAGGCTCGACTTCCTCTATCAATGAGAGGAGGAACGAGGCGGCAGAGGCCATGTCTGCTTCAGAGTCTTGCATCCACTCGAGGCGAAACGCCGTGGGACGAAAATCGACGTTCCGCAGTGCAGTGATCCACTCGGCTTGTTCGGCGGTGGGAATGTCACCAAAGCTGACTAAGGTGATGCGATGGCCGCGCGCGTGTAATCCGGTGACCAGTTCGCGTGTGTAGTTCCAAACGCCTCCCAGTGTGTCTGCTGTAATGAGTATGTGCATCCCTGTTATTCGGCCCTTGCGATGGCACCCGCCATCGTCATCTGAGTCTGACCTTTTGTGTAGCGGCTTACGGCAAAGTTTGCGAACTCCGCGAAGTCTTCGACGTGCTTAGGCGGTGATGCATAGTGACGTTCAATGCCCAAGTGCTCCGGCGTGAAACAAAGCGTCAGCGTGGTATTGAATCCAGTTAACGCTGACATTTGTTCGTCAAACCATTCCGTGCCATCAGCATGAAACGAATCTGCCCAGCTCAAACCAGTGCGCAGATGCTTAACGCCCAGTTTGCGCAGCCATTCCACTGCGATTGTGAGACGCGGATCGCGATAGTGAAACCACTGGCAGATGCCGAGCCCCTTCGGGAAGTGCGATGCGGCGAGTTTGGGCGTGCCGTCTTCGCGCAGAAGACCCATATAGTAGTGGCGGTAGTAAGAACTGCCTTCGGCCTCGCGATGTCGCGTGGTTGCCGTCCATGTGGCGGGAAGATCCATCAAGCTGTACCAGTGCACACGATCGACGATGGGAAGAAGAAGGTCCGCTGTGCGCTGCATTCCGAAAAGTTGGACTTCTTCTGCGCCGAAGGATGATGCGCCGGCTTCACTCACCCAGATAGGAAGCTTGGTCTCTGAGCGGATCTCAGCGATCTTGGCCGGCCATTCGTTTATGTTCCAGTGGTTCCAGTCGAGCGGGAAGCCGTGAACAGAGACGACATCTACCGCGTCGAGCACACCCTGTTCGCCTAGGTTGCGAATGAAATTGGGGTCGATGGGCGAGATACCGCCGAGCACGATGGGCACTTCAGCATTTGCGGCGCGGATCGCCTTCGATGCGGCGATGACCATGCGCGAAAAAATGTTCCAGTCAGGATCGAGGTCGCGGTTCCAATGCGACATGTTGTTCGGCTCGTTCCAGATCATGACCGCTTCCACCATTCGTGCTTTTCTCCTTTAGATCGTGCCGTCAAGTTCCATGTCGAGGATGAACCTGCCATCGCGTGTTGCATTGACCGGCTGACAGATGAAGGTTTCGGGATCAGCGGTCTCACTGATCTTTAGCCCGGCGCTGCGTAGCATAGCCATGGCTCCGCTGCGGTTGGGAATGAACCAATTTGTGTAGTCGCCTGAGTAAGAGTTCTCAATGAAATAGGCGGCGGGAAAATGCGAATTATGAAAAATGGTCTCGTTGTGAAAGCCATAATCAGCTTCCGCGATGAAATCATTCCGGGAACCGCGCAGCATGCTTTGGAAGATGAGATGTCCGCGCGTTTTTTTCACGGCTTTGTCGAGCGCGAGAAGCGGATAGCGCAGGTGATAGAAGACTCCCATGAAGAGAACGTAATCGAAGCGGAATGGCAGTTGGTCAACGTCATACAGACACATCTTGCGGAATTCGATGTCGAGGCCGAGAGTCTCGGAGGCAAAGCGGGCTTGATCGAGACATCGATCTTCGAGGTCAATGCCGAGTACGCGTCCGGCATTGCGCTGTTTCATGGCGATGGAATAAAAGCCCGCGTTGCAGCCGATGTCGAGGACCGAGGCACCGCGAAGATCGGCAGGTAAGTAAGCGGCGAGTTTTTGCCATTTGAAGTTTGGAAAGTCGCCCAGCGAGTGGTCCGGAGCAGTGCGAACGCCGTTGAGATCAAGATTGTGGAACCAAGGCTTAAGAGCGGCAATACGCTCGCTCAGAGTCGTAGAGTGGTCTCTATTTCGAGTGGGGCTGGTGGCGTTCGACAAGGTGCTCATAGGAAAAGAGTTGCCGGGGCCCAAGACGCACCACTGCCGTAACAGCGGCAATGGTTTAGAGCGAAATCCAGAGTAGCGGGATGCCTGCGACGGCCGCTCTTGAGAAAACGGCGTTGATGACCCTAGAGAGGCCGTACAGGAAATGTTGACTTGCGAAAAATCAGAGAGCGCGACGGCCGCTGATGAGGTTCAAGACCGCAACCACGAGAGCGACGACCAGCAGGAGGTGGATCAAGCTGCCAGCAATGTGGAAGCCCCATCCGAGCAGCCACATAATGAGCAAGATCGCAAAAATAGTCCAAAGCATTGAGGGTCCCCTAGGCCGAAATACACGTTTCAATAGGCCTGGAGAGTCAGAGTGGCAGAAGTTATGGAAAGTTGTCCGGGGTAGCTGGAATTGTTAAGCGGCGCTTCCTAGGCGAGATTGGATCTGTAAGGCGAGTTCGTGGACCGAGCGGAGCTTGTCGGCGACCGAGGCGGGGATAGCTGGCTGGGCCAGGGCCAGTTCTGAAGACAAAAGTATGCCGGAGACCGCTCCCGCGAGTTCGTTGCGCAACGCCGCTTGGGCCGCACGGGCAGCGAGAAGTTGCTCCTGGCGACGACGCGAGAGGGCGGAACGGACTTCACGCACCGTGCGATCCACACCACTGATGGCGAAATTGACGATGATCGGTATGGCCGTGCCGGCCTGTTTCCACAGACCGTCTGAAGCCTTAGGACTAGCGTCGATCAAGGACTGGTCGATGATGATGGAGGCGTATTCGCTGGTACGCAGCTTCGCGGCACTTTGCGAGAAGGCGGAAATCATCTCCACGTTTTCGCCGAGATCTCTTTCAATCGCGGCGGCACATTCGGCTGCGTTCTTAGCGGCACTGATCAAAAGCACCATGTACTTCTCTCCTTGGACTCGTCTGTGGCCTAGCTGGGCACGTCATTCCGCGGACATTCCGTATTCTTTCAACTTGCGATAGAGAGTGGTCTTGCCGATGCCGAGCAGTTTGGCGGCTTTCATCTTGTCTCCGCCTACGCGTTTGAGCGCGGAGAAGATGGCCTCTTTTTCCATCTCTGCAATGGGGACTACTCCGCTGGGGTGTCCGCTCTCTGAAGGCGTGGGCCGACCTCCGTTCTGCACTTGCGTAGGCAGATCGCCGATGTGGATGTGCGGGCCGCTGGTCAATGTAGTAGCGCGCTCGAGGCAGCTTTCAAGTTCCCGGATGTTTCCCGGCCAATCGTAGGCCATCATGAGGCGCAGCGCATCATCACTGATGGTGCGTTCTACTCCAGTGGAAGCGTTCAAGCGCTCGAGGAAGTGCCCGACTAAAAGTGGAATGTCAGCCTTACGTTCGCGCAAAGACGGGATGCGGATGTTGACCACGTTCAAGCGAAAGAAGAGATCCTTGCGGAATGTCCCCTGCTGGACGGCAGTTTCGAGGTCACGATTCGTGGCGGCCAGAATGCGCACATTGATAGGTACCCGTCGCGTGCTGCCGACCGGGCGAATCTCTTTTTCCTGAAGAGCACGCAGAAGTTTTGACTGCAGGTCGACGGGCAGCTCACCGATCTCGTCGAGCAAGATGGTACCGCCGTCGGCTATGGCGAGCAGTCCGTCTTTCGAACGCACGGCGCCGGTGAACGCCCCTTTCACGTAGCCGAACAGTTCACTCTCAATCAATGTAGGCACGAGGGAGCCGCAATCGACGGGGATAAAAGGCTTGTCGCGATTGGGCCCGTTAAAGTGGATGCTGCGAGCGACCAATTCTTTGCCGGTGCCGCTCTCGCCCAGAATGAGCACGGGGTGCGTGCTATGGGCGACCTTGGTGATGATGCGGAACATCTTCTCCATCTCTGGAGTGCGTCCCACAATGTTGCTGAAGCTCTGGGGTGTTTTTATGCTCTCGCGTAGCACTTTGCTCTCCGCCGCAAGTCTCACATGAGCTGACGCCCGCCCCAGTAACAAGCGCAGCTCTTCGAGATTGAATGGTTTGGTTACATAGTCGTATGCGCCTTGCTTCATGGCGTGAACGGCAGTGTGCACGCTGGCATAGGCAGTCATCATGATAACCGTGGTGTCAACCTGGCGGCGCTTGATCTCTTTGAGCACCTCTAGACCGTTCGTGCCGGGGAGTCGCATGTCGAGCAGAACAACATCAATGCTTTGTACATTCATCACGCGGGAAGCAGCCTGTGCATTCTCTGCGGTGAAGGTAGTAAAGCCGAGCGACTCAGCCACTTCTTTGCAGGCTTCCCGCAAGGCACGCTCGTCGTCAACGATAAGTAGATTGAGTGTCTCGGGCCGTGGGTGCTGATCAAATGTTGGAATTGAAAAGGCAACGCTCATTTCTTGGGGTCTCCATCACGGGAGTTGAGTTGCTGAGAATCTGTTTCAGGAAATTGCAGTGGCGTTCGGGCTATTACTTGAGTGGCTGATGGTACTTGGGCCCGGCGATCTAGAATCTGTCGAACTTTCTTCCGTAACGCCTCGGCGCTAAAGGGTTTACGAAAAAAGTCGCAGCCTTCGCCGAGCATCGCGCGTGTGCGCGGATCGTCACTGTATCCGGAGATAAAGAGCACGGAAATATCAGGGCGGCGCTTGGTGATAGCGTCCGCGACCTGGCGGCCGTTCATGCCTGGCATCACGAGGTCGGTAATCATGAGGGGGAGCTTGCCGCTATGCTGGTCACTGATGGCGAGAGCTTCTTCGCCGCCTGCAGCTTCTAGGACGTGATAACCCGCGCCCCTCAAGGTTTCCACCAGCGAGAAACGAACGAGCGCTTCGTCTTCGACGAGGAGGATCGTTTCACCACCGAGTACATTTTGGGTCTGGACGTCGGCTTCCGACTGAGCGGTCTCATCGGCGGGCGCTGAGAGCGAGGGCAGTAAGACAGTGAACGCGCTTCCCTCTCCGACTTCGCTGACCACGGAGATGTTGCCGCCGTGTTGCTTGATGATGCCGTAGGCCGTGGAGAGTCCTAGTCCTGTGCCCTTGCCCTGGCCCTTGGTGGTAAAGAACGGATCGAAGATACGCGCCATGGTTTTTTCGTCCATACCGTGGCCGGTGTCAGCAATACGCAGTTGGACATAAGGACCGGTGGGGAGCTGGTGCTGCGCGGCGGATTCGTCATCAAGCTCCAGGTTAGAAGATTCGATGGAGAGCTGCCCGCCGTTGGGCATGGCGTCACGCGCATTGATCGCCATATTAAGGATGACCTGCTCGAGTTGGGCCGCGTCGACGCGAGTGCTGCGAAGATCGGCGCTACAACTAGTGAGAAGCACTACGTCTTCTCCGATCACGCGCTGCAACATGTCGCGCATCTCTTCCACGACGGCGCTGATGGTGATGATGCGCGGTTCGAGGACTTGTTGTTTGGTGAGAGCGAGGAGTTGAGCGACGAGATTGGCGCCGCGCTCGCCGGCCTGGCGGATCTGGTCTACGTGGCCGTGAAGACGATGGGCCTTGCCAAGTGAAGTTGACAGCAGGCCGCAGTAGATCATCATGGCGGTAAGCAGGTTGTTGAAGTCGTGGGCGATGCCGCCGACGAGACGCCCGACCGCTTCCATCTTCTGCGAATCACGCAGTTGCCTTTCCATGCCTTCGTGTTCCTGTTGAGCGTGAGCTTGCCGGATGGCCAGGGCGAGGTACTCCGCCATGTCTGTGAGCGTGGCGATCTCATGTTCGCGCCAGTGACGGGGCTCGGCTGCGTCACAGCAGACTAGGCCGAATTCCAGGCGCGGATGCCGCAAAGGGACGACGATAATGGCGCCCGCGCCGGTCATGCGAATCTTTTCGCGTGCCGAATCGAGAAGCGGTTCGAGGGCCACGTCCTGCACGACCAGGGCCTTCATCTGCTTGAGGGACTGAATATATTTATCGCCAGCCTCCAGTTGAAACTCAGAGCCGCTGAGCGAAGGCATGTGTTCGGGCGATACCGAGTACTCGATTTTTAATCTGAGTTGTGGGGTCACCGTGCCGTACGTGATGCGCAATTGTGGAAATACTTTATGGATAGCAAGGACGGTGCGCTCGATGATGGCTTCCACCGCCATCTCTGAATTGAGTTCGGCAGAGACATTCTTATAGAGCTGCAGACGAGTCTGTGTCTCAGCCAGTTCCCTTCTCAGCCTGTCGAGTTCTGACAAGACTGACTCTTTAGTTTCGCTGGAAAAAATGTTGCTCGTAAAGACTCCCATCGCGTTGCGGCTTTCTTGAGGGTTTCAATTCGGAAACTGTTGCAATTCCTAAAGCAGTCCGTGTGCCAAATTGGGGAAAGGTCTACTAAATGTTTGGAATCTATCACTTACGGGCAAGATTTGGGAATTGCAAGCGAAAACACACGACAACGCCAGTTCCATAGTGGCACTCCGGAGCAAGTCTGAGTGTTATTTCGTGAGGGTAGATGGCCACGTCTGCGCAATTTTCGAAAATGGGAAGGAAATTCCTGAAATGGAACGGAATCGCTTCCTGCTATCCTTCCAGTTTGAAATTTCGGGCAGGAGTCCATATGACGCATATGCAAGGCAAGACGGCGGTGGTCTTTGGCGTAGCGAACAAGCGCAGCATCGCGTGGTCGATCGCGCAGAAACTCCAAGGCGCCGGCGCAAAGGTCATCATCACCTATCAGAATGAACGTCTGGCGCAGGAGGCCGCGGGCTTGATCGCCGACTTGCCGGGTGCGGACGGTTTTCAGTGCGATGTTTCCAGCGATGCTGAAATAGATCATTTATTCGCACAGCTCAAGTCGAAGTTCGGCAAGATACATACCGTGGTACACAGCGTGGCATTCGCTCCGGCGGAAGAATTGAAGAATGACTTTCTGTTAACCACGCGCGAAGGATTTCGCATCGCGCATGATGTAAGCGTGTACTCGCTCATCGCGGTGACCCGTGCGGCGGTGCCATTGATGGAAGATGGCGGCAGCGTGATGACCATGAGCTACCTGGGAGCGGAACGTGTGGTGCCACGGTATAACGTGATGGGTGTGGCAAAGGCTGCTCTCGAAGCGACGGTGCGATATCTGGCGTCAGACGTAGGCGCGAAGAAGATCCGCGTTAACGCTATCTCAGCCGGGCCGATCAAGACTTTGGCGGCTCGGGGAATCTCCGGGTTGGGCGAGATGATGAAAGAACTGGCAGACAAAGCGCCGCTGCGTCGAAATGTGGAAGTGGACGAAGTCGGAAATAGCGCGTTGTTCCTCGCCAGTGACTTAAGCACGGGAATCACCGGCGAGGTGATCCATGTGGATTGCGGGTACAACGTGATGGGGTTCTAGGGATTGGTGATTTGTAAATTGTGATTGGCGATTTAACGGCGTTTTAACGCGTTCAATGATAGTTGGAGTTTGAATGACACCTGAGGAAATGCGGGACAGAACGAAGGCCTTCGCTATTCGAATAGTGAGAGTCTTTCAGTCATTACCAAAGACTTCCGAAGCTCAGGTGCTCGGCAAACAGTTGTTACGCTGCGGCACATCAGTTGCGGCAAATTATCGAGCAGTCTGTAGAGCGCGTTCACGGCCCGAGTTTATCGCAAAGTTGGGCATTGTGCTCGAAGAGGCTGATGAGTCAGTCTTTTGGATGGATTTGTTGATCGAAACTGGAATCGTTAAGACCTCGAAGCTTGAAAAGCTACGAACAGAAGCGCAGGAACTCACGTCAATCTTTGGTGCAGCGCGACACACATCTCGTTTCGGCAAGTAATGCCCCACGCTTTGAGTTTTCAAATCAGAAATCACCAATCGCCATTCACAAATGGCTTCAGCCCGCATTGGCCATGGCTTTTTCGTAGTCCTCTTCCTGCGGCAGCGTCTGCCGTTCCCAATCGTAAAGATCTGGCGGCATCATCTTCCATGCGTGGTCCATCTTCTGCCACGCGCTTTGCCAGAATTTAGGGAAAGGATATCCGCCGGCGCGCAAGGCCCGACGATGCGCCAGCCAGATGGTCATCGTCATTGCTGCGAATGCCGGCCGGTGCAATGCGAGCGTGAGTCTGCGTAGCCACGATGCGCGGTGCCGATGCAATATGGCAATCCGCTGGCATTGGAAGCGGATGTGCGGGACTTCGTCGATCAGGATCTGCGCGCAGATGTCGCGTAATAGCGGCGACTTTGTGGCTTGGCGAATGGCGTTGTAATAGATGAGTGCGTGCGTCTCCACCATCACAACCGGCGTGACCCATGCTTCCATGGAGCGCAGCGCATAGCGCGCGGCGCGGAATAGAGAATCTCCCCAATCTTTTTTGGCGCGTGGAACGCCAGCCAGATCAAGGAAGCGCCCGAGGTTTTCACCGTGGCGCTGCTCTTCACGGATGAAAAGCCGAACGGCTTCGATGAATCGCGGATCGCGGACTCTTGCCGCGTAGAGACGCGCGGCAGCCATAAGGTGCGCTCCGTCAGAAGTTTCGCCGAGTTGCCAGGCACGCAGTGAATCGCGGATCTCGGCGACCTCTTCGGGAGTAACCTGCGCACCTTTCTCCCATGCAAATCGCCGTTCGGTGCGCTCGCTGACCAGAAAATGTTCCACCCACTCGGCTGACGTGTTCATCTGCAGTTTATGCGACATGAAGTCTCCCTTTCGCATTGCAGAGTACTTTATGTTGCAAAGTCTGTCAAGGCGTATTTCCTGGTAGAGAGGAAAACCTCATTTTTCTGGGAAGCAGTTACCGCTGGCAGGTCATATTCACGATCATCTTTGGCGAGCGAATGAAATTAGGTTCGGTTGCGACGAATTGTTCCCACCCGCGGAAGTGCTCACCGGCGGGGCGCGAGATATTCCACACGTTGCTGATCTCTTTCTCTTCGTTCGCGCGGCCGAACGCGGTGGACTGTCGCGGGGTCTGGCTACCGTCGCTGCGCTCCCAGTGGTAATACACAACACCCGCGCCTCGCGACGTCAGAGTCGCGTGGAAGCGAAAGTGAGCCGGGCAACGTTCGCGCCAAGAAGTGGGGTCAACCCCAATGCGGACGGGAGACTTGAGACCGGGAACCGCCAGAGCAGCGGTAGAAAAAAGAACGACGAGGACGAGGGCCCGTAGGAAGTGCTTCATAGATGAGGCTCCTGTGGGAGAAATTTGCGCGCAAGCATAATCCTGTGGCAGTTACCTCGCAACAAGCTTTACAAATTGACCCTTCCCCGCCCTCACCTATATCATTATTAGTCCTGACGCGGCCAAACCTATCCCCTTCCTAAGTCCCAAGGGTTTGTGTAGAAGCGCGATGCAGGCACGCAAGGGAAGACGGGTCTCGTTCTGATTCCGGTTACCTAAATTACTCACATCTTTGAGGGGAAACACATGTCAAGCATCCTCGCGCGAATGCGCCGTCCGGCAGCAATGCTGAGCGCCATTCTTGCTGCGCTCGTAATGAATTCCACGTCGGCTTTTGCTCAAGGTTCAGAAGCTGGCGGAGAAGCCAGCCTGCAATTGCCGAACCTGCACTCAGTCAACTTCCTGAACGGTATTGATGGCCACAACCTTTTGCTCTACGGATTGATCATCTCGGTGCTGGGCATGGTGTTCGGCCTGGGCATGTACATGAACTTGAAGAACCTGCCCGTGCATAAGAGCATGCTTGAGATCTCAGAGCTCATCTACGAGACCTGCAAGACTTATCTCATCACGCAAGGAAAGTTCATCGCCATCTTGTGGATCTTTATCGCGGTGGTGATCGGCTTGTACTTCGGCGTGCTGGCCCCGACCCCTGGACATCCGGTAGGACAGACAGTGCTGATCATTCTGGGCTTCAGCATCATCGGCATTCTGGGCAGCTACGGTGTGGCATGGTTCGGTATCCGCGTGAATACGTTCGCTAATTCGCGCACCGCATTCGCTTCGCTGGAAGGACGTCCTTATCCGTGCTATGCAATCCCGCTCAAGGCGGGTATGTCGATCGGCATGATGCTCATCAGCGTGGAGTTGCTGATGATGTTGTGCATCCTGCTCTTCGTTCCGGCCGATTACGCGGGTTCGTGCTTCATCGGTTTCGCCATCGGTGAATCATTGGGCGCGGCGGCACTGCGTATCGCCGGCGGTATCTTCACCAAGATCGCAGACATCGGTTCCGACTTGATGAAGATCGTGTTCAAGATCAAAGAAGACGACGCGCGTAACCCCGGCGTCATCGCAGACTGCACCGGTGACAATGCCGGCGACTCAGTCGGACCTTCGGCTGATGGCTTTGAAACCTACGGCGTGACCGGCGTAGCGTTGATCACGTTCATCTTGTTGGGCGTGAAACAGCCGCAAGACCAAGTAAAGTTGCTGGTATGGATCTTCGTGCTGCGCGTGATGATGATCGTGGTCAGCGCCATCAGCTACTTCCTGAACGAAGCTTTTGCCAAGGGCAAGTATGGCAAAGCGCAGGAGATGAATTACGAAGTGCCGCTGACATCACTGGTGTGGCTCACTTCCATCGTCTCTGTCATCGTGACCTTCGTTACCTCATACCTGATCATTCCTGATCTGAACGCCGACCCCACGTTGTGGTGGAAACTTTCCAGCATCATCAGTTGCGGAACGCTGGCAGGCGCCATCATCCCCGAGTTGGTGAAGGTCTTCACGTCGACTGAATCGTCCCACGTGGCCGAAGTGGTGACTTCATCACGCGAGGGCGGCGCTTCCCTGAACATTCTTTCCGGCTTGGTGGCGGGAAACTTCTCCGGCTTCTGGCTGGGACTTAGCATCGTCGGCTTGATGGCGATTGGTTACGGCATCACCACCATGGGACCGAACGGACTGATGGTTCCTCCTGAAGTCATGTTGGCGCCGGCGGTGTTTGCGTTCGGACTGGTCGCATTCGGATTCCTGGGCATGGGCCCAGTCACGATCGCGGTCGATTCCTACGGCCCGGTTACGGACAACGCGCAGTCTGTCTATGAACTGTCGTTGATCGAACACGTGCCCAACGTGGAAGCCGAACTCAAGAAGTCAAACAACTTTACCGTGAACTTCGAGCGCGCCAAGTATCTTCTGGAGGCGAATGACGGAGCCGGCAATACTTTTAAGGCGACGGCCAAGCCGGTGCTGATCGGCACGGCGGTGGTGGGTGCGACGACGATGATCTTCTCCATCATCATGGCGCTGACCAACGGCCTGACCACGAACAAAGAGATGCTGTCACTTCTGCATGCTCCGTTCGTACTCGGCTTGATCACCGGTGGCGCGGTCATCTACTGGTTCACCGGAGCGTCAACGCAAGCGGTGACGACGGGCGCTTATCGCGCGGTGGAGTTCATCAAAGCCAACATCAAGTTGGAAGGCGTTGAGAAAGCTTCAGTGACTGACAGCAAGAAGGTGGTTGAGATCTGCACGAAGTATGCGCAGAAGGGCATGTTCAACATCTTCCTGATGGTCTTCTTCATCACGCTGGCCTTCGCGTTTGTGGAACCCTTCTTCTTCATCGGATACCTGATGTCTATCGCGATCTTCGGCTTGTACCAGGCCATCTTCATGGCGAATGCCGGCGGCGCATGGGACAACGCAAAGAAAGTCGTGGAAGTAGAACTCAAGCAGAAAGGTACGCCGCTGCACGATGCGACCGTCGTGGGTGACACCGTTGGTGATCCGTTCAAGGACACTTCATCGGTGGCTCTGAACCCTGTGATCAAATTCACTACGCTCTTCGGTCTTTTGGCAGTTGAGCTAGCGGTGAAGTTGACTGCCGATAAAGGCGCTAACATGAGTCACGGACTGGCGGTGTTGTTCTTCCTCGTTGCCATTGTGTTCGTATGGCGTTCGTTCTACGGCATGCGTATTGAGTCTGAGACCAAGCACGGGTAGTTGTTAGTTGATTCGCGAGACGCCGTCCGGCAGCGGACGGCGTTTTTGTTTACGAGCGCCTCGCCAGGACACCGCATTCTTTTGCCGCTGCTCGCGATTCCGCTTCGGATTGAATCTGCATTCTGCGCTCTACATCTGCCGATTTATACTTGGCTACCCCTCTCAGGCAGTCCTTTGGAGATAACAACACCATGAAGTCGCGAATTTCTTCATTCATCATTTTATTGTGCGTCGGGGCTGCCTTTGCTTATGGGCAGCAGCCTTCGGCGAAAACAGCAGCAGCGCCGGCGCAGAACTCCTCTGCCAAATCCGCGGCCGCGGGGAACATGGCTGCATTTGAAAAAGGCCTGGGAACCTGGCATCACGCAGTCTCCACCAAAAGCCCTGCAGCGCAAGCGGCATTTGATGAAGGCCTGCGGCTGACGTACGCATTCAACCATGAAGAAGCCGTGCGCGCGTTCGAACGCGCGGCGAAGGCCGATCCGAAGCTGGCGATGGCTTATTGGGGCATCGCGTATGCGAAGGGCCCGAATTACAACTTACCGATTGACGCAGCCGGCGAGTTGGCTGCTTATGCGGCGCTGAAGAAGGCGCAGGAACTCGCGCCGGGCGCATCGCAGATCGAGCGGGATTACATCGCGGCATTGTCTCGCAGGTACAGCACCGACACTGTGCCGGACTTCAAGACTTTGGCAGTGAACTACAAAGACGCGATGAAGGAACTTTCAGCGAAATATCCAGATGACCTCGATGCAGCGACGATTTATGCCGAGAGCATGATGGATATGAATCCCTGGGCGCTATGGAACAGCGACGGCGCACCGTGGGAACTCACCCCGGAGATCACGCGTGTTTTGGAATCGGTGTTGCGCCGGGACCCGGAGCATCCGGGAGCCATGCACTTCTATATACATGCTGTGGAAGCCTCCCCTCATCCTGAGCGGGCGCTGGCTTATGCACAGACATTGGCGGCCCTCATGCCGTCCGCAGGACACATCGTGCATATGCCCGCGCACATCTACAGCCGCACGGGAGACTTCGATCGTGCGGCGGCAACCAACGTGAAAGCTGCGAAGGCAGATGAAGACTATGCGAAGGCCGGCGGCCTGCAAGGCGTTTACATGATGATGTATTACAGCCACAATCTTCACTTCATCGCATATACGGCGAGCATGGTCGGTAACTATGCCGATGCCATCGCTGCAGCGAACAAGTTGGCTGCGCACGTTGGTCCGCATGTCGCCATGATGCCGCCGCTGGAAGGATTTATGACGGTGCCCTTGGCGGTGAAGGTGCGTTTTCGGAAGTGGGACGAGATCCTTAAGACGCCGAAGCCAGCCGACGACTTAAAGGCCACAACTGTGTACTGGCACTACGCGAGGGGGTTGGCGCTAGTGGGAACCGGAAAAATCAAAGAGGCGCAAGATGAAGCGGCGATCATTAGTGAAGCCGTGGAAACAACCAGCGCGGATGAAGTCTTCGGCATGAACAACAAGAAGCGAGACGTTCTAAAGATAGCCGAAGATGTACTCAGTGCCTCGATCGCACAAGCGCAGCAAGACCCGTTCAAAGCGCAGACTCAATTGCGCGAAGCGGTGCAGTTAGAAGACAAATTGAAGTATGACGAGCCGCCGGATTGGTTTTATCCGGTGCGCGAGACGCTGGGCGGTGCATTGCTCAGCGATGGCAAAGCGGAAGAGGCGGAAAAAGTGTTCCGCGCCGATCTCCAGAAGAATCCGCGCAATGGTCGCTCGCTGTTTGGATTGAGCGAAGCATTACGCGAGGAAGGCAAGCGGACTGAGGCCGACTTGGTGGACGCTCAGTTCAAAGAAGCGTGGAAGAAAGCGGACACCAAGCTGAAAGTCAGTGGGCTCTAGACGCGTCAGGGAACGGCGGGTTCTCAGGAGCGTTGTAAGTCTCTTTCATCTTGTCACGCACCTTCTTTGCAAGCTTCTC
>JAICLA010000058.1 GCA_025927695.1 Terriglobales bacterium | reverse complement strand
GCCACGATCAATCCGCGCTGTCCTTTGCCCACAGGAGTAAGAAGGTCCATCACGCGCGCGCTCAGGTTCTCACGCGAGGTCTCTTCCTTGATGCGCTCCTGCGGATACAGCGGCGTCAGGTTGTCGAACAGGATCTTGTTGCGCGCTTCATCCGGCGATTCGAAGTTCACGGCTTCGATCTTTACCAGCGCAAAATATTTTTCGCCTTCATGCGGCGGACGTACCTGTCCGCTGACCGTGTCGCCGGTCTTCAAGTCGAACTTGCGGATCTGTGAGGGTGACACGTAGATATCGTCTGGTCCGGGAAGGTAGTTGTAATCAGGCGAGCGCAGGAATCCATAACCATCCGGCAATATCTCGAGCACGCCTTCAGCGAAGATGTGGCCTTCTTTTTCGCTCTGTGCCTGGAGGATCTTGAAGATGAGGTCCTGTTTACGGAGACCGCTGGCGCCGGGCAGATCCAGCGTGCGGGCGATCTTGGTCAATTCAGTGATGTTCTTTTCTTTCAGTTCAGCGATAGTCAATTTGTCACCTGCGGGAGTTTTGGTTTTTCTAAGGAAGGATGCGCCGTCTCAATAAGAGAGGCGGAACGTTCGCCGCGCGGGCGCGCGGCGAACTATCTCGCGATTACGCAGCTTTACGGTGCGTTTCCGCAACCGGTTGAAAATCTTCCATCACGCGCTCAGAGGTGCGCGCATCCGCGAACCGCTCCAGCACTTGATTCATGGTGTCTTGCACGCGCGTCGCGGGACGGTGGAACTTGCGCGTCGCTTTTGAGACCAACTGGCACAGCATGTAGCGATTTTGAACGGGTGTGACCGCTCCATAAACTAGATTAGAACGCATTGTGAACTACCTGCCTTTATTAGGAATACCGCTCGACCATTCGGGATATTTGGCCATCTGGCCTGAATAGACGAATGCGGACAACAAAAGTTACGACTGTACAGGGGCCTCGTCTGAGTAGATGCTGCAAACTGCGTTTGAGTTGCAAGCCCTTTGACGGATTTCGCTCGCTGGACTTGATCAATTACCGGCGGGGCTGTTGCTTGACCCGGAAACCACTACCAGACCTGTTAACTTACATTCCTGTGAACGGATGGTCAACAATTATCTTGCAAAGTTTTCCTTATTAACTACGTCGTCATACGACATGTCTCATTTTACCCCAATCATTTCATCAAGTTAAAGAGTGGCAACTCCCCAAATCCCAGTCGCCTCTTAGTAACGAATGCGCCAACAGTGCTAAGGCGCGCGTAAGGGGGACAGGGAAAATGCTTTGGACAATCTTTGTGATTCTGCTGGTTCTTTGGCTGGTAGGCCTGGTCAGCAGCTATACGTTTGGTGGTTTCATCCACATCCTTTTGGTGTTGGCTGTGATCGCTTTGATTTTCCAGTTGATCACCGGCCGCAGAGCGGTTTAGGAGGAGAAAATGGATAAGAACAGAGCTGAAGGCAAGATGAAAGACATCAAAGGCCGTGTGAAACGTCAGGTGGGCGAGTGGACTGACGATTCCGAGCTGCAAAGCGAAGGCACCATGGACCAAGCCGAGGGCAAAGTGCAGAACGCCTGGGGCAAGGTGAAAGATGCCGCCCGTGACGTGGCCGACGAAACTCGTCGTGACCAGGATCGGGATAGCGACATCCGCAAGAAGGATGATCGCGCCGCTTAAGTCGTAGATTATCGAATGACGGGCGGCCTATGTCGCCCGTTTTTCTTTTGTCAGACGGCTTATGCCGTCCGCTTCGTTTTTAACGTCAGAATCATGTTGCCGACATGGTCGATGGTGACTTTCCAACCTGGCGGCACGACCGTAGTGCCGCTGTACTCGGAAATGATTGCAGGTCCGGAAACGGATTTGCCCATTCCCAACGAAGTTCTCTCATAAATCTTTCCGCGTAGCGATTTACCGTCAAAGACCATCTCAGTGGCTGTCTCGCCAAGCTTTTCTGAAGGTCGCGAATCATTTTTCGCTTTTGGATTCGTCGTCCGTATCCACGCCCGCAACCGGATGTTCACGATCTCAACGTCATTCTGCACTAGGCTATAGCCATAGCGTCGCTTGTGGTCAGCATGGAATTGTGACATGGCGCGCGGACCGAACGGCACGGCGATCTCAAATCCCTGGCCCGCATAGCGCATTTCCAGCCAGCGCTCAGTCTCGACTTTCCCCGGCCAACCTTCCGCTTTGAAGGCATCACGTGCGTTTAACTCAAGTTTACGAAATTCGGCTTCTAGTGTCGGCGTCGGAAGTTCCTTCTCGCATCCCCACAGCAAAGTGCGCGAATGATCTTTCACAACGTCGCTCATCAGGATTCCCACGGCCGACAAAGCACCCGGCAACGCGGGCACGATCACGCGCGGCATCTCTAGTGCAGCCGCGAGTTCGCAAGCATGCATTGCTCCAGCGCCGCCAAATGCCACCAGTGAAAAATCGCGCGTGTCAAAACCTTTATCGATGGAAACAACACGAATGGCCTTTTCCATGTTCGCGTTCACGATGCGTACAACGCCTTCGGCAAAATGCATCACACTCAACTTTGACTTTTGCCTACGTAGCCATTCCGCAGTGAGTTTCTTCGTGCGTTCCACATCTAACTCAAATCCGCCGCCGAGAAAGCGCTTTGCCGGCAGTCGTCCAAGCAACAGGTTCGCATCAGTAACGGTGGGTTGAGTTCCCTTTCCATAACAGATCGGGCCCGGCAATGCGCCAGCAGATTCCGGCCCCACGCGCAAGGCACCGCCCGCATCGAATCGCGCCAGCGATCCGCCACCTGCGCCTACCGTGTGAATATTCAGCATGGGCACCCGGACCGGCAGCCCCGCCACCTCAGCTTCATTAGTCACGGTCGGCGAGCCATCCACTAAACAAACATCAGTCGAAGTGCCCCCCATATCAAAACCTATTATGTTCGCGTATCCGCTGCGTTGCGCCATCGCAGCAGCACCCACTACGCCGCCGGCCGGGCCCGAAAGCACGGTGCGCACCGGCTCACGTGACGCCGTTGCCAGTGATGTGAGCCCGCCGCTGGATTGCATCACAAACGCACGCGAGCCCTTGCCCAACCGCCCGCTGATACGTTGCAAATATTGCGTCATTACCGGTTGCAAATACGCGTTGATGACAACCGTACTGGCACGCTCGTACTCGCGAAATTCGGGCAGCACTTCGTTAGAGACGGATAGCGGGATTTTCAGCCGCTGCAGCGCTAACGCGCTCGTCTGTTCATTAGCGGGATTTGCGAAGGAGAAAAGAAAAGAGATCGCGATCGCATCCGGCCGGGCCTTCTTGATGCGTGCTCTCAATCGCTCGAGCTCGGCACCCTTCGGTCGCGCGAGCACAACTCCGTCTTTATCCGTGCGCTCGTTCACCCCGAAGCGCATATCGTGCGCAACCAGAGGCTCAATAGCATCAAAGAAAAAGTCATAAAGCTTCGGCCGCGCCTGCCGCCCGATCTCGATCGAGTCTTCAAATCCCTTCGTGGTGACAAATGCCACGCGCCCGCCCTTGCGCTGCAAAAGCGCATTCGTGCCTACGGTTGTCCCATGCAGCAGCGTGACCGGACGCGAGCCCGCGATCTGGGAAACCGCATCAGCAATCGCTTGCGAAGGATCTTTAGGTGTCGAGAAAAGCTTCAACGCTTTGAGTGCGCCGCTCTCAGGATCGATCCAGACGCAATCTGTGAAAGTCCCGCCCGTGTCGATGGCAATGCGCAGCGGAATGGAAGTAGAACGAGCGGGCATGATTTGTCAGCGCCGCATGAGTATATCGGCGGAGACAAATATAAAGAAGACGACGGCGATGACGCCGTTCATGGTGAAGAACGCGGCGTTGAGGCGGCTGAGATCATTGGCGCGTACAAGAGATTGTTCGTAAGTCAGCAATATCGCAACGACGGCAATTCCGACCATCGCGACGAGTCCCAGCCCAAAGCTGTAAACCAACGCGCACATCATCAGCAGAGCTGCGAAGTGCAAGACACGAGAAGCAAAAAGCGCGCCGCCAATGCCGAACGCTTGCGGGATGGAGTACAGGCCGTTCTCGCAGTCGAACTCATGGTCTTGGCAAGCATAAAGGACATCGAATCCCGCTACCCAGCAAGTCACCGCGCCGGTGAGCAGCAGTATCCGCACATCAAGCGAGCCACGCACAGCGATCCAAGCTGCCGCTGGCGCAATGCCCAACGCCAAGCCCAGCACCAAGTGCGACCATCGCGTGAACCGCTTGGTATATGAGTAAAGCAGCACGACCGCCAACGCGACGGGCGAAAGATAGAGCGTCAGCCGGTTCAACTGCGCCGCTGCAACTACAAAGATCGCGCAGAACAAAATCACAAACAAGATCACAAACGTCCGCGACAGCGCCCCCGCTGGCAGCGCCCGCATCTTGGTCCGGGGATTCGCCGCATCAATCTGCTGGTCAGCGATCCGATTGAACGCCATTGCCGCCGACCGTGCCGACACCATGCACACCACGATCCACAACAGCTGCCATCGCGTAGGCCAACCTCCCGCCGCGATCATGGCCGCGCTCAACGCGAACGGCAGCGCGAAGATCGAGTGCTCCCACTTGATCATCTCCAACGTGGTTTGAATGTTGCGAAAAAAAGGCACGAATAGATTGTAAATGGCTGGCCAGCGATTATCTTTTTCCTACGCGGCATGCGGCAGAGGTCTTCGCGACAACTTGTTCCCTCTTCACCGGCATCGCAACAACAAAGGAGCAAATCATGCCGGAAAAAGAAACGTTGGAACGGGCGGAAGAAGACAAACGCGAAGGCAAGTCCGCCAGCACGCAGGCGGGCGGGTTCGTCCGCGAAGAGATGCATCACATCCGCGAAGGCAAGCATGGCGCCGCGAACACGAAACAGGCGATTGCCATCGGATTGTCGAAAGCACGACGCGCCGGCGTCAAGATGGGAACGCCGAAGAACGCATCGGCGAGCACACGCAAGAAAGCGGCGCAGGACACGAAAGCAGCTAAGTCTCACAAGAAGACATCTCGTAGCCGCTCGCCTGCGACTTCGAAAGCGCTGAAGCATGAACCGCATTCGGCAGCGTCAAAGAAGAACCTGTCGAAACATGCGAAGTCCGCCGCGAAAAAACGCAGCGCGTCATCGCGACATGAAGCGGCGATGAAAGCAGCGAGAACGAGAAAGCGGGCGGCGTGAAGCAGTAGTCAGTTGTCAGTAGTCAGGTATTAGAGCCGCGCGGTGAGTTCGTCATCCCAGATGGGGCGTTCGGTCTTTGAAGTGATGACCTGCAAGCCGGCCTGGTTCTTGTGTTTGCTGGTCCAAACCACTTTGTAGATGGCTTTGCGGTTGTTGCGGTTCAGCCAGACGAGCTGGTCAAGGGTGAACCCGGGGTTGGAAAGCTTGCAGCCTTCGCGTGAGACCTCGTAAGTGCAGGCGATCACCGCGGGCGCCGGGTCGCCGGGCGTAGTGACTTTCACGGGCACGGCCACGTTGTAACGTGCGTGCCTGCGCGTGCCGGTCGGCGACTTGGTGACGGCTTTCGCTTCGCGCTTCTTGACCGGGATGATGGCAGGACTTTTCTTCAGCAGCAGTAGCTTCTTCACAGACAAAAGGGACCTTTAACAGCGGGCGTTCGGATTTGCAAAGCGGGAGGGGCTCAGCGAATCAAGGGTAGTTCCGAATCGGGCCGCCGACAATGAGCGGAAGTACCTAGACGAGGACAGTCGGGGTGATTGGCCTTTCGTGCGTGTTGGGTTGTAAGTTTTCGGTTGTCAGTTTTCGGTTTTCGGTACTCGGTTTTCAGTTTTGGTTCTGACCGACGACCGATAACCGAGAACCGATTACCATGAATGTATGGCCCAAAGTTCGACCACTCGTTTTGCCGACCGCGTAGAGAACTACGCGAAGTATCGTCCGGGGTATCCGCCGGAATTGTTTGCGCTGTTGAAGAACGAGTGCGGTCTGTTCCGCCATACATATATCGCGGACGTAGGTTGCGGAACGGGGATTCTGGCCCGGTATTTTGCGGAGGCGGGCAACATCGTGTTGGGCATTGAGCCCAACAAAGAGATGCGCGAGTATGCCGCGCGCGACTTGGCGAAGTTCAAGACCTTCACCGCAGTGGACGCAACCGCCGAAGCGACGACGCTGCCTGACACCAGCGTGGACATGATCACTGCGGCGCAGGCGGCGCATTGGTTCGATTTCGCGAAGGCGCGAGCGGAGTTCGTGCGCATCCTCAAGCCCGGCGGATGGGTAGTGTTGATCTGGAATGAGCGCGAGCTGGACTCGACTCCATTTCTACGTGAGTACGAAAGTCTGCTGCTGAGCCTGGGCACGGACTATGAGAAAGTCCGGCATGAGCGGACGACCGACCGCGTGGATGAGTTCTTTGCGCCCTCGAAGTTTCGCTCGGCTGTGTTTCCCAATCATCAGTTGTTTGATTTTGAAGGACTGCGCGGGCGATTGCTGTCGTCGTCATACACGCCGCCGGCGGGCGATGCGAAGCATGAACCGATGCTGGAGGAGTTGCGGCGGATATTCGATGCGCACGCGGTGAATGGGCGTGTGAGTTTTGATTATCAGACACGGGTGTACTGGAGTCAGCTTCGCTGACTCGCCATCAGCTCTCAGCCGTCAGCCATTAGCTTAAAAGGGTTAGTAGTGAGTAGTTAGGAAACGCAAAATCAAAGGCAACAACAAAGGCGTTGTCCTTCGACTGCGCCTTCGCATTCGCTCAGGCTTGCTCAGGATGACGGCTTAATTGGTAATGCGCACTGCTAGAATGACGGCGAACTAACCGCTTCCATTTTCCGTATTCGCAGGGGTGTTGTTGCCAGTCCCAACAGAAGAAAGCCAGTTAACGGCTGCAGTAATCAAGCGCTGCCTCGGTGGCGACGCTTCTGCCTGGGAAGAGATCGTGCGCTCGCACAATCGGCGTATCTATAACATCTGCTACCGCTTTACCGGCTCGCAGGACGACGCGGAAGACCTGACGCAAGAGGTCTTCATCCGCATATACAAGACGCTCAAGAGCTATGACCTGGAGCGGGGCGCGTTCACTACGTGGATCACCACCATGACGCGCAACCTGCTGGTGGACCATTTCCGCAAGTCCAAGCAGGACCGCGTGACGGATTCGATGGACGCTGCGCCCTCTTCCGATGAGGACGCTCCCACCCTCGGGGAGCATATTCCGGACGAAAAACCTACGCCGGATGCGGCTGTCCAGACACAGGAGACACAAAAAATGGTGCAACAGGCGCTGCAGAAGCTCTCCCCGGAACTTCGGGAAGCAGTGATTCTAAGGGACTTACAGGATATGGACTACCGGGAGATAGCAGATGCGCTGAAGGTGCCCGAGGGAACGGTGAAATCCCGCATAAACCGCGGAAGAACGGAACTGGCAAGGCTTTTATCACGTACATATAGGCAGGTGAATTGATGAAACACGAAGGGCAAAATAAAGGGGAAAACGGCATCCAGTGCGTTGATTTTGACGCACGGCTGGCTGACGTTCTGGACGGAACAGTGTCCGGGGCGGAGCTGGAGGCCTTCAAGGGCCATGCCGCCGCATGCGATGACTGCGGCCCGCTATTCACCCAGGCGCAGCGAGGCATGCTCGCGCTGAAATCACTGGTGGAGGTAGAACCTCCGCTGAACTTAGTGCACAACATCATTGCGCGGACCAGCGCGATCGATCCGGCAATGGCTCTGCGGATGGCGCAACCTAAGCGCTCGCTCTTTGGACGCGTGCGCGAGTGGAGCAGCCCTGTGCTGAATCCTGTTGTGCTTGTGATATCGCAACCGCGGTTGGCAATGACGACTGCCATGGCATTCTTCTCACTCTCACTAGTGCTGAACCTGGCGGGCGTGAAGATAAGTGACCTGCGCAACGTTGACCTGCGGCCCAGCGCGATCACGACTACTGCGTCGATGCAATATCACCAGACCACGGCGAAGGTAGTGAAGTATTACGAGAACATCCGGTTCGTGTACGAACTGGAATCACGGATGAAGGAGCTAACGAAGGACGCGACGAAGTCCGACGATCAGAACAACGATCAGAAGAAGAACGACCAAAAGCAGCAACAGCCAGACAATACCAGCCAAAAACCTGGCTCCAATAACAAAGATTATTCGCTAGGTGAAGGGGAAGAGATTTTGGCGGTATTGAGATTCGAGCTGCCCGGCATAACGTCCGCGCAGATTCAGAACACTGGGAGGAATTCATAATGGCTGCTTGCGCGAATCATCCAACGGTTCCAGCTGTAGCTTTTTGTCGGACATGCGGTAAGCCGCTGTGCGACCAATGCAAGAAAGAAGTGCGTGGCGTGGTGTACTGCGAGGACTGCCTGGTGGCGCACCTGCAGAACGTGATGCCGCCCCCGGGAGTGGCTGCGCCGCCACCGGGCGTGCCATATGTAGATCCGCAGACGGGATATGTGCGCCCTCCAGGCACACCGAATCCGACGCTGGCCGCGTTCCTGGGATTCATTCCGGGTGTGGGCGCTTTCTACAACGGGCAATATTCCAAAGGCGTGATCCATGTGCTGATGTTCCCTGCGCTGATCATGCTGACAGACCGTGAAGGAACGCTGGGGATATTGATCCCCTTCTACTTCTTCTACATGGCATGGGATGCGTATCGCACGGCGCGTTCACGGCTGACTGGCGAGCCCGTGCCGGATCCGCTTGGCATCAACAATTTGTTTGGAATCGAGAATCCGAAGCAGGCGGACGTCGCCGAAGCTATGGCAGTTCCGCCGGCAGCGCAGAAAGGCGTCAGCGGAGTTCCGGTGGGCGCTGTGGTGCTGATCGGTCTGGGACTGCTCTTCCTGGTGGGCGACTACAGCCACAGGATCTTTGAGAACGCGGTACCGCTCGCGCTGATGGCAATAGGCGTTTGGCGAGGCATACAAGTCTGGGAAAGGACGGCGCGCTGACATGGACAACTACGTGAGAAATAAATACTGCGCGTGCATGCGATGCAAGATGAACGACATGATGGGACCTGCGGTGTTGGTGACCGTCGGCGCATTGTGGATGCTCGGCAATTTCCATTATGGCCGCGACATGACGTTCCTCGCAGTGCTGCTGATCGTGATCGGCGGTGTGAAGATGCTTCAAAGCAGCGCATCGACTGAAGGTCATCAACAACCATTTCAGTATCAAACCGGTGATGTGCCACCAGCCACGGCCACACCCGCACCTCAGACTGAGGATAGGCAGGTAAACACAAATGGCTAGTCAACCACCCGTGGTGAATCCCGGAGCACCGACCGTGAGCCCGAATCCGCATTGGACTCCGCCGCCGCGCAGACGCTCGATGTTCGGGCCCATCTTCTTGATCGGCATAGGAATCGTGTTGTTGCTGGTAAGCAGCGGAAGATTACGCGGCAGAGATGTCGCCATACTTTTCGCGGACTACTGGCCAGTGCTGCTGATCCTCTGGGGCGTGATCAAGCTGATCGAGTACATGAACGCGAAGCGCGAAGGCTATCCGGCGCCAGGCATCGGCGGCGGCGGCGTGGTGCTGCTGATATTCATCATCCTATTCGGCCTCGCCGCGACAGGGACCCGCAATGCCACGCGTAACTGGGATTGGAACAAAGTTCGCGACAACATGGACATCAATGACGACGACTTTGACAGCATGTTCGGCGGCACCAAGTTCCAATATGACGATACGGTAGAGCGCGACTTCCCAGCGAACGCATCGTTGAAAGCCGTGACCGAACGTGGCGACCTCAACGTAACAGTGAGTTCAGACAATAAAGTTCACATCATCGTGCATAAATCGGTGTACGCGGACAACGAGCAGGAAGCCAAGAAGATCAGTGACTCGATCACACCGGCGATCACAACCGTGGACAATGTGTTCAACGTGGATGCGTCCCAGCATGGTGAGTCCAAAGGGGCGCACATCGACTTGCAGATATCACTTCCACGCAAGGCCGCTATCGACTTGATGACGTTGCGAGGCACGCTGACGGTTTCCGGCCGCGACGGCGCGGTCAAAATGCATGATTCGAACGGCGACGTGAACCTGGAAGACGTGAATGGAAACGTTGATTCTCATATGCGTAGCGGCAGCTTCAGCGCTAAGAAGATCACGGGCGACGTGACTCTTGAAGGCCGCGGCAACAACGTCAGCGTGGAAGACGTAACAGGCAAGCTGAACCTGCAGGGCGAGTATGACGATATACAGATGAGTAAGATCACAAAAGGGGTGAAGTTCAACTCCACGCGTACGGACATGGAATTCGGCAAGCTGGACGGCGAGCTGAACATGAGCCACGGCGAGCTGCGCGCCAATGCTCTGACTGGGCCGTTCCGTGTCACTACGCGATCGAAAGACATTGAACTGGAAGATGTGAGCGGTGATGTGAAGATCGACGACGCGAACGGCCAGATCCAAGTCACACCGAAAGAGCCGCTGGGGAGCATGGACATCACCAACAAGAGCGGCGAAGTCACATTGATGTTGCCGCAGAACGGGAACTTCACAGTGGATGCATCTTCAGTGCGCGGCGAGATCGAATCAGAGTTTGATTTGAACCAGGCGCAGAACCAGGGACACGAAGCGCATTACACCGGCAACGTGGGTAAAGGCGGTCCGCGGGTGCAGGTTCGAAACGATCACGGGACGATACACATTAATAAACGGTAGTTGGAAACAGTAGTTAGTAGTTAGTTGTTAGGAAGCCCCGCGATGAGCGGGGCTTTGCTTTGTTCGAGCACCCGTCTCTTATTGCTTCTTGCGGGCAATGATGCGCTCGGCCTCGGCGATGACTTCGTCGAGTGAAAGTTGAGTGGAGTCGATCTTGATGGCATCGTTCGCGGCTTCTAGAGGGGAGCTGGCGCGAGTGCGGTCGCGCTCGTCACGTTCGCGCATCTCTTGCGTCACTGCATGAGCTTCCGTGGCGACGTGAGGGTTTTGTTTGAATCGACGCGAGCCGCGGACTTCCGGGTCAGCGTCGAGGAATATTTTTACGTCGGCATTAGGAAAGACTTTGGTGCCGATGTCGCGGCCTTCCATGACCACGCCGCCGGCTTCGCCCATCTCGCGCTGGCGAGCCACCATCCACTCCCGCACACCGGGATGAACGCTGACCCGTGAGGCGGCATCGGTGACGTCTTGTTCGCGGATGCGTTCTGAGACATTTTCCCCATCGAGCAACACGCGATTGCGCTCGAGTTCCGGCTCGAGTTTTATCTTGGAACCTTCCGCGAGACGAAGGAGCTCGTCGCCGTCATCGAAGCTAACGTCCTGCCGGATGGCCTTGAGTGCCAGCGCACGGTACATAGCACCGGTCTCGATGTTGATGTAACCGTGCGTGTGCGCGATGCGCGCTGCGAGCGTACTTTTGCCGGCGCCGGCCGGGCCATCAATGGCAATGACTAGTCCACGCTTGCCTGGATCGCTCATTCTTCAGAGCCTTCGCGACCGGTTTCCCGTTTCCGGTTTCCCGTTTCCCGCAAGGGTTTGCGATCTGACAAACTTTTATCTCCGTTAGCAGACTTCTTGCCGAAAGGCTTAGAGCCGCCGAAGGACTTACCGCCACCAAAAGATTTCTTGTCAAAAGGTTTGTCTTTGCCAAACGATCTCTTACCGCTAAACGGCTTGTCGCCGAAAGATTTCTTGGGGCGGTCGCCGCGTGGTGAGAATTCTTTTTTGAACCCGCCGCCTGTGCGCTCTTTGCCCTCGCGGCGCGGCGGATAATTACCCTGAAAATCGCGCTTGTCGCCTGAACTCGAGCGGTTACGCGGCGAGAAACCTTCTTTCGACTTGGAGGCGAAGCGATCGCGTCCGTGCGAAGGCCGGTTTTTGCCCGCAAAGGATTTGCGTTCGCCGAATTGCTTGGGGCGATCACCGAATGGTTTGCGCTCGCCGAAGGACTTCTTGAACTCGCCGGAAGCACCTGCTTCACGTGGAGGACGGTCTTTCTGAAAGCGCGGCCGATCGCCAAAAGTCTTCGGCCTGTCTCCGAACGATTTGCTTTCGCCGAAGGTCTTTCTCTCGCCAAAAGACTTCTTCTCGCCAAATCGTTTGGGGCCGCGATCGCCAAAGGGTTTCCGTCCGCCGAAAGATTTCTTATCGCCAAATTCTGCTTTGTCGCCGAAAGATTTGCGTTCTGCGAATGGCTTTCTCTCGCCGAATGGTTTGGAGGGCCTATCTTTGGAAAATTTCTGAAAAGCGTTCGGCGGGCGGTCCGCGTACTTTGCGCGTTTTTCCTCGGCTGCTCTTTTGCCCTGCTCGCGAGCTTGCCACGGTCGGACAGCGTGGGCTTTAGGTTCCGCAATATCAGTTGAAACCCCAGCAGCATCTTCATCGCCGCCGCGCGATGCCAAGCGCAGCATGGTCTTGCCGCTGACTTGCACGAAAGTGAATTCTTTCGCGGCCAGAAGAGCTTTGCAGACCTCGCTGACCTTAGAACGCGGGACCAGTCGGCCGAAGAATTGTTCGACTTCTTTCTGCTCAGCGGAGATGACGGTCTC
>JAICLA010000191.1 GCA_025927695.1 Terriglobales bacterium | reverse complement strand
TGATCTCATCGCCCATGGACGCCGCATCCGCGGTGACTTCTTGCTCCATCTCTTTCGCGGTCACGATGGTCTGGTAGTAGTAGGTCTCTTTGTCTTCGATATAGATCCACGTGTTGCCCTTGTGCGCAGTGATGGTTTCCGGCTCGTTGGGATAGTCGATGGTGAAGCCGGCCTTCTTCAGCGCTGTGGTGAAGTTGCGATACAGCTGGATGTTGCTCATGCCCTCGCGCGTGGCGTAGTCCCATGAGTGAAACTCGCCTTCGACTTTTTTCTCTGCGGCGTTGCCGTCGGCGTCCGGCTTAAGCGGGAAACCGAACTGTTCGTATTCCTTGTTCTCACAAGAGTTGATCTTGCTGCCCGGCATGCGCGCGATGATGGGTGAATCTTTGCAACCTTCGGCATCGTCCGGATTACTTTGGGCGAAGGAAGCGATGCACAACAACAAGCAGCAGGATAAAACGCGGACCAGATTCTTGAGGGTCATAAGGAAGGTCTCCTGAAGCACCGCATTCTAATATTTGCGCGGAAGTTAGGCCAGCGCTTGAGCTTCACTTCAAAGACGCTGGTTTTACCGGTTCGCCCTGCGTGAGGATGCGACGCAAGTAGTCCATCTCGCCTAGGTGCCAATTCAGGTGCCCGTAGAGATGCACTAGAAACTGCTGCGTGGACATAGGCACACCCTGGATGACTTCCGGAAATTGCTTTTCCAACTGTTCTGACGAGAGGCTTTCGATCACTGCCGGGATCATCTCGCGTACTTCGCCGATGCGGCGAATGAGGTCGTTCTTCGCAATGCCTTTCGAGCTGAATTCTAGAGGTCTTTCGCGCTTGTAGGCAATGCTTCCCAATTGCCGTCCGATGTACTCGCGCAGATTTCCTTCAAGGTGGAGGGTCAAGTTTCCGCCCGAGTTGGTGATCCCCGGCAAAACCTGCCAGACAGACTGTTCCGTGGGAAAAGCCTCAATGTGTTGTCCAAGTCGCGTGAGGTCACGACGAAAGAGACGCGCCAGTTCGTTCGCAATGGACATCATTAGATCTCCGCTTCGCCTTCGAGATAAAAGACACAGTCCCCGCGCAGCTCCACGCGGTCAGCCAGCAACCGGCAGTGTACCTCGCCGCCACGTTTCGAAGCTTGGAATCCCCTGAACGAAGTCTTGTTCAGTCTCTTCGCCCAGAACGGAGCCAACATGCAATGCGCCGCTCCGGTCACTGGGTCTTCAGGAATCCCTTTTGCCGGAGCAAAGTAACGGCTCGTGAAATCGTATTCGCCGTCGCCGGCGGCAGTCACGATCACTCCCGGACGGTCCAGCCGCGCGATGGCCGTCATATCCGGCGCCAGGTTGCGAACCACGGCCGGGCTCTCAAGCAACGCCATGTAGTTAAAGCTGTTCAGCACCACTTCCGCCGGAGTTACCCCTAGAGCGGCGACGATCGCCTCTGGCATGGCGATCGTTTCAGAAAAGCGTGCGGGGAAATTCATTGCATAGCCGGTATCCGCGCGACTCACCTCGAGCGGGCCACTGATCGAGTGGAACGTGACGCTCTCCCGTCCCGGGTGCAAGCGCTCCATCACTACTGCAGCGCTGGCAAGTGTTGCGTGTCCGCAAAGCGGCACCTCCACCACCGGAGTAAACCATCGCAAGCGAAAGTCTTCTCCTTGCGGCACAAGAAAAGCGGTCTCCGCCAGATTGTTTTCTGCGGCCACTTGTTGCATAACGGAGTCAGAAGCGAATTCGTCCATGACCATCACAGCGGCGGGATTCCCCGTAAAACGGCGTGTGGTGAAGGAATCCAATTGAAAGATTCGCGTGCGCATGGTTTCCAGTCAAATATGGGAAGAGCATAACACTCGGCCTTCTAGACGGCGGTTTCATGGGCCCGCAGCGGTGCTGACGGCTGAGGCCCTCGTGTTCTATACTCGATGCATGTCCTTCGTGAAAGACATAGCGGCCTTCGCCAAGGGAATGTCCATCACGTTCCGCCAGATGTTCGCGCCCACGGTGGTGGAGAACTATCCTGACGGGCCTGGTCCGCTAAAAGGCGCAGTGTTTCAAGAACGCTTCCGCGGACTGCACGTTCTGCAGCGTGATGAGAACGGTCTGGAAAAGTGCGTGGCGTGCTTCCTGTGCGCGGCGGCTTGTCCTTCGAACTGCATATATATCGAAGCTGCAGAGAACACGGAAGAACACCGCATCAGCGGTGCTGAGCGTTACGCTAAGGTTTATAACATCGATTACAACCGCTGCATCTTCTGCGGATATTGTGTCGAAGCCTGCCCAACGGACGCCATCACTCACGGACACGGTTTCGAGCTAGCCACTTTCAACGCCAGCAACCTGGTTTATCGGAAAGAACAGTTGCTGGCCGAGGTGAAGGCTCCATTGGCTATGCCTGAGAGTACCGCCGCCCATCCGTAGAGCGCGCCGTTCTGTTCACAAATTATTTTTGCGGTGCAGTCCACCCGCTGTGTTCTAATGCCGCGCAAGGAAAGCACACATGAAACGCGTGACCGGCATAGGCGGAGTCTTCTTTAAATCACAAGACCCGGAAAAACTTTACTCATGGTATGAGAAGCACCTCGGCATCAAGCGCATGCCGGGCAATGGCGTGATGTTTGAATGGAAAGACGCTCAGACTGGCGCCGAAGGCCAGACCATATGGTCGATCTTCCCGCGCGCTACGAAATACTTTGACCCCAGCCACGCGAGCTTCATGATGAATTATCGGGTGGAAGACCTGGACACGCTGCTCGCCCTGCTCAAGCAAGAGGGCGTAGAAGTGGATGACAAACGCGAAGACTCCGAATACGGTAAGTTCGCATGGATCATGGATCCCGACGGCAACCGCATCGAGTTGTGGGAGCCGCCGAAGTAGGGTGAGGCAGTTCTTTCGATTCGATGACTGGCCGATGTACTTAAGCATGTCTGACTTCTGGACAACATTTATTTCTTCTGTGATTGGCAGTGGAGTGACCGCCTTTCTAGTGATGAAGGGATTGAGCGGTCATGTCGCGGACCGTTGGCTCGCTCGATACAAGAATGAACTTGATAAAGAGTTTGAGTCGTACCGCGACACACTTGAGCATAAGCGCAAGAAGCTAGAGGCCGACCTTAGCCGTCGCATCTACATAAGCCAGACTCAATTTGACACTGAGTTCAATGCGATCAAAGCTATTTTTGATGCTTTAGGAAAGCTACGCCTGAGCTTCAATGGAATGCGTCCCACTTTTGAGTGGGGTTCAACTGATGAAAAAGCGAGGTTGGAGGCGCTAAACGTTCGACTTTACAGATTCAAAGAGGTGTACAACACACTTGTATCTACCGCGGAAAGCCTATACCCGTTTGTTCCCGAGGACCTGTATCAACACATTAGTGAATGTATGAGTGCAGCTCAAATAGAGGTGATGCGTATTGAGACTGCAGGGCCTGATACGTTCGGCCTGAAATGGTATGAGGATGGAGCTAAACAATTGGAAAAGTTCAACATAGGCTACTTCGGTGCAGCGAAGCTAGCTAGAGAGCGTATCCAAAGTTTCTCAATCATTTCGTAGAAAGCTAATTCACCGGACCGGTGCTGCCCGGCACCATCTGCGGATCAAGCTTGATCTCGCCGAACGCTTTTTCATAATTCTCAACATTCTGCTTCAGGATCATCAGCAGCGCCTTGGCCTGTTGCGGGCTGCAGTAGATGCTCTGGAAGTTCTGTACTTCGACGAGCTCCGGCGTCTGCGATTGCAGGCGCCCGAAGGTGAGGAGGAAATCCCACACAGAGACGTGGATCTGCACGCTGTTAGCGTAGCTCTCGCGGTATTCGGCGGTGTTGCTCAGATTCACTTTCGGTGGCTTAGGAATATTCATAAGAGGCCTTTCGGTTAATAAATAGATTTTGCCGGCGGGTTCGGCGTGAGCTGCCCGTCCGCGGCTGAGACTTTATAAGCTTCGCCGCCCGTGCCCTTCCATAAGGCAATCTCAAAACTGCCATTTTTGTTGATCTTGTATACAGGGATATCACGAAACACGAGTGGCGTGTCCGGGACGCAGACTTCAGACTTACCCGCAGGACGCACGAAGTACGCATATCCATCGCCCACCAGCGTCGCGTGACCTTTGTCATCCACAAGCAGCGCATTCTCCTGTTCAACGGCGATGCCTTTGATGTCGCTAGCCATTCCATCTTGCAGAATCCTTGCCAGAAAAACCACGAACCGCCCAAAGCGGTCGCGCTTTGCGAAATGCTGGTCTGAGATGGTGCCGACCAGCTGTGGGATCTTGACGAAGCCATGTTCTAACGTCACCGTCTTATCGTACGGATTCTTCAGAACATCTTTGGAGTACGCAGAATCATTCAGCGCGGAGAATACAATATCAGTGAGCACGGCCAGGCCGGCGCTGGTACCGCCGATCGGAACGCCATCCTTAATGCGTTGATTGATGGCGTCCTGCACAGGGGTCCCTTGCCAGTACCTGACGTAGTTGGCCTGGTCGCCGCCGGAGATGAAAATGGCTTCGGCTTGCATGATCTTCTCGCGCACCGCGCGATCCATAGCCTCACGCTTATTCGGAATAACGATTGTAGCGACCGAATTCAACTGGCAGCGTTTGAGATCGCGGATGTACGGGTTGTAAGCGTCAGTCGCGGTCGCGCGCAATATGAGGAAGTCACCGTCATCGGCCAGTTGACACATCCACTCAAAGGCCGGATCTTGGTCAGTGCCCCCACCCATCATGGCGATGCCGAAGTGAGGATGGGTGACCTTGTCCTCCGCATTCCCCACGCGAAAATATTGGTACTTGGCGTCTTCTGGCTTGGGTTCCGGCGATGTCGCCGGCGATTGCCCCCAAGAGAGAGCACCCAACGACAAAAGTAGAACAAGGGATGGGAACACTCGGTTGCTCAAAACGGCCCTCATTCAAACAACAGAGATTTTGGTGCGAAAGGGGGGACTCGAACCCCCACGGTTTTACCCGCCAGATCCTAAGTCTGGTGCGTCTGCCAATTCCGCCACTCTCGCAGGTTCTTACGCAAGCCACTCAAAGCGAAGCGGCCCGATGACTTATTGTAATCGAGCCGCTTCGGATTGCGCCTGGTTGAAACGTTAACTGCTTACTGGCAGGTCCCCATCGAATGCACGAACGGAGTACCCGGAGTTGGAAGCGTACCGGAATTCACCGTGACGTTGAAGCTGCCCGTTCCAGCCGAACACTTCGAATCACTGACAGTAACTGTGTGCGGAGTATTGCTCACGGTGCCTGTGTTGAGCCAATGTTTCTGCGTGACTACGGTTTGCACTAGCCCGTTAGAGTCGCTCGTGCCCGCGTAAACCACGGTGCCAGTGCTGTCCTTGATGCTCACACTCACACCGCTTACCGGAAGGTTCGATGTATCGACCAGCTTCAGCGCCAGCGTCCAGTTCTCATACAGTTCTTGCGGGATGCTGGTCTTCACCATCTGCAAATTC
>JAICLA010000033.1 GCA_025927695.1 Terriglobales bacterium | reverse complement strand
CTGGGAACGGGAACCAGACTTCCCGTAGAAGGATTGTATGCCGCTGCGATCGATAAGATGAATCCCGTCGGCGCTCCGATCGTGGCAGTGGATATCCCATCGGGCGCTGACGCCGATGCGCACTTCGCCTCATCAGGCCCTGTTGTACGGGCCGATGCTATTGTTACTTTCACAGCACTGAAGCCCGCACATGTTTTTCAGTTCAGTGGAATACCCACTGCATTGCGTCAGATCGGAACGCCAGCAGAAGCGATTGTTTCAGCAAGCAATCTGAATGTGATCACACCCCAAGACTTCGCAGCAATGCTCGCACCGCGAAAGCAAGATTCGAACAAAGGCCTCTATGGCCACGTGCTCGCTATCTGCGGTTCCGTAGGTAAGGCGGGCGCGGCGGCCATGGTTGGGATGGCAGCACTGCGTGGAGGGGCGGGCTTGGTGACCGTAGCAACGCCTATGACTGTCTTATCGACGGTGGCTGGTTTCGCGCCCGAATTGATGACCGAGCCGATGCCGGAAACCGAGAGCGGAACCCTCTCCATTCTTGCGGTAGAGAAGATTCGCGACTTGGCGAAAGGTAAGACAGTGCTGGCTATCGGTCCGGGAGTATCTCGGGAGAAAGAGACATCGCAAGTGATCCGCTCTATCGTTGAGCGGGCTACAGTGCCCGTTGTCCTCGACGCAGACGGGCTGAATGCATTTGAAGAAAACAGAGACTTACTACGTGGCAAGCAGCATGCGCTCGTCGTGACGCCGCATCCGGGCGAGATGGCACGGCTCACTGGAATGTCAGTCGCGGATATTCAAAAGGACCGCATTGTCGTGGCGCGAAAATATGCGAAAGAACATCATGCGTACGTCGTGTTAAAGGGTGACCATACGGTTGTTGCCGAGCCCGACGGGAAAGTTTGGATCAACAACACCGGCAATCCTGGGATGTCTACTGGAGGTACAGGTGACATTCTCACAGGACTAGTTGCCGCCATGGTGGCGCAACACCCGAACAACATTGCGATGGCCGTGATTGCCGCGGTCCATCTGCATGGACTTGCGGGCGACGTGGCGCGTGATGATGTGGGCGAGATTCCGCTGATCGCTACAGACCTTCTGGGAGCATTTCCTGAAGCGATTCGTCGGGCAAAGACTGCCTCAGAGACTGATATTCTTTAAGAGTGAGCAAGGTCGAAATCCCACAGACAAGTATTACGAATTCTCCAGAAGAAACGATGGAGTATGGCCGCAGACTTGCGTCTGAGTTGAAGCCTGGGACGATTGTTCTCTTGCGTGGTGATTTGGGAGCAGGGAAGACGACGATGGTTAAGGGCATCGCCGAAGGATTTCGTGCAGCGGGGCGAGAAGACGTTACTAGTCCTACTTTCACGCTGGTCCATGAATATCGCGGGCAGGAGGTGCATCTATTCCACATCGATCTTTACCGCATCGATACCTTACGTGAATTGGATACGTTGGCATTGGATGACCTGCGCAGCGAGCGCAGCATCCTGCTGATCGAGTGGGGAGAGAAATTCGAGCGGTTTCGCAATGAGCGCGATTACGAGATCGCGATCGAACGGTTAGGGGAGAACGAGCGACAAATAAAGTTCACATCGGGTGAATAAGAAATTACCCAGAAACAGAAAAGGAGTGCCTCGCGGCACTCCTTTATTGATTTGGAAGAACTAGTTGACGCGGATCTCGCCTGAGCCGCTTTGTAAGTTGAGCATGGGACCACCTTCACCCACGCGCCCTTGAATGTGGTTCTTCTTCAACGTGCCTTGCATGGTAATGGGATGGTTGACGGCGACGGAGCCAGAGCTGGCGCGCGCATCAACCGAGAACGCGGCGTTTGAGGGAAGCTTCAGGTCGATGTTGCCGGAGCCAGATTCGACTGTCCAATCTTTCTTGGCTTGACCGTCAATCTCAATATCGCCGCTGCCGGAATGGGCTTCCAGGCCGCCATTCACGTTGCGCAGTCGAACATTGCCAGAGCCGGTCTTGGCAGTGACCATTCCCGGCGCGTCCTGGCGCAATGTGATATCGCCGCTGCCTGTTTCAGAGTAAAAGGCGCCGCCGATGCCGGATGCTTCAATGGTCCCGCTGCCTGCGTTAACGCGCACTGGACCTTTCGCGGTATCGATGCGAATGTCACCCGAACCGGTGCTGATACGAAGTTCATCGCCCAAGTGTTTGGCGGTGATATTGCCGGAACCGGAGTTCATCTTCACGTAGCCATTCACGCCATCAATGCTGACGTTGCCCGAGCCTGACTCGGAACGTACGCGCGATGCCGCAGGAAGTGTCACGTCATAACTGATAGAAACATTGCGGCGCAGCTCGGGATCGGTGATACGGCCGATACTGACCATGCTGCCGTTCTGCGTGACCGGCGGATTGTTCTCAAGGCGTTTTACTTTTTCGTCCGCGGAGAGATTGCCGCCGCCGAACCACTGATCGCTTACTCTGATCCGGGCATTGACGGTGATAGACGTGCCGCCGCCGGAGTGGACGGTGATGTCGCCCGAGCCGGTCGAGATCTCCACGTCCGGCGTGCCGGAGACTTGAAGCGTCTTGGTGAAAGATCCGCTGGAATCCGCCAGAAGTGCGGATGAGCATGCCAGCACAAACCCCACGATGAGATGAGAACGTCTAATGGATTTCATTTTGGTGACCTCAGACTAATTAACTTCGATACCGCCCGAACCCGTGCGCAAACGCATCATTGGACCGCCACTGCCTACGGAACCTTCGATGTGACGACGGCTGATGGTGCCTTGCATAGTGATGGGCTTATTGATGGTCACACCACCGGAACCGGATTCTGCGTCAACGTGAAATGCCGCCGACGACGGCGTACGCACATCTATGCTGCCGGAGCCGGTATGCAGATCCCAATCGTTGCGCGCGTCGCCGTCGGCATCTATTCCGCCGCTACCGGTGCTGGCGCGCAGTCCCGCTTTGATGTCGTGAACGGTGATGTGGCCGGAGCCGGTGTGCGCCGTAACGTTGCCATCAGCGCCGGCGATCTCAATGTGGCCGGAGCCCGATTGCGCGTCAATCTCCCCGCCAATCTTGCCGATCTCTATCGAGCCTGAACCGGTCTGAGCGCGCACGGGGCCGCGAAGATCTTCGATCTTTTGGCTGCCCGAGCCGGTCTGGGATTCCAGCTTAGTCGTGTCCGGGACTGTGATCTCATAGCTGATGGACACGTTGTTGCGCAGCTCATTGTCTTCGATCTTGCCGATGATGATGGTGTTGCCGTTCTGCTCGATCGGCGGATTCGCCTCGATGCGTTTCACGCGCTCTTCCGGCGAAAGACGGCTGTCGCCACCCCATCCCCAGTGATCACTGGCCTTGATACGGGCCTCGATGTTGACGTGTCCTGCAGAGCCTCTGTGGATCGTGATGTTTCCGGAGCCGGTGCGAACATCCACTTCAGGCGTGCCGCTGACGTTAAGGTTGCGTGAGAACGAGCCCGTGGCGTCTGCCAGTGCGGCTTGGGTGAACAGCAGCAGGGCAGCCGTGGAAAGCAAAATGGAATGGCGAACTTTCATGGGTGTACCCCTTTTAGGGAATAAGCTTCCCAGTGTTTTGACTGATTTAGGCCCAAAAGGTCAATCGCATCCGTAGAAATATACGGATGCGATGACGGGGTGGTTCCTTCTATTTTAGCCCTACTGCAGGACGACTTTGTCATCCTTCTTGAGGCCGCTCAGCAACTCGGTCTTGGAGCCGTTAGAGATGCCGACCTTGACCGCGACTTTGCGCACGCCGTCCGGAGCCTTAGGATCCGGCACTTGAACGGAAGCATTCTTGTCTTTGTCATAGATCAGCGCGCCCTCGGGGATGTACAGCACGTTCTTGTGTTCCTCAAGGATGATCTCAGCGTTGGCGGTCATGTTGGCTTTGAGCTCGCCGCCGGGATTGTCAATGGAGACGCGGACTTCGAACGTGGTCACATTGTCTTTCTCAGTGCCCATGGGCGAGATCTTTGTAACTTTGCCGTTAAAGGTTTTGTCTTTGAAAGACTCAACCTTGATGCGGGCCGGCTGGCCGAGATAGACCTTGCCGATGTCGCTCTCGTCCACTTTGCCTTTTACGTAGACTTCGTGCGTGTCGCCCATTGTCATGACGAGCGTCGCGCCGGAGCCGAGGACGAGGATGGAGCTGACCGCGTCACCCTTCTCTACGTCGCGGGAGAGGATGATGCCATCGATGGGAGCTGTGATGGTGGCGTACTTATATTGGCTCTCGATCTGGTCCACGTTAGCTTTCTGCTGGGCGACTTGCGCCTTAGCCTGGGCTTCCTTGGCGCGGGCAACGATCAGGTTGGCTTGGCCGGAGTCACGCTTGTTGACAGCGAGCTCGTAGGCGCGTTGGGCATCGTCAAGCGCTGACTGCGCTACCACGCCGTCTTTGGCCATCTGCTGGGCGCGCTCATAGGCGCGTTGCAGCGTCGGAATGTCTGGGCCTTGCGCGTCATACTTTGCGCGCTCGATGTCTGCTTGCGCGCCGCGCAGGTTCGCTTCGGCGGCCTGGAGAGAAGCGCGTGATTGATCAAGTGTCGCCTGGATCTCTTCGCGATCTAGTTCGACAAGCACTTGGCCGGCTTTCACTTTGTCATCCGTGTCAGCAAACAGGTTCTTTACTATGCCGCTGGCCTTGGATTTGATCTCGATCTGGGTGATGGGAGTGATCTTGCCTGTGGCCACTACGCTCTTGGCCAGGTCGCCCTGCTCCACCTTCGCGATCTTGGATTCATCGATCTTGGTGGACGTGGACTTGGCGTACATTACGCCTGCCACAACCACGATTACCAACACGATCACGATGATGCCAATGATCAGTTTGCGATTCTTCTTCTTGCCACTTCCCATCGCCATAAAGCCTCCAAACGCCTCCCCGCGGATGTACCTAAAGTTTAGTACGGCAACACAGGGCGGTCGGTTCCATAAATTGCTTAGTCCTGCAGTGCCTACCCGTTCGCCGTTTTTTTAGACGGCAGGTCACCAGTTTGGTCACCTTTTGTTAGTTGTTGAAAATGCTAGAATCATCTGGATTTATGCCCACCTTTGCGCTGCTGCAGGTGTTCGTGGTCGTATTGCTGGTGGCAGCCAATGCCTTCTTCGTGGCCGCCGAATTTGCCTTGGTCAGCGTCCGCGATACCCGCATACAGCAGCTGGCCGACGCAGGCCGGATCGGCGCCCGAACCGTACAAAAACTGCATGCCCACCTGGATCAGCTGCTGGCTGCCGTGCAGTTTGGCGTGACTCTGGCTAGCCTGGGTCTTGGTATCGCCGGTGAGCCGACCTTTGCCAAAATGCTGCAAAACCTACTGCATGGCGTTCCAGTACCGCCTGCATATATCCATACTTTCAGTCTGGTGGTTGGTTTCACGCTGGTCAGCTTTGTTCATGTGGTTTTAGGCGAGATCGTACCTAAGTCATTGGCCCTGCAGCGGGCTGAACGCATGGCACTGGCGATCGCCGGTCCGATGGACGTATTCATGACCGTGGCGAAGCCGGCACTCTATTTAATGAGCAACACCGCGAACTTCGTGCTGCGGGCGTTCGGTTCGCACCAGATGCGCGAGGGCGGTGTTCATTCGCCAGAAGAGCTGAAGCTGATCGTGACGGCGAGCAGCCGTGTGGGATTGCTGCCGTCGATGCAAGAAGACGTGATCCACCGAACGCTAGAGCTGAGCAATCTCTCCGTGCGCGAGATCATGATCCCGCGCACGAAGATGTTCGCGTTGCCCTCGAACATGCCGTTGAATGAGGCCATAACGAAAGTAGTGGAAGAGCAGCACTCGCGTGTGCCGGTTTATGACCCGGAGTTGGGCACGGAGAATATTGTTGGCTTGCTGTACTCGAAAGACCTTTCGCGGTTTATGCATCTGAAGCTGTCTTCAGAAGCTGCGCGATCTTCGGCCCAGCGTTTGACGGTTGCCAACGTGATGCGCGAGGTCATGGTGGTGCCTGAGAGCAAGCCGGTGATCGACCTGTTGGAAGAGTTCAAGAAACGCAAGCGGCATCTTGCGGTTGTGGTGGATGAATTCGGATCGACCGCGGGCGTGGTGACGGTGGAAGACGCGCTGGAACAGATCGTTGGCGAGATGGAAGACGAGTTTGATGTGGCCGAGCAGCCGTCATTGTTTTTGGCGAGCGGCGCGGCTGTGCTGGATGGCTCCGAGAACATCCGCGACCTCGAGACTAAACATCATCTTGTGCTGCCCCGCGATGAAGGTTTCGAGACCCTTGCCGGATTCATTCTTTCGCGCGTGGGAAAGATACCCACTGGCGGCGAGACCTTTGAGTTCGATGGCAATCGGTTTACGGTGCTTTCCATGGCAGGGCATCGCATCGCTAAAGTGAAGATCGAGACCGTTGAAGCGAAGGCGCAGGAAGCCCGCTAATGGCTAGCTTCGTATTTCGGCGAGTGCTCTACACACTGCCGGTGCTATGGCTGGTGGTGTCGGTCGTCTTCCTAATGATCCATCTCGTACCGGGCGATCCGGTGCGGCAGATGCTGGGTGAAGGCGCGACCGGCGCCGATATTGAAGCTGCGCGAAAGCTATACGGGCTAGACCAGCCGCTATCCAAGCAATATCTGAATTACTGGAAAGGTGTAGCGAAGTTAGACCTGGGCAAGTCGCTGCGGCTGCGCCAGCCGGTCACAACGCTTATCAAGCAGACATATCCTTCCACGCTGCTGCTCACATTCGCAGCCATGCTGATAGCAGTGGGGATATCAGTTCCCGCGGGCGTTCGTTCCGCACGTAGGCGCAATCAATGGGATGACCGTGCGATCAGCATGGTCAGCCTCACGGGACTTTCTTTTCCGAACTTCGCGCTGGGCCCGGTGCTGATTTTATTTTTCGCTATCGGGCTCGGGCTACTGCCGGTTTCGGGTACAGCCAGTTGGACGAAGCCTTCCACTTGGGGATACCTAATTCTTCCCGCTATCACACTTGGCGGCTCGCTTGCGGCAATCCTTACGCGGATGGTGCGAACCTCGGTGCTGGAAGAGTTGAGTCAGGACTACGTTCGCACGGCGCGCGCTAAAGGGCTGTCAGAGCATGAAGTGGTCTATAAGCATGCACTGCGCAATGCGTTGATTCCTGTGATCACGGTTGTAGGCTTGCAATTCGGTTCGTTACTCGCGGGGGCGATTGTTACTGAGACGATCTTTTCCTGGAAGGGAATCGGGAGGCTAACGCTCACCGCCATCGGCAATCGTGATTACTTTTTGGTGCAGGGATGCATTCTGGCGATTGGCCTGACTTACATCGCAGTGAACTTCCTTACGGATGCTATTTATTCGCTTGTCGATCCGCGCATTCGCGCCAGCTAGGCGACCAACTCGATCATATTCAGCTTTGACCGTGTCGTCGATCAGTATCAGCTTTGCCATTGAGACAGAAGATTGAACCTTCGCGGGCCGACGCTACCGGGATTCAGATAAAGTACGCTGTTCTTCAATTCCTTTAACGGCGCATGGGTGTGACCGGAGATGACGACCGACGCGCCCGCAACCTGGGGATTTACGTTTTTGGATGTCGCAAATGTAAAGTAAGTAAAGTTTTGTAAAACCGCTGAACCTTCGTGCGGTTTGCGGAGTCAATTGGGTTCAGGACACCGAATGAACCCACAACGCACGATCCTCTATGTGGCAGACGATCTTTCTTCGTCAAACTCCATCATTGGGAAATTGAAAACGTCAGGATTCCGGCTGGTGAGCGCGAGCCGTTCATTGGGCGCAGTCGCGAAATTGTTTTCGATGCGCCAGGTGGAAGCGATTGTGATCGATCAACGCGCCACTGGCAAGGTCAGTCTAGGCTTGGCGAAGTTCGTCAAGAGTTTCCGCGCGGCGGTACCGGTGATCCTTCTGTCCACACAATTGTTAGATCCGCTTCCGCGCTGTATTGATGCGGGCGTTTGTTTGCAGGATGAATTAGGCGCGCTGGTGCCTACGATAGAGCTGGTATTGGGAAGTTCGGAAGCGGCTTAGGTCCCCGGCTAAACGTTCTGCGGGATAGGTTCGCGTTCTTTCGCCGGCGGCTTCACGCTGGCGATACACGGAACAATCAATTCCACGATCAAGCCATTGGGCGACGCATTGCGCGCTGAGATGGAACCACCATGCAATTTGACCGCTTTCTCAGCGATGGCGAGTCCCAGCCCCGTGCCGCCGGTCCCGGTCATGCGCGAATCATCGGCACGATAGAAGGGACGGAATAAGTCTGGCAATATGGCTTCAGGGACGCCTTGGCCATGATCGCGGACGGTGACAACGGCGCTGTCGTTCTGTGTGGACAGCTTCACGGTGACTGGTTCGCTGCCGGCCGTGTAGTAAATGGCATTGCGCACGACGTTCTCAATAGCGCTACGCAAAAGATCTTCGTTGCCGTTGACGCGGACTTGACTCGTCGTCTCAAGCTGTACCGAATGGCCGGTGCGATCGGCCTCGTACTTCGCGTCTTCTACTACCTCTTGCGCGATGTCATTCAGGTTGAGCGGCGTCATGGGTGGATTGACTTGGCCACTTTCAAGGCGCGAGAGCGTAAGGATGCGTCCGATGAGTTCGTCTAAGCGCTCGACCTCACGCTCAATGCGATCATGCGATGTGTTTTGCGCGGCATCTTCGCTTCGTCGTGACAGTGCGAGGGCTACGCGAAGGCGGGCGAGTGGAGAACGCAGTTCGTGAGAGACGTCGCTCAAGAGACGACGTTGGCTCTGGAGCAGATCTTTGAGGCGCGCAGCCATAAGATCGAAGTCGCGGACAAGGTCTGCGATCTCATCCGAACGACTGCCCAAATCTTTACCGGCACGTGCGTCGAGATCACCACCGGCGAGTTGTTGCGTAGCCCCGCGCAAGATGCGAATGGGGCGCGTCAAATAATGCGCCAGCAACAAGCAGGTGAGTCCTGAGAGCAGGGAACTTATAAAGATGGCGCGGATGAGGCCTTCACCGCGGAAGAGACTACTGGAGCGGTTCAAAAGGAAATGGCCCATCAAAGTGTAGCTTTTGCCGCTCGAGTCTTTAACATCAACGAAGAGCACCGCATTGTTGCCTTGGTCACCGATGTCTCGTCCCGATTTGCGAGCCTGCAGTGCATCGTTAACCGGCGGTGGGTAAGCGACTCCGGTGAGATCGTTGCCTTGGGGATCTAACAGCCAATAGTGGATGCGCTCTGAATCAGAATCTTTTGCGAGTTCGGCGTTGAGTGCTGCCTGTCCCCCAGATTGGAATTGTTGTAAGGCGTCCTGGCCGATGAGTGGCATGGTCTTTTGCGCAACCTGATGCCACAACGGTCCTTGGGTGCCGTAAAGCTGATTGGCGCGAACGCCCATGTAGGCGATGAACGCCATCTGAGCTAGCCAGAACGAGATGAAGATCTTCCAAAAGAGTCTGCGGGTCATGCGTTTTGTCGGCGTGCCGGTGCAGCGGCGAAAATATAGCCCACGCCGCGGACAGTCTTGATCCTATTCTCAGAATCCTCTTCGCCGCCACCTAATTTCTTACGTAGTTTGCTGACGTGAACATCTACGCTGCGATCAAAAGGTGCGAGCGGGCGTCCTAACGCTGTCTGAGCAAGCTCTTCACGCGTAACAACCGTGCCAGCGTTGCGAAGAAGCAGTTCCAATACATTGAATTCTACGCTGGTGAGGTCCACTTCCTGTCCACCGCAGACTACGGTGCGTGTTCCGGGCGAGAGCGTGATATCACCGACTGTGGCCACGTCGTCTTCACCGCCGGCATTGCCCGACGAAGCTGTGCGACGCAGGATGGCTTTGATGCGGGCCAAGAGTTCGCGAGGGTCAAAGGGCTTAGGAAGATAGTCATCCGCGCCGATCTCGAGGCCGACGATGCGATCAATAGCCTCACCTCGCGCGGTCAACAATATGACGGGGACCTTGGTGCTGGATGCGCGGAGTTTCTTAAGCAGTTCAAAACCACTGCCCCCGGGCAGCATTACATCTAAAACGATGAGATCGGCTTCAGACTTAAGGGCCTTGGCCAGACCGCTGGAGTGGTCAAAAGCTGTATCGATGGTGAAGCCCTCGGGGACTAGAAATTCTTGGAGCAGCTCCGCCAACTCGCGGTCGTCGTCTATGACAAGGATCCGGCTCATGCAATCTATTCTCGTTCCGCAGTCATGCTACGGCTGTAAAGAATTGTTTAGTCGCTAAATGATTGACTTCACAAACCTTTACATTGCTGTTGTCAATCTTGACTAACATTGATGGGTTCCACAAATCTATATACTTGACTCGAAGTTTGGCTGAAGGCTAAGGAATGCGCAAGAAACTGATCATTATTTTCGTGATTGTGGTGCTGGCAGGCTTAAGTGTGTATGCCTACAAAGAATCACATAGTCAACCAGCGGGAGCGGCAGGGCCGGGCGGCGGCGGTGGACGCCGCGGTACGCAAGGCGCGGGCCAAGCTATCCCTGTTTCAGTTGCGACCGCGAAAAGTGAAGATGTGCCGGTTTACCTTGATGGGCTGGGCTCAGTTGAGGCCTTCAACACGGTCACCGTAAAAAGCCGGGTTGATGGACCTATAATCGCGATCAATTTCAAGGAAGGTCAAGACGTAAAGACGGGACAGTTGTTGGCGGAGATCGATCCACGGCAATATCAGGTAGCCGTGAGTCAGGCGGAAGCGACGCTTTATCGTGACCAGTCACAACTGACGATCGCGCAGAGAAATTTTGCGCGATATCAGGACTTATTTAAGCAGGGAATCGTTTCGCAGCAAGATTACGACGCGCAGGAATCGACCAAAGGACAGCTGGAAGGAACGGTCCGCGCTGACCAGGCGAACGTTGACAATGCGAAGCTGAACCTGAGCTACACGAAGATCACGTCGCCGATCAATGGCAAAGTAGGGTTGCGGCAGGTGGACGTTGGCAACGTGGTCCACGCGAATGACGCCAACGGTATTGCGGTCATCACGCAGCTGCAGCCGATCTCGATCATATTCACGATCCCGGAAGATAGCTTGCCATCTGTACTGGAGAAGTTCCACGGTGGCTCGCTGCCTGTTGACATCTACAGCCGCGATAACCAGACGAAGTTGGGCACGGCCAATCTAGTCACGGTCAACAACCAGATCGATCCGACGACCGGCACCGTGAAGCTGAAAGCGATCTCGCAGAACAAGGATGGCTTGCTCTGGCCGAGCCAGTTCGTGAATGCGCGGCTTTTGCTCGACGTGAAGAAGAACGTGACCGTTGTGCCGGCGGCGGCCGTGCAACATGGTTCGCAAGGCGCGTTCGCGTTTGTTGTGAAGCCTGATAGCACGGTTGACATGCGCACGCTGCAACCAGGCATCAATAACGGCAACCAAACGGTAATCGATCAGGGGCTTGCGGCGGGAGATGTTGTGGTGACCGACGGGCAAGATAAGTTGAGCCCGGGCAGCAAGGTCTCGACAAGTGCCGGCGGTGGTGGTGGGCAGGGCGGTCGGCGCAGTCGAGGTGGTGACAATAGCCAACAAACACCTGGGGCGCAGGCGCCGACCGGGCAGACTCCGAACGCGCAGCCGAACGGCCAGCAGCCTCAGGCCGGCCAGCAGAACCAGCAACAGCCTAATCAGCAACAGGAACAACGCCGTCAACCAAACGCACAGGGCCAACATCAGCGTCGCGGAAATAAGTAAATGAGCCCGTCAAGAATCTTTATCATGCGTCCGATCGCGACGACGCTACTGATGGTAGCGTTGTTGCTGGTGGGCGTAGTTGCGTACACGCAACTGCCGGTATCCGCGCTGCCGCAGGTGGATTATCCGACGATCCAGGTCGTGACTTTTTATCCGAGCGCTAGCCCGGATGTGATGTCTTCGTCTGTGACTGCGCCGCTGGAGCGCCAGTTCGGGCAGATCCCAGGATTGAGCCAGATGACCTCGACGAGCTCTTTCGGGAGCTCGATCATCACACTGCAGTTCAACCTCGACGAGAATATTGATATCGCGGAGCAGGAAGTGCAGGCGTCAATCAACGCCGGCGGAACATTCTTGCCGCGTGACCTGCCTAATCCGCCGATCTTCAGTAAAGTGAATCCGGCGGATACGCCGATCTTGACGCTGGCTTTGACCTCGGTCTCTTTGCCGCTTTCCAAAGTCGAAGACATTGCCGATACGCAACTTGCGCAGAAGATCTCCCAGCTGACGGGCGTAGGACTGGTAAGTATCAGCGGCGGACAAAAGCCCGCGGTGCGAATCCAGGCGAATCCTACGGCACTAGCTGCGAATGGTTTGAGTCTAGAAGATTTGCGCACTGCGCTGGGGACTGCCAACGTTGACCAAGCAAAGGGTGTGATCGACGGGCCTCGCCAGCAGTTCACGATTGGCGCGAACGATCAGCTGACATCCGGGGCGCAATACGAGAACCTGATCATCGCGTATAAGAACGGCGCGCCGCTGAGACTTTCAGACGTGGCGAATGTGGTAGACGCTACGGAGAATGATCAGCAAGCCGCCTGGATGAACACTACGCCAGCAGTGATCATGAACATCCAACGGCAGCCGGGCGCCAACATCATTGGCGTGGTGGACAACATCAAGAATGCGTTGCCGCGATTGCAGGCCAGCCTGCCTGCCGCTGTGAAAGTGCAGATACTTACGGACCGTACGGAGACGATCCGCGCGTCCATTCATGATGTGGATTTCGAACTGCTGCTGACCATCGGCCTCGTGATCATGGTCATCTTCTTGTTCCTGCGAACGTGGTTCGCAACGATCATCCCCGGCGTCGCCGTGCCGCTTTCGCTGATTGGGACCTGCGCCGTGATGTACCTGCTGGGATACTCCCTCGACAATCTTTCGCTGATGGCATTGACCATCTCCACGGGTTTCGTGGTGGACGACGCTATCGTGATGATTGAGAACATCGATCGCTATCTCGAGGAAGGCCTTTCGCCTCTGGACGCCGCGCTGAAAGGTTCGGGGCAGATCGGCTTCACCATCATCTCGCTCACGGTTTCGCTGATCGCTGTATTGATACCGCTGCTTTTCATGGGAGATATCGTCGGGCGGCTTTTCCGTGAATTCGCAGTCACCCTCAGCGTGACGATCCTGGTCTCAGCGTTCATCTCTCTCACGCTCACGCCGATGATGTGTTCGAAGCTGCTGAAGCCGAAGTCGGAAGAGAAGAAGGGCAAGATATATCACTGGTCAGAGAACACATTTAATTATGTGATCGAGAAGTATGGCCAGACGCTGAAAGTCGTATTGGACCACCAGACCCTGACGTTGGTCGTGACCGTAGGCATGCTGCTGCTCACGCTCTTCTTGTTCTGGATCGTGCCGAAAGGCTTCTTCCCGGTGCAAGATACAGGCGCTATCGTGGGCATATCGGAAGCGCCGCAAAGCACGTCTTTCAACGCCATGGCTCAGCGCCAGCAGCAGCTGGCGAAGGTCATCCTCTCCGACCCGGATATTGCCAGCTTGTCCTCGTTCATTGGCGTGGATGGCACGAACGTGACTACAAATAGCGGTCGCTTCCTTATCAATTTGAAGCCGCATGACGACCGAAGCGCTAATGCTTCGGCGATCATCCGGCGGCTGCAGCCGCAGCTCGAAAAGATCCCCGGCATCACGCTCTACATGCAGCCTGTGCAAGACCTTACCGTGGAAGACCGCGTGAGCCGTACGCAATATCAGTACAGCTTGGAAGATGCGGACCCCGCCGAGCTTGGGACTTGGACAACGCGCCTTGTGCAAAAGCTGCAACAGGTGCCGGCACTCACAGACGTTGCCAGCGACCAGCAGAATCAAGGACTAGCCGCGACGCTAGTGATCGATCGCGATACTGCTGCGCGATTCGGCATCACGCCGCAACAGATCGATGACACGCTTTATGACGCCTTCGGCCAACGACTGGTCTCCACCATTTTTACGCAGTTGAATCAGTACCACGTCGTGCTCGAGGTAGAGCCGCGGTTCAAACAGGATCCGAGTTCTCTGAAGAATATCTTTGTGCGTTCATCCACAGGCGAGCAGGTCCCACTTACGGCGTTCACCCATCTAGAACCCCAGACAGCGCCGCTCTCTTTGAATCACCAGGGACAGTTCCCGGCGGTGACCATCTCATTCAACCTTGCACCGGGCGCGTCACTTGGTGATGCGGTGAAGGGAATACAGCAGAGCGAAGCAGATATCCATCTGCCGCGGAGTATCCAAACAAGCTTCGAAGGCACCGCGCGGGCATTCCAGAATTCGCTCGCAGGTGAAGTGTGGCTGGTGCTGGCGGCCATTGTTACCGTGTATATAGTGCTGGGTGTTTTGTATGAAAGCTACATCCACCCCATCACCATCCTTTCGACGCTGCCTTCTGCGGGAGTCGGTGCGATCATCGCTCTACTGCTGTTCCATATGGACCTTGGGGTGGTATCGCTGATAGGCATCATCTTGTTGATCGGCATCGTGAAGAAGAATGCCATCATGATGATCGACTTCGCGCTGGAAGCTGAGCGCGACCAGGGCAAGGCGCCTTATGACGCGATCTACGAAGCTTCGCTCCTGCGTTTTCGCCCCATCATGATGACTACTATGGCCGCATTGCTCGGCGGTGTTCCCCTGGCGTTAGGTAGTGGAACCGGTTCGGAGTTGCGGCGTCCGTTGGGAGTTTCCATCGTGGGCGGATTGATCTTCAGCCAGGTGCTGACTCTTTACACCACGCCAGTCGTCTATCTGTGGTTCGATCGCCTCTCACGACGCTTTGAGCGGTTCCGTGCGGGCGGACGTGAACAAATGCCCGAGCCAGTACCGGCGGACTAAACAATCTATGAATATCTCAGCGCCATTCATTCGCAAGCCAATCGCAACGTCATTGCTGACGGTTGCATTGCTGCTTGCCGGTGGATTGGCGTTCTTCCGCCTGCCAGTAGCTCCGCTGCCGCAGGTGGAATATCCCGTCGTGTCAGTGTCGGCGAGTTTGCCCGGAGCGAGTCCTGAGACCATGGCATCCGCGGTAGCTACGCCGCTGGAGAGACAGTTCGGTCGCATCGCTGGAGTGAATGAAATGACTTCCTCCAGCTCGATGGGAAACACGAACGTCACGCTGCAGTTCGACCTGAACCGTGACATTGACGCGGCCGCCCGAGACGTACAAGCAGCCATTAACGCTGCGCGCAGCCAGTTGCCCGCCAATCTTCCCAGCAATCCGCACTATCGCAAGATCAACCCGGCAGACGCGCCCATCATGATCCTGGCGCTAACGTCAGACTCGGTGCCATTGCCGCGCATCTATGACGCGGCGGATTCCATCCTCTCGCAGAAACTGTCGCAGATCGAAGGCGTGGGACAGGCGAGCCCGAGCGGCGGCGCTCGACCCGCGGTGCGCGTGGAAGCGAATCCAACTGCGCTGACCGCGTATGGCGTAGGACTCGACCAAGTAGCAACAACACTCAGCGCGGCTAATGCGAACAAGCCTAAGGGTATGTTCCATGACGCGAATTCCGCGTGGGCGATCTATGACACCGACCAACTGAAGCAAGCTGACCAGTACAAATCACTGATCGTGGCTTACAACAACGGTTCGCCGGTGCGTCTGAGTGATGTGTCTGACGTAGAAGATTCCGTGGAAGATGTCCGCAACGCCGGGCGGTCCAACGGCAAACCAGCGGTGCTCATCATAGTGTTCCGCCAGCCGGGCGCGAACATCATTGCTACCGTGGACCGCGTGATCGCGGAGCTGCCGCAATTGCGCGCATCGATCCCCCAGGCGATCAAGCTTGACGTGGTGTTGGACCGCACGACGACGGTTCGCGCTTCCGTGACCGACATCGAGCACACCATGATGATCTCCATTCTCCTGGTGATCATAGTTGTATTCCTCTTCCTGAGAAACCTGAGCGTGACCATGATCCCGGGGCTGGTGGTGCCACTGTCACTTATCGGCACATTCGGTGTGATGTATCTGGTGAATTACTCACTGGACAATTTATCGCTAATGGCTCTGACGGTCTCTACCGGTTTCGTCGTGGATGATGCCATCGTGGTGATCGAGAACATCACGCGACACGTGGAAGAAGGTCTCTCGCCCTTCAAGGCGGCGATGAAGGGTTCATCAGAGATCGGCTTCACAGTGCTGTCGATGAGCACTTCACTGGTCGCAGTATTCATTCCTATTCTCCTGATGGGTGGAATTGTCGGCCGAATGTTCCGGGAATTCGCAGTGACGCTGAGCGTGGCGATCGGTATATCCATGCTCGTTTCCTTGAGCGCCACGCCCATGATGTGCGCCGTGTTTCTACGCCCGCCTGACAAGCAAAAGCACGGCAGGATGTATCGTTTAAGCGAGCGTTTCTTCAATGACCTGCTTGAGATGTATCGCGATAGTCTGCGGTGGGTCCTGAGACATCAGCCCATCATGCTGGTAGTCACACTGCTCACCATTGGGTTGAGTGTTTACCTGTATACGATTGTTCCAAAAGGCTTTTTCCCGCAGCAGGATAATGGCCGCTTGGGTGGCTCCATCCAAGGTAACCAGGACAGTTCCTTTGCGACCATGCGCAAGAAGATGGATGAATTTGCCGGCATAGTGAAAGAAGATCCGGCCGTAGAGAATGTCGTGGCATTTAATGGATCAGGAAATTCCGGCCGAATGTTTGTGACTTTGAAACCGCTTAAGGAGCGCAAACTGAGCGCGGACCAAGTCATCAACCGCCTGCGTCCTAAACTGAGCCACATTCCGGGATCAACACTGTATCTGCAAGCCACGCAGGATTTGCATATTGGCGGACGGCAGAGCAATTCGCAATATCAATTCACGTTGCAAGACGAAAACCTTGACGAGTTGAATAAATGGTCAGCGCTGGCTCTGCAAAAACTGAAAACCATCCCCATGCTGCATGACGTGAACATGGACCAGCAGAATAAGGGATTAGAGACGCGCTTGGTGATCGATCGTGATACGGCAGCGCGGCTGGGGATCAATCCTGCTAATGTGGACAGCGCTCTTTATTCCGCGTTCGGACAGCGTCAGGTTTCCACTATCTACCAACCGCTAAATCAGTTCCATGTCGTGATGGAAGTCGATCCCCATTTCCAGGGGCATCCAGATGACCTGCGACAGATATATGTACGCTCCTCATCTGGGTCCCAGGTACCATTGTCCGCCTTCTCTCACTATGAGACCGGCAACACACCGCTATCGGTGTCACACCAAGGCGTTTTCCCGGCAGTCACCATGTCATTTAACCTCGCGCCAGACGTTTCGTTGAGCCAGGCTTCTGCTGCGGTGAATAAAGCGATGCAGGAGATCGGCCTGCCTTCAGCCGTCTCTGCAAAATTCCAAGGCACAGCTGCTGCTTACCAGGATTCACTCAAGAGCCAGCCTTGGTTGATCGCGTCAGCCATCTTCACGGTGTTCATTGTTCTGGGAGTGTTGTATGAGAGCTACATTCATCCGGTCACGATTCTCTCTACACTGCCATCGGCAGGCATTGGCGCGTTGTTGGCGCTGCTGCTTTTCAATACCGAATTGAGCGTGATGGCATTCATTGGGATCATTCTGCTGATCGGCATTGTGAAGAAGAATGCCATCATGATGGTGGACGTGGCCATTGAAGGCGAACGGAACGAAGGCAAAGAACCAGAACAGGCGATCTTCGACGCTTGCATGCTACGCTTTCGCCCCATCATGATGACGACGATGGCAGCATTGCTGGGTGCATTACCTCTGGCTTTGGGGACGAATGTGGGCTCTGAGTTGCGGCGGCCCATGGGTATCGCCATTGTGGGCGGGCTGATCTTCAGCCAGATGCTCACCCTCTACACCACGCCGGTCATCTACCTTTATATGGATCGCCTGCAGATCCGCATCAAGGGACATAAAGAAAAGCCTATCGAAGGACTCAGCGGCGAACATATCTCGGGGCATCCGGCGCACCCTGCGCAAGCGTAATTTCGGCGCTCCGAATCCGCTCAACTGACGTTGTACACTCATTCGCGATGTCTTCACAGCCGGAGCTTGCCCGAAAACTAGGAATGTTTGACGCCACCATGTTGGTGATGGGCGGCATCATCGGGGCGGGCATATTTATCAATCCTTATGTCGTCGCGCAACGGCTGCATACGCCAGCGCTGATACTAGGCGCGTGGGGAGCAGGCGGGATCATCGCGTTGCTGGGCGCGTTCATTTATTCAGAACTTGCCGAGCGATTGCCACGCGTTGGCGGGCAATATGCCTACATTCGGGAAGCGTACAGCGCGCTGCCGGCCTTTCTTTATGGTTGGGTGTTGCTGCTGGTCATCCAGACGGGCGGAATGGCGGCGGTGACCGTGACTTTCTCACGCTACTTTCTTGATCTCAGCGGGTGGAAGTTGCCGGAAGCCGGCGTGGCGGTGGTAACGATCGTCATCCT
>JAICLA010000020.1 GCA_025927695.1 Terriglobales bacterium | reverse complement strand
CGCGCTACTGCCCGGCAGCCGAAGACAAGAGATCAAGCGCAATCTTCAAACAATGTTGAAGGCCGCTATGCAACTCGGCCCTGACTTCGAATTCATTTTGCCGGTAGCTTCCACGCTCACTAAAGGCTGGATTCACGCCCAAATCACTGAGCCGCATATCTGTCTCGTCCAGGACGCGCCCGCCGCTCTCGCCCACGCACGCGCCTCCATCGTCGCCAGCGGGACAGCAACGGTCGAAGCCGCCCTCGCCGGCAATCCGTTCGTCGTCGTTTACCGTGTATCGCCGCTAACGTACACCTTCGGACGCCACCTCGTCTCAGTTCCGCATTACGCAATGGCGAACTTGATAGCGGAAAAACGCGTCGTCCCCGAACTGATCCAGGGGGACTTTACGGCGAAAAATATTGTCAAACATCTACGCGAGCTCATCCCTGACGGGTCCCCGCGCTCCGCGATGATGGCCGACTTGGCCGAGGTCAAGCGACGCTTGCATCCTTTCTCTCAAACTGAATCAGCCTCTGATCGCGCCGCTCGAGCCGTGCAAGGCCTATTGGCGTGATTGCCTGCGCATGAAAGGCCCCGCCGTGCGTTCTGTAAATAACGGAAAAAACATCTTTTCTGTACAATTTCTCATCGAACTAGTAACAGCTACTCTGGAGACTTCTTTGGATATGCGAATCGCACGACGGGCCCTGCGACGTCTCATCCTCTCTTCGCTGGCCTGCCTGATTCTTGCGGCCCCACTCGCCGCCAGTGCCGCTGAACGTCCGCGTCTGCACATTAATGATTACCAGATCGACGCAGAGCTTTTCCCAGCCACTCACAAATTAGTCGCGCGCGCGAAGGTGAATTTCACTGCGCTTGAAGACCTCAGCATCGCGGTCTTCGAACTGCATAATGACCTGCACCCAACCAAGATCACTGATGCGGCCGGAAAGCCGCTTGCGCCCGAACGTGTGACACAGGATTCGACGCTTCGCATCCCGCTTCCCAACACCATCGCCAGGGGCACGACTACTACTTTTACTTTCGACTACGAAGGCACACTGGCCACCGCAGATGACAGTCCGGTGGAAGGTCTAAAGCTTGCCTACATCGGGACCGATATTTGCGAGCTACTCTATGGGGGACGATGGTTCCCTGTCGTTGGCTACGGCACTGAGAGATTCACTTCCACCATAAACGTAACTGTGCCCACGGAGATGCGCGTCGTGGGAAGCGGCATCGCGACTAAGAAACCCGCCGGCGCGGGCAAGACCACTTATATCTTTACTTCGGAAAAGGCGAGCTTCCCTGGCACCATCATCGCCGGCGTCTTCAATGAAACAGCCACGAGTGAAGGTGGCGCCACCATCCGCACATTCTTCCGCCCGAACAAGAGCGCATTTAGCGCCAGTTATGCGGCGACCGCGGGCAAAGAATTCAACTTCTATTCCGGCCTCTTCGGCGCGGCACCGGCAACCGACCTCAACATCGTGGAACTTCCAGATGATTCGGTCCCTTCTACATGGGCACCACAGATCGCCGGCCTAGCCTCGCGTGACATCAACGAAAAAGGCAACTATCGCTTATTGGCGAATGCCATTGCCCATCAGTGGTGGGGTGTTGCCGTCAGCCCTGCGACTCGTGATGACTTCTGGATCCAGGATGGCGGCGCACGCTATTCCGAAGTGCGCTACGTCGAGAACGCTTCCGGCCAAGCAGGATTCGAAGAAGCTACGCGAGACATGGCCGTAGGCGCGCTCGCTTATGACACGATCCCACTTTCAAGCGCGGGAAAGCTTGACATGTTCTCACCGCAATTCCAGCAGCTCACCACCGACAAAGGCGGCATGATCTTCCACATGCTGCGCTGGGTGATGGGCACCGCCGATTTCGACCGCGCGGTCAAAAACTTTCTGCTGCAGAACGCGGGAAAATCCGTCAAGGCGCAGGCCTTTGAAGACCTGGCACAGGCCGTCTACTCCGAAGGTAATAAAGAAGACAATCTCACCGCTTTCTTCTCCCAATGGCTGGATGGCACCGGCGCACCTGAGTTCAAGAACAAATATGCCGTCTATCGTGTGGCAAAAGGCTTCCGGGTGACGGGTGAGATCACACAAGACCTTGACCTGTTCCGCATGCCCATGGAAATCCGCGTGGATACTGACGGTCAGCCGGAGATGAAGCGCATCGAGGTAGTCGGGACGCGTTCTACTTACGCGGTAGATACGTTCGGCAAGCCACGTCGCATCTCTATCGATCCCAACAACTGGGTACTCAAAGAGTCTCCCGACCTAAAAGTCCGCGTGGCCATTCTCCGCGGACAACAAGCCGTGCAACAAGGCGACTATGCGACTGCTCTCTCAGAATTCAATAAGGCGCTCAAAGAAAATAGCAATAGCTCGCTCGCGCACTATCGCATCGCTGAGGTCTTCTTCCTGCAGCATAACTATCAAGCGTCAGCCAATGCGTATCGCGAATCTTTGAATGGCGATGGCGAGCCACGATGGACCGAGGTCTGGAGCCACATCCAGCTAGGCAAGATCTTTGACGTGACCGGGCAGCGCGAACGCGCCACCAACGAATATCGCCAGGCCCTGCAGACCAACGACAACACCCAAGGGGCGCTAGATGAGGCTCGCCGTTATATGCAGGCGCCGTATAAGAAGGAACCTTCTAGCAACGGGAACTAACGCATTTGTAATTTGTAATTTGTAATTTGCAATTTAAAAGCAAAGTCAAAGTTGTGGCGAAACAAAAGGGGCGCTCGATATTCTTCGAGCGCCTTTTGCTTTTGCCTTTCAATTACAAATTACCGATCACAAATTACAAATGCTTCACTCGTATCGCAACGCTTCAATGGGATCCAGGTTCGCAGCTCGCATCGCGGGCAACATGCCGCTGATGACGCCCACTATCACCAGAATCACAGTCGAAACCACCAGGCTAAGCGGCGAGATGATCAAGCGGATGTCCGCCGCCTCAGCGTTCTTAGCCAGCGCGCTATAGAAAGTGATGCGGCCCACGCCGAACGACACCAGATAAGCCAGCACGATGCCGCAGATGCCGCCGGCAAATGTAATGACCATAGCTTCCGCAAGGAACTGTGTCATGATGTGTTTCTTCTGCGCGCCCAGCGCTTTTTCCACGCCGATCTCACGCGTACGTTGCGTCACCGCCACCAGCATGATGTTCATCAGACCCACGCCACCGATTCCCAGGGTCAGCGTGCCGATAAATGCCAGCAATATCTGCAATCCCGCGGTCACAATCTCAAACTGTTTGACCTGCTTCATGGAGTTGAAGACGAAGACCGCGCGTTCGTCGGTAGGACGGAAGCTATGCGCGTTCGCCAACGTTTCCCGAACCATCTTCTCGATCTTCGTGTACTCGTTCGACTCGTAATCGATCCAGATGCCGTCAAGATACTGAGTATTCTTGAGATCGCTCATTGTATTGAACGGGATGTAGATCACTCGATTGATGTCGTCATTGCCTTCCTGCATCTTCGGGTTAAGTACGCCGATCACCGTGAAACTGATGCCATCAATCCGAATGGTCTGGTTCAATGCATACTGACCGGAAAAAAGTTTGGTCTTCGCTTCCGAGCCGATGACCGCTACTCGCGCGCGTTGGTCATCATCCGTCTCATTGAAGAACCTACCCATCTCTGGCGACAGGTTCCTGATCCGCTGGATCCCTGAGTTATTGCCGCTTACCGGGAATTGGAAACTGCGGTTCTCATAGCTCACGGCGGCTTGCTTTCCCGCGTCCGGCGAGATGTGCTTGATCAAAGGAACGGAATTGCTCAATCGGTCAACATCTGCCATTTCTAGACGGACCTGAGTGCCGGCTTTCGAGCCACCCGCCTGTTGCGAGGTTCGCCCAGGGAATACTCCGATCACTTTCGCACCGAACGAAGCGAAGATGGTATTGATGGCGCGACCGAATCCAGAACCATACGCCAGCAGCAACACGACGGTAGCGATGCCCCAGGCCATGCCGAGCATGGTGAGCATGGTGCGGCGTTTGTTGTGCTGCATGGCGCCGTAAGCTTGTCCTAGCAGATCGGTGAACATTCGTTATTCCTTACGTAAAGCTTCCACGGGCTCAAGTAAAGCCGCCTTGCGCGCGGGATAGATCCCGGCGACGGTGCCGGCGATTGAAAGGGAGATAACAGCCACAGCCGCCGACCACGGGACCAACTTTGGCGGATCGAATCCGCCGGGCGATGGCAACGTGCCCAACGCGGCCATGAACAATCCTGAGACCGCGATGCCGATGCCCCCGCTGATCAGCGTGAGGAACATGCCTTCCATGCAGAACTGCGCCATAATGCTGTTGCGAGTCGCGCCCAGGGCGCGGCGCAATCCGATCTCTTTGGTGCGCTCCGTCACTGCCACCAGCATGATGTTAATGATGCCGATCGCCCCAAGCGCCAGTGTCACCAGCCCCACGCTGCCGAGGAACATATCCATGGCCGTGAATATCTTGCCGACCATGTCGCCATTCTGAATGGTGTCCCACTCATTGAATGCGTCATCGTTCGTGGGATCAAAGCCATGTCGGCGCGCCACTACGCGGCGCACTTCCATCTGCGCCACATCATGCAGGTCACGAGTCTTGGGGTTGTAGTTGATGAATGATACGGTGCCCTCAGGCATATTTTCTTTGCCCTTGAGCGGGAAGAATTCACGCATGGTGTTGAAAGGGATAAAAATGCGGATGTTGGTGCCGTTGTCAGATTCATCTTTGCCCACGGTATCCATGTAGCCGATGATCTGAAACCGCAGGCCGTTCAGCACAACCGTCTCACCGAGTACCGGGCGCCCTGGGAACATGCTCTTGCGCATCTCGTGTCCCACGACCGCTACCTGACGCCGTTCGTCGTTGTCAGCGTCTGTGAACCATCGTCCGCCGGCCAGAGGGATGTAACGCACCTTGTTGTAATTGGGAGTCACGCCGAAGGTTTGTCCGTTGGTGTTGTTGTATGCGCTCACCGCGCGAATGTCCTGGCGGTTGATCACAGGCGAAACATAGAGCACGTCTTTCGCTTCCGCTTGGATAGCCATGGCATCGTCATAGGTCAAGTAATAAGGACGCGCGCCGGTGGTAGCCCCAGCCGCAGCAGGAACCTGGCCCGAGAAGATGAACATGATGTTCTCGCCGATCTCCCGCAGCTCGCGTTGATTGCCAGAACGGAACCCTTCGCCCAGGCCGACCAAAAGCAACAATGACCCCACACCCCACGCAATGCCAAACATGGTGAGGAATGAGCGCAATTTGTGGGCCCAAAGGGTCTTGAGCATCTGGCCCAGAATGTCAAAGTACATGCGCATATATATGAGGACGGTCGCTTACCTAAGATTATTACGCAGAAATTTTGGCCTAAGTTCCCTCGAAAGTACTAGGCGGCCAAGTATTTGACAGGATTAAGACAGAAAGGTGGCTGAGCTAAGGAAATTGCTGACAATAACAGCGGCAGGGATGAGACCTTTACGCCCGTTCCAAAGCCGGACGGTCCCACTTGGCCAGCTCGGCGCCAGCCGCGTAAGTGCTTTGGCAGAAGTCGAGGATGACTTCAATCGGTTTTTCGGCCTTTCGTACGTCGTCATACCTGAGCAAGAATTCGCCAAGGTTCTTGTCCCAGATCGCATTCTTCGGGCTGACTTTCTGCTCACCGAAGCTCGATGGCGTGGGAACCTGGTATGCATAAAACGCCGGTTCAGGAAACCGCGCATCTCCAGGCCAGAATCCGCAGCTGCTCACCTCGTGCGAATAGGCTTCTTTCATCATGCGGCTGCCCGAAGCATTAGGGTTCAATCGCCCGGAAAAGCGCGTCACAGCCAGATCGAATGATCCCCAGAAAAAATGCACCGGACTGCACTTTCCTACGAACCGCGCCTGAAATTGTTTGAACGCGGCGTCCGCATGCACCAGTATGCGATGAAAATCGGCCACCTTCGCGGCGTCGTACGAATCGTGATGTTCGTCTTCATCGAATGGTGTGCGGTCAGCGAACTCATCCGGGATCTTGTCGATCTCCACTTCGATCCCGAACGACCGCAATCCAGCCATATATTGATGATAGAAATCCGCGACTGAACGATCGAACAGCGGAATGCGAAGGTGCTTTGCTTCGCTCGTGCGTATATGCAGCACGTGGTCGGCAAAGTCAAATTCCACCTCAAAACTTTTTTCGCCGAAGGGGACTTGTGCGGTGGTGAGTCCAAGTGGCGTCACATACAGAGTAACGTTCCACCAGTGATTGAGATGTGGAGTGAGTTTGAGCCGCGTCTTGCCCACGATCTGCGTCCACATATGCAATGTGTCGCAGGTCTTCTGCCATTCTTTCAGCGGCAGCGCGGGCCACTCACGAGAAGTCAAGTTCGACCTCGTCCACGTAGCACCAGCCCCAATCTTCGCCGGGCTCAAAAGACTTGATGATGGGATGTTCAGTCGTGCGGAAGTGCTTCGTAGCGTGCTTGTTCTTTGAGGAATCGCAACAGCCCACGTGGCCGCAATTCATACAGAGTCGCAGGTGAACCCACGTGTCGCCAATCTTTAAGCAGTCCTCACAACCTTGGGTGGTGTGAGGTTTCACCGGCTTCAACTGCTTAACGTGCGAACACGCACTCATGGTCGTACCTTCTTACTTTTTGTCGGCTGCCTTTGCCTGCTCGGGATAATCGTACACCCCGCGTCCCGACTTGCGGCCGAGCCTTCCCGCCTTCACATACTGCACCAGCAACGGAGACGGCCGATACTTCTCTCCGAGCGACTTGTGGAGATACTCAAGAATGTTCAAGCGCGTATCGAGCCCGACGAGATCCACCATCTCAAATGGCCCCATCGGATGATTCAACCCCAACTTCAATGCCTTATCAATGTCGCCCGCAGACGCCACGCCTTCCTGCAGCATATTGAACGCTTCATTGCCGATCATCGCATTGATGCGACTGGTGATGAATCCCGGCGACTCCTTGATTGTGACCACTTCTTTCCCCATGCGTTTACCCACTTCCGCGCATGCAGCGACCGTCGCCTCGTCCGTCTCGAGTCCGCGCACGTTCTCCAGCAACTTCATCTTGTGTACGGGATTAAAGAAATGCATTCCGATGCACTTCGGCGCGCGGTAAGTGACGCTCGCGATCTCCGTGATGCTGAATGATGAAGTATTCGACGCGAGGATCGTATTCGGTTTGCAGATCTTGTCGAGCAGAGTGAAGATCTCGATCTTCGACTCCATCTCCTCCGGCACCGCCTCGATCACTAGATCAGCTTCGCGCGCGGCCTCTTCCACCGAACCGGCGTACTCGATGCGCTTGAACGCGGCGTCAGCGTCTGCCTTCTGCATCTTGCCGAGCTCAACCGCCTTATCAAGGTTGGCGCGGATCTCAGTCTCAGCCTTACGCAGGCTGCCGGGAATCAGGTCCTCAAGTATCGTGCGATAGCCACCGGTCGCGGCCACGTGGGCGATACCGCGTCCCATGATGCCCGCACCGATGACGGAGATCGTCTTAATAGAAGAGTCAGCACTCATTATTTGCCGGACTCCAAACGTTCGAGCACTTTTGTAAAGTTCGGGTCACTTTTCTTCATGTATTCGGCCAGAGCTTTGCGCTCTTCTTCGGTCATGAAAGGGAGGGTGGCGCTGATCTTGCGTAGCGTTGTGGCAATGTCATCAATGTAATTCTGCAAGCGGATAAGCTCGCCGGTGACTGGCATTCGGGGCTCCTGACAGGATGGGTTCAAACAGAACTTCTATTCTCGCCGGAAGCGAGCCCTTTAGTAAAGGCGGCCAGAATGTCGCGCAAATCTTTGCGCACCAAGCGGGATAAATCCATTCCACTGTGTGAAATCATTTGCATCAGTGCTACGAAAAAAATGTAACGATTCACATAGTTTTTACTTGTAGAAACGCACTCCCGACTCCATAATTTTTCTACTACTTCTCCCCCAAAGAAGAAGCGGCGCCGATATGCGACCAGAAGTTTCATCGGCTCCGACCAGTTCGCCATACTCAAATCAAAAGGACCCTTCATGCTGAGAGCTACAGAATCTGCCGGCACCTCCATCCGTAAATCTGTTCTGAACACGCGCAATTTGACTGCGCTCATTGCACTTTTGTTGATGGCTACATTCGCATGGCGCGCCTCTGACCGCGATATTCGCACGGTTCGTGCCGCCAACAGCTTCACGCCCGGCAACATCGTTGTCTATCGCGTGGGAGACGGCTCAGCATCCATCACGTCCGCCGCGACCGCCACCTTTCTTGATGAGTACAAACTGGACGGCACTTTGGTCCAATCGATCGCACTGCCCACGGTCGCCAATGGCGCGAACAAGCGCCTTACCAACAGCGGAACCGCAACGTCGGAAGGCTTGATGTCGGCGTCAGCGGACGGTCACTACCTCATCGTCGCCGGATATGACGCCGCACCGGGCACTGCCAGCATCACCTCTTCCGCATCGACTGCGATCAATCGCGTCATCGGACGCATCGATGCGAACGGAAATGTTGACACCACCACCGCCCTTACAGACGGCATCAGCGGTGGCAATCCGCGCAGCGCTACCAGCAGCAATGGTTCCGATCTCTGGATCGATGGCTCCGTACAAGGCGTGCGTTACGCCCCCTTGGGTTCCACCACATCCACGGTGATTGCGAGCAACATCACCAACCTGCGCGCCATAAATGTTTTCGCGGGGCAACTCTACGTTGATACCGCGTCCGGCACCACGCGCCTCAACACGGTCGGCACCGGAATGCCGACCACAGCCGGACAAACCATTGCAACTCTTCCTGGCTTCCCCACTCCCGCCAGCCCCTACGGCTTCTTCTTTGCACAACTGAATCCTTCCAGCGCAGGCGTTGACACGGTCTATGTGGCTGATGATTCGACCGCCACAGCCGGCGGTGGATTACAGAAGTATTCATTGGTCAGCGGTTCATGGGTCGCAAGCGGTACCGTAGGCGTCGGCACCACCAGCCTTTCACTGCGCGGCGTGACCGGCAGCGTGAACAACGGCGTGGCCACTCTTTACGCAGTCGGCAGCAGCACCACGGTCGGCACGCTCTACAGTTTCGTTGACAATACCGGGCAGGGTGGAACCATCACTGGCTCGCTCACAACCGTGGCATCTTCCACCACGAACAAAGTTTTCCGCGGCGTTGCGTTCGCTCCTGTCACCAACGGCCCAACGAACCCGAGTGGCAGCGGCGCAGCTAATCCTTCGTCCGTGGCACAAGGCGCGCAAACGAAGCTGACCGTTAGCGTGACTCCGGGCACGAATCCCGCGAGCAGCGGCCTGATCGTCACAGCCGATCTTTCATCCGTCGGCGGCTCGGCCTCGCAGACATTCTTTGACGATGGCAGCAACGGCGATGTCACCGCAGGTGACAACGTCTTCACCTATCAAGCCACCGTCTCACCCAGCAATAGCCTTGGGCTGAAATCAATCCCCGTCACCATTACTGACGCGCAAAGCCGCACCGGCAATGCCACCATAAGTGTGACCGTAACAGCCTCTTCAACTCCGCCCAGCGGGGTAGGCGCTGCAAGCCCTGCCAGCCTCATGGCCGGCAACCCAACGCTGCTGACAGTGACGACTGCTTCCGGCACTAATCCGCCGAGCACAAACATCGCAGTCACCGCCAACCTCAGCGCCATCGGAGGCTCATCGTCACAACAATTCTTTGACGATGGCACCAACGGCGACGCCACTGCCGGCGATGGAATCTACTCTTTCCTTGCCAATGTTTCTAGCGGCACCGGCGCGGGCGCGAAATCGCTCGCCTACACCGTGAGTGACGATCAGGCGCGCAGCAGCAACGGCGCCATCGCCCTGACCATCCAGCCGCCTCCTCCGCCAAACACCATCAAGATCAGCCAGGTCTATGGCGGCGGTGGAAACTCCGGCGCGACCTACACCAATGACTTTATCGAGTTGTTCAATGACTCGGCCTCGCCGGTCGATATCTCTGGCTGGTCGGTACAATACAGCTCCGCGACCATCTCCACCTGGGTAGTAACTCCCATCTGTCCGGACGGCGGTTGCGTCATTCAGCCATATCACTACTTCCTGATTCAGGAGTCCGCTGGAGCGGCCGGCACCACCGTTCCGCCCGCCGCTGACCTGGTGGGAACAATCGCTATGGGCGCAGGTTCCGGCAAGGTCGCCCTCGTTGCCGGTAGCGATGCACTGAGCGGTTGTCCTGCGCTGGGCTCGGTCGTTGACTTGGTCGGTTATGGAACAGCAAATTGCTCTGAAACGGCCACTACGCCCGCACTTGGCAATACACTGGCTGCTATCCGCAAGAACAACGGTTGCACTGACTCGGACAACAATCAGAACGATTTCATCGTTGATGGGCCGATCCCCCGCAACTCCCACTCACCTGTCAACTCCTGCGGCGGTCCGAACACGCTCTCGGGCCAAGGTCTCGCGACTCCGGATTCGGAACTGCCCGCGACAGACACAACGTTGACCGTCGCAGTCACTCCCGCCACCACGCCGCCGAGCACCGGCATCACTGTCGTCGCTGACTTGAGCGCCTTCAACGGCAACTCAACGCAGCAGTTCTACGACGATGGCACGCATGGTGACAAAACCGCTGGCGATGGGATCTATTCCATCACAGTACCTGCTCCGCTTTCCACTGGGCTACACGCCACAGTCGCAACCATCACGGACACGCAAGGCCGCACAGCCAACGCTCCTCTTACGATGACGGTTGTCAGCCCCACCTGCGGCGTGGAACGCTGGACGGTAAAGGTCGGAACTGATCCCGATGCAGGCTCGGTTGATCTCAGTTCCGAGACTCGCGCCGCGATCTCCGACCTGGGAGCGATTCCGCCGCCCGCCAATCCCCCGGACAACGCACGTGTCGTACCGTACGAATTCCACAAGTTCGTTATCAATGGCACGCTTATGCAGTACAAGCTGGAGACCGACGTTGACTACCACTTGGTGGTGGACGACGGCACGGGACGCACCATGATCGTCGAGATCCCCAACCCGGCTTGCGTCCTGGATAACAGCACGCCGCGCAACTTCATCAACGGTCCCTTCAACGCGGCCATTGCGTCGGCACGCCAGAAGTTTGACAACAGACTCACTGCTCAAACCTTCTTCCAGACCGCCAACATCCCCGTCCAGATCAAAGGTGTCGCGTTCTTTGACTTTGAGCACGGACAAACGGGCATCGCTCCCAACGGCATGGAACTGCATCCGGTTCTGGAGATCAACTTCCCGAACCAGAGCACCACGACGCTGCTCTCCAACAACAATCCGTCACAGTTCGGCCAGAATTTGACTCTCACGGCAACAGTTACCGGTGGTTCCAGCACCGCGACGGGCAATGTGACCTTCACTGATGGCGGCACTCCGATCGGCATCGCGCCGCTCGATGCCTCCGGCACGGCCACCTTCACCACCAACAGCCTGACGGTTGGTTCGCATCAACTACGTGCCTCCTACGAAGGCGACAGTGGTTCCTCCAACAGCGTGTCGGCTCCGCTCACGCAACAAGTCAACCCAGGTTGCGCGTCCGATGTCACCTCCAGCTTCTCGGTGGTGAAAGGCGGATCGCACAACACCGGTGGCACCAACTGGGCACAGACCATCACCATCACCAATACCTCAAGCGCCGCTGTAACAGCGCCGGTCGCTTTGGTAATGGATAACCTCGCAGCCGGCGTCACGCTAACCAGTGCCACTGGCACCACATCATGCGCGCTCCCGGCCGGCCATCCGTACATGGATTCCGATTCTTCCACCATCAACCCCGGCGATTCGCGTACGTTCAACGCAACGTATACGGCCGCCGGACGTGGATTGAGAACGGATTGGACCCCTCGCATCTTGTCAGGTGCGGGCGGAAGGTAGACAAGAAAGCCTGCTTGGATTTATAGCCCAAGCAGGCCTCAAGTTGTTGAATACAAAATAGTTATAATGTAGGTCTCGGGCCGCTTTCCTTGTCAAAAGGAGCGGCCCGTGTTATTCTTGTTCTGCGTTAGATTTGAAGTGGTACTTCAGCACCGGTATTTGCTCCACAGCAAGCACCTGCCTTAAAGACCTTCCTTCCTTTCTTCGTAGCAAATTAAATCAACACACAAAGGAACATGTATCACCATGGAACAAGGAACAGTTAAGTGGTTCAACGACGCTAAAGGTTTTGGCTTCATCACCCGCCAGGGCGGCGAGGATGTTTTCGTGCATTTCTCCGCCATCCAGGCCAACGGCTTCCGCTCATTGCAGGAAGGCCAAGCCGTGCAGTTCAACGTCGTGAAGGGCCCCAAAGGCTGGCAGGCAGAGAACGTCCAGGTTCTGTAACCTAGAGACGCTCTCAAGCTGTAGAGCTTCACAAATATCAGGCGACCCGCAAGGGTCGCCTTTTTGTTTGCATTATGTAACACTTCTGCCTATCGACCGCACCGACACGGCCAAAATTCAGCGCATCCAATTACATGCGCATGGCCACGCAATCCGATCTACAAATCCACGAACGTACTGTAGTCGAAGACTGCCTGCAGAAGCTTGCCTCCGCCCGCCCATCCGGCCATCCGCTTTCTACCTATCGCCTCCAATTCCACAAAGACTTCCGCTTCACCGATGCTATTGCCATCATCCCTTATCTAAATCGACTTGGGATCTCCCACGTCTACGCCTCTCCCATCTTGAAAGCCCGCGCTGGCAGCACTCACGGTTATGACATCACCGACCACAACCTGATCAACCCTGAGATCGGCAGTGAAGATGAGTTCCGTCGTTTCGTGAACGAACTCCATGCGCACCACATGGGCCTGATCCTCGACACTGTCCCCAATCACATGGGCGTCGGCCGAGGCGACAATCCCTGGTGGCAAGATGTACTCGCCAACGGACAAGCCGCCGAGCACGCTGACTTCTTCGATATCGATTGGGACCCGCTCAAGCCGGAACTGCATGACAAGCTGCTGCTTCCCATCCTCGGGAACCAGTACGGCGAGGAACTCGAATCCGGACACATTCGCGTGGAGTTCGATCCCGAGTCCGGATTCCTGCTTCGTTACTACGAGACCACGCTGCCCATCGATCCGCAGACCATCCCGCTGATCTTTGCTCCCGCACTTGGTACCGCGGACGCGCAGGCCCGTTCGGTGCTTGAACCGCTGTTGCATGACCTACAAGGGCTTCCACTTCATTCTGAGTCTGACCCCGGGCGCATTCGCGAGCGTCAACAAAGTCTTCCGGCATTGGTAAGCCGCTTGCGTGCGATGGTTGGCTCCGATCCGGACGTCCGCCACGTTACGAACCGCGCGCTGGCATCGATCAACGGACGCGCTGGCGAATCCGCAAGCTTTGATTCCCTACACAACCTGCTCGAGGCTCAGGTCTATCGCCTCGCTCACTGGCGCGTGTCGGCGGAAGAGATCAATTACCGCCGCTTCTTTGACATCAATGAACTGGTTGGCGTGCGCATGGAGAATCCGCGCGTATTCGCCGAGACGCACCGACTCCTTCGCCGCCTGCTCAGTGACGGCAGCATCTCCGGCGTCCGCATTGACCACTGCGACGGCCTGCTGAACCCTCGGCAATACTTCATCCGCTTGCAAATGCTCTATGCCGCTGCCCACTGTTGCGGCGCAGATCCACAACCGCCGCTTGCGGAGAATGGCATCGAGATCGAAGTCCAGCGCACATTCGGCGACGCTGCTGCGTCTGGGAGTGCACCGCTTTATACAGTTGTCGAAAAGATACTAGAGCCGGGTGAAGACCTGCCCATTGAGTGGCCGGTTCATGGCACTTCGGGATATGACTTCACCAACCTGGTGAACGGCATCTTTATCCAGCGCGAGCACGAGCGGGCTTTCACAGATATATACAACCGCTTCCTCGGCTATTCGCCGGACATCGAGCAGATCATCTATGAGAGCAAAAAACTGGTGATGAACACCGCACTATCCAGCGAGGTCAACGTGCTTGCGCACATGCTGGATGAGATCTCCAGCACGGACCGCCACGCGCGCGACTACACGCGCAAGGCCTTGCGCGACGCTATCCGCGAAACCATCGCCTGCTTTCCCGTATACCGCTCCTACATCGATGAGCGCGGCGAAGTGAATGAGCGAGACCGCATCTACATCAACACTGCGATCTCGCGCGCCAAACGGCGCAACTCAGGAACCGCAGCGGGTGTTTTTCATTTCCTGCGCGACATCCTGCTGCAATCCGGTCGCGACAATTCGAATGGGCGCGGCATCGATACAGAAGGCTATTGGAAGAGCGCTGACTATGATCTCTACCGGCGTAAGCTTCTATTCACACTCAAGTTCCAGCAGCTCACCGGACCGGTGATGGCAAAGGGCCTTGAAGACACGGCGTGCTACACCTACAACCGCTTTGTTTCAATGAATGAAGTGGGATCTTCGCCGAAGGAATTCGGCAAACCGCTCGAAGAATTCCATAAAGGAAACCAAATGCGCGCTACCGAGTGGCCATCCTCCATGCTGGCGCTCTCCACGCATGACACCAAGCGCAGTGAAGATGTACGGGCGCGGTTGAATGTGTTGAGCGAGATGCCGAAAGCTTGGGCCGCCGCGGTAAGCCGTTGGCAACGAGCTAATCGCGCCAAGAGGGGCACACTGGCCGACGGCCGCGTCGCGCCAGATAATAACGAAGAATATCTGCTCTACCAGACACTCGCTGGGGCGTGGCCGTTTGATCTCAACATACAAGATGAAGCCGTGCGTAACACATTCGTTGAGCGCATTCAGCAATACATGGTGAAGTGCTTACATGAGGCCAAGGTCAACTTGAGCTGGATCAATCCCGACCAGGAATACGTCGATGCTGTCTCGGGCTTTATCGCAGACATACTCACGCCTGCGTCGGAGACTCGCGCAGGATTGTTTCTCAACAGTCTGCAGACTTTTCTTGAGCCGGTTAAATATTTTGGCGCCATCAATTCGCTCGTGCAGAAAGCCCTGCACCTCACGGCGCCGGGCATTCCTGATCTTTACCAAGGAACTGATCTCTGGGACCTGAGCCTTGTCGATCCCGACAATCGCCGTCCCGTAGATTTTGCGCAACGACAGCAGACTTTGCAGACTGTGAGCAGCTCTTCCTCTGAGCACGCCCAACTCTGCTCTGAATTGCTGACCAGCATCTCCGATGGCCGCATCAAGATGCACGTGATCGAACGCATTCTTTGCCTGAGGCGCGAACGCCCGGAACTTTTCCGCGAGGCGGAATATCATCCGCTCGCGGTAACCGGTGAACAGGCGAATCATGTTGTGGCTTTCATGCGCCGCTCAGCTAAACAGAAGATGCTCGTGATTGCGCCGCGCTTCTCTTTCACGCTGATGAAGGGGAAGATAGCGCCGCCGCTCGGCGATGTTTGGGAAAACACGAGCATCGAAGTGCCCGAAGATTGCCGCGGAGATCACGCTGAATTATTTTCCGCCGCGAACCTGACCGCTGCTGATGGCAAGTTGCCACTCAAACAAGTGTTTGCGCACTTCCCCGTGGCAGTGCTCTTACAGGCGTAAGAAGTTTTTCGGGAAACGCTTAACGGGAAGCCGTAGTCGGCAACCTGTCACTCATCTCTGCAATGAGTCGCAGCTTTTCGGCTAGCGATCGACCAAGGACATCCGCTTCCACCCGCCAGCCCCAGTTCCCGTCAGAATGCGATGGTGTATTCATGCGCGCATCTGCGTCTAGTCCAAGCACATCTTGCATCGGCACAATGGCGAAGTTCGCCGGCGAATTCATCACTGCGCGGATCATCGACCAATGCACGCCGTCGCGAGCTTGTCCGAGATACCCCGCCACTTTCCAGCGCTCGTTCTCTGGCAGTGACTTCATCCAGCCCACGGTCGTGTCATTGTCATGGGTGCCGGTATAAGCCACACAGTTGCCTTCGTACCTGTGCGGCAAGTACATGTGCGCTCCGGGATCAGAGAATCCGAACTGCAGCACTTTCATGCCTGGCATTCCCAAGCGCGTTCGCAACTCGACCACATCCGGCGTGATCAATCCCAAGTCTTCCGCGATGAACGGCAGGTCGCCTAATTCCCGTCGCAACACATGGAAAAGATCATCCTTTGGGCCATCCACCCATTTGCCGTGGATGGCCGTCGGCTCGTCGCCGGGGATCTCCCAATATTGCTGGAAGCCACGGAAGTGGTCGAGGCGGATGTAGTCGCACGCGGCCAGTGCCCACTTCATGCGTCGAACCCACCAGTCGTATCCGCGCGCTTTGAGTATGTCCCATCGGTAGAGCGGATTCCCCCAACGCTGGCCAGTCTTGCTGAAGGCGTCTGGCGGCACGCCTGAAACGACCGTCGGCTGCAGGTTCGTATCGAGTGAGAAGATGTCAGGATTCGTCCACACATCCGCGCTGTCAAAATTCACGAAGATGGCTACGTCACCGATGATGCGGACATTTTTCTTCGCGCAATAAGCGCGCAATGCTTTCCATTGCTCGAAGAAGGCGAACTGCAAAACGCGTGATACTTGCAACTCATCCGCATGCTCCCGCCGGACTTTATCCAGCGCTTGCTGCTCACGCGCAGCTAACTCACGCGGCCACTCGTTCCAGCTCTTTTGCTTGAACTGGTCGCGCAGACATTCGAACAACACGTAGTCTTCCAGCCACCAAGAATTGTCAGCGCAGAACTGCCGGAAACGGTCATGCTCACCGAAGGAGTCCGCCGGCTTCTTCAGGAAATTCGCCGCGGCCCTGCGCAGTACCGCGGACTTCTTTTCATTGACAGCCGCAAAATCCACTTTCGCGGTCGCCGCCGGTAAGCCGGCGATGTCATTCGCCCCGATCCAGCCGTACTCGGCTAATCGCTCCAAGCTGATCAGCGCGGGATTTCCCGCGAACGCGGAGATCGCTGAGTAAGGTGAGTTCCCCAAGCCCACAGGATTCAAAGGCAGCACCTGCCACAATCCCTGGCCTGCCTCGTGCAGAAAGTCTACGAAAGCAGTAGCCATCGGCCCCAGGTCGCCAATGCCACCTTTCGACGGCAATGACGTGGGATGCAGCAAGATACCTGCTCTGCGTTCAAAATCCATAGGAGCGACTTGAGTATGATGCCGAAAAAAAGAACAGAGTCGCGGGCTGCCGCGACTCTGCCAATATTACGCTGATTCGTGCTGGCCGCGGTTTAACCCGCCGCGTTAGCCTGCCCGAACAGCCGCTGAGCCTCTTGCTTGTTCACCTTGATCTGGCCGTCTTTCTGCATGCGCTCCTGCAGCTTCTCAGCAAACAGGTTCATCACCTGGCCCCGCTTCTGATCAAGCAACTGTTCGCGCACTTGCTCTTTCTGCTTGTCGTAATCGGCTGCCGTCGGCGCTTGCTTGTCTAGCAGAGCGATGACTACGCCTTTGTTCTGGACAGACAGTGGACCGCTGATCTGCCCCGGCTGCATGTCAAACACGACCGTCGCTGGACCCGACATCGGACCAAGATCAGGAACTTGTCCGGAGGGATCCACCAGTTCGCTTGTCATGACCTTGGCGCCTTCTTCCTTGGCAGCCTTCTTCAGGTCTTTCATCGAGCGCGCTTTATCTGCCAGTTCTTCCGTCTTTTTCTGCAGCATGCTGGCGGCACGTTCCGCGCGGAACTGTTCTTCCACCTGTTTGCGCGCTTGCTCGAAAGTCGGCGTGGCAGCGGGCTTGTCGTCCGTCACTTCCACGATCGCATATCCCTGAGCCACCGGCACCATTTCTGCTGGACTCTTCGGCTTCCCTGTGAAGACTGCCTGCATGAACTGCGGATTCGCGCCGATTTCCGGAAGCGAAGCACTCTGGTTGAACCAATCCGTTGTAACGATGTTCAGATTATTTTTCGCCGCAGCTTTATCCAAGCTGGTGGTACGTGCTTCTGTCATCACAGCGTTCGCGAGCGACTGCGCTTGCTGCGCACCCTTCTGCGCTTTCAGCGTCTCTTCGATCTGAGGTTTCACTTCTGCTAGCGGCTTCACTCGCGCATCGCGCCGCGCATCCACACGAATGATGTGATAACCGAAGTCAGTCTTCACCGGATCGCTCACTTTGCCGATCGGCAACGTGAATGTAGCCTTGTCGAACTCAGGCACCATCTTGCCCCGCGTTACGTCCTTGTAGAGGCCGCCATTGTCTTTGCTGCCGGGGTCTTGCGAATACTTCTTCGCCAGGTCTTCAAACTTCGCGCCTGCATCAAGCTGCTTCTTGATATCTTTGGCTTCGTCTTCGGTCTTCACCAGGATGTGCCGGACGTCTGCCGTCTCAGGCTGCTTGAATTCGTCTTGGTGAGAGTTGTAATAGTCGGTGTAATCTTTGTCGGTCAATTGCACCGGGATCTTTGAAACGTCCACTAATACGTAGCGCGCCTTGCGTTCTTCCGGGATGGAGTTCTCATACCGCGACTTGTTCTTGTCGTAATACGCCTTCAACTCGGTATCATTGACCTGAACTTGCTTCGCCAAGTCCTCTGTTGAGATCACGGCATAGTCAAACTTAACTTTGACCTTCTGCCGCTGGAATTCCTTCTGTACTTCCGCGTCGGGGACTGTGACGCTGCCCTCGACCACGCTCTCAAGCTTGCGCATCAGAAGGCTCTGCTTCACCAGCTTTTCGAAGTGAGGGACATCGAGATTGTAGGTATTGGCTACGAAATCACGATAGGCATCGTCCCCAATGTAATTGCCCTTGGGGAAAAGCTGCTGTCCCAGTCCACCGGTACGAAGCTCATCACGCAATTCCTGATCGTTCACCTTCAGACCCATGCGGTTGGCTTCTGCCACCAAAGCAGCCTGCAGTACTAGCTGGTCAGCTGCACGCTTTTGCAGGTAAGGCATAAGGAAGTCCGGCACCTGGCGGCCTTGAAACTGTTGCCGAGCTAGTTGCTGTGCACGCTGTTGCACCTCTTGCGCTGAGACCGGCTCGCCGGCCACCGTGGCGTAAGTGCCCGTTACCGCCGCGCTGTCACTGGTGAACGCTTGGCCAAGGTACGCAACCATGGACACGATTACCACCGCCAGAATGGCTCCGAGAAAGAATCGCCTGGTCTTGGTGGGGTTCTGAAGAAACTTGATCATTTGTCTTATTAGGCTCCGAACGATTAGTGCGCTGAGACGACGCAGGAATGCGCCTGCCACAGAAACTATAATTATAGACTAATGCGCGCAGCCATCATTACTCGCCCCGGGAGCCCTGAAGTCCTAGAGATTCAAGACGTGCCACAGCCCCAGCCCGGTCCGAATGAAGTACTTATCCGCGTCCATGCCACGGCGATCAACCGGGCAGACCTGCTGCAGCGCGAGGGAAAGTATCCGCCTCCGGCGGGTGCTTCTGATATTCCCGGCCTGGAATTTGCCGGCGAAGTTGCAACTAATGGTCCGGGTGCTTCGCTGTGGCGCATAGGACAGCGCGTCTTCGGCATCGTCGCGGGCGGCGCTTACGCGGACTATGTAATCGCACACGAGCGGACCCTCGGCGAGATTCCTGCGAACCTCTCTTGGTCCGAAGCCGCCAGCATCCCCGAAGTCTTTATCACGGCGCATGACGCGCTCTGGACGCAAGCTAATCTTCGCGCCGGAGAAAACGTACTGATTCACGCTGTCGGCAGCGGAGTCGGCATCGCATCCGTGCAACTTGTTCGAGCTCGCGGGGCGGTTCCCTTCGGCACCTCGCGCACGGCGGATAAACTCGATGCCGTCCGTCCGTTCGGCGTTGAGGCTGGACTCTGCCTTCCCGGGCCCGAAATTGCCGAGCCACTGAAAGATTTCTCGAATCGGGTTACCGGCGGCCGCGGCTTTGATGTCGTACTAGATCTAGTCGGCGGTCCCTACGTCGCCGCCAGCGTCAGCGCCCTAGCCCAAAGAGGACGGGTCATGCTGGTTGGCACGGTTGCCGGACAAAAGGCTGAACTCACCCTCGGCCAGGTACTAAGCAAGCGTGCTCACCTCATCGGAACAGTCATGCGCGCCCGCTCGCTTGAAGAGAAGATCGCCGCAGGGGAAAAATTCAGCAAAGAAGTGGTCCCGCTGTTCGAGAACCGAATACTGCGCACTTCAATAGATCGCGAGTTCCCATTCACCACAGAAGGCATCCGCGACGCTCATCGCCGTCTAGGCTCGAATAAAAGTGTCGGAAAAGTAGTCGTGAACCTGAAAGGTTGAACTTTTGGACTGAGCGCAGTCTTTTCGAGGGAAAACCGCAGTTTCCTCTTGCCATCCACAGCGTCTTCTGGCATATAATTAGTCGCATTGCGATGCATCGCTGGATCAAAATCGTCGCCGCCGTAGTCGCACTTGTCTGTGTGCTGGCGGTCTTTATTTCTCCGGCGTTTGACCTGCCAGACTCGGCGATGCGCGGGGCTCAGGCACTCGTTTTTGTCCTGCTTGCCATCACTGCAATGGTCCTTTGCGGATGGCTTCACGACGCCCTTTTCCTTCTGAGTCCAGAGCCTGCCGTCCCCCTGTTGGTGGTTGACCCTGACCGAACTCGTTCACAACGAACCTGCTGATCTCTCTCCTCGCCTGTTTTTTTGCGTGCACTTTTACCCCAGGCCCCAGGAGTTAAATCAAATGGCGTTGTTGAATCTCAGGCTCATGAAGAAAGCACTTTCATTCGGATACCTTAAAAAGATAAAAGAAGAACGCGAGCAGCACTTAGAACAGGCCGGCATTGAAGTCACCCCCGCCGCCAGCGTGGCTGAGACCATCGCGATGCTGCGCGAATCCACCTTCGACGTGCTCATCGTAGGGCCCACCGTTCCGCAGGAGGAACGCGATCGCGTAGCAGCTTTCGCCAAATCACGCCGCGCACGGGTGATCTTCTTGTACAAGAACTACATCAAAGGAGCCGAGTCAGGCGATGCCCTCATCAGCGTTGACGGTTCGCCAGATGACTTGATCGAGGCGGTCAACGCGCTCACCGCGTAAGTTCCCCCGTCCATAGTTAAAATTAGGTACTCGGCTCCTCTCGGGGCTAAGGGAATTCTGCGTGCCGTCGGCCTTCGGCTGACCTCATCTGACACTTGCAGATGCTAAAATAAATAGTGCGTAGAACTTCCCTTCCTCGCACTATTCCTAGAGAAAACAGGCACTTTGTAACAAATGATCTCAGTCTCAAATGTCACTATGCGCTACGGCGCAAAATTGCTCTTCGAAGAGGTCTCGACCGCCTTCACGCCGGGCAAGCGATACGGACTCACTGGCCCCAACGGCTCCGGCAAGTCCACTTTCATGAAGGTCTTAACCGGCGAGATCGACCCGCAAAAAGGCTCCGTCGTTCGTCCGAAGAAGCTCGGTGTTCTCAGCCAGGACCAGTTCGCTT
>JAICLA010000301.1 GCA_025927695.1 Terriglobales bacterium | reverse complement strand
TGGAGCAGGCGGAACAGAGTTACGTGCAGTCGCTCATCGGCTACCAGAAGGCGCTGGCCTCGCTCGACCGTGCGACGGGTACGCTTCTGGATAAAAACCAAGTAGTGATCGACGACCTGACGAAGTAGGGCGTGACACAGCAGAGCCCCCCGCGATAAATACGTATTTGTGGCGGCTACATCTCGTGGTAGTCTCTGCGCCATGCCTGACATAACCCCCCAATTCGGAACTGCCGAATACGCCGATGTTCCTGAGACCGACCGCTGCCAGATCTGCCAACAACTGATCGGCCCGAGCTATTACCGAGTGAATCAGCGGATGGCGTGCGTCGCATGTGGCGATAAGGTCAAACGCGGTATGCCGGTGGAAAGTGGTTCGTCTTACCTGAAGGCGCTGCTGTTCGGACTGGGAGCTGCGTTTCTGGGCTTCGTTATCTATTCGGCCGTGGGAATCATGACTGGCCTCGAGATCGGATATGTTTCACTCGCCGTCGGATTTCTGGTGGGAATCGCCATGAAGAAGGCGACGGGCGGAGTGGGCGGAAGGAAGTATCAGATCACGGCAGCGCTGCTCACTTATGCCGCAGTGTCATTGTCTGCGATCCCGATCGCTGTTCACTACAACAGCATCCCGGCAGGAATCTCGGCCGGCGTCATCGTGCTCGGCCTTGCTTCGCCATTTTTCGAATTGGCGCAGAGTCCTGTGAGTGGGATCATCGGCCTCGTCATCTTATATGTGGGCATCAATTTCGCGTGGAGACAAACGGCAGGCAGCCGTTTGTCGGTCGACGGTCCGTATGACAACGCGGCGAAATCCACCACAGCGACTGCAACCTAGAGAGGCTAGAATCTTCTTCTAGTGCAAGCTCTCACACCAGAATTCATACGCAATTGCCGCACGTGTGGGCAAGAACTCATGGCAGGCACGCTCGCGTGTGACAAATGCCATTCGCTGGTCTATTCGCGCGAATTGGACACCATTTCCGCAGAGGCGAAGTCGCTGGAATCGCAAGGCAAGTATCTTGAAGCACGCGAACAGTGGATGCATGCCTTGCCGCTCTTGCCGAAATCGGCGAAGCAGGCGGAGTGGATCGAGGAGCGGGCTAAACAATTGAACGCGCTCGCGGCTAAGCAACAATCGCAAGGTGAGACCAAGTGGGCCAAGCGTGTGGGGCCGCTGGGTGTGCTGGGCGCGATCCTGCTCAAAGGCAAGACCATACTCCTCGCGCTGTTCAAGCTGAAGTTTCTGCTGAGTTTTGCGTCGTTCATTGCGATCTATTGGGCGCTGTGGGGCCCGATATTCGGTATCGGCTTTGCGGCGATGATCCTTATCCACGAGCTGGGCCATTACATCGACGTGCAGCGTCGCGGCTTGCCTGCGGAAGCGCCTGTGTTTATTCCGGGCTTGATGGCATATGTGAAGTGGGACGCGATGGGCGTTCCGCTTGATGTGCGCGCGGAAGTGAGCTTAGCCGGGCCGCTGGCCGGATTTATCGCGGCATTGGCCTGTGCGGGATATTTCGCCTACTCTGGCAATCAGCTTTTTGCGGCGCTGGCTCGCGCTGGCGCCTGGCTGAACGTGCTGAACCTTATCCCGGTGTGGGCGTTTGACGGTGGCAGTGCAACCAACGCGCTGAGTAAGGTGGAGCGGGGCATCGTGCTGGGGTGTTCCGCAGTGCTTTGGTTGCTGACAGGTGAAGTTGTTTTCTTCCTCGTGGGTGCGGGATTTGTGTATCGGTTGTTCACACATGATTTGCCGGCTGCGCCGAGTCCGAAGACAACTGCATATTACATCGTGGTGCTCGCCCTGCTTGCGGGAGTGATGTGGGCGATGCCCGGGGCAGGTGTGGGGATTCCGAGATGACGGCGCACTCGAAACGAAAGACCGACGCAGTTACCGAATAATCGCAGAATGTTGAGTGCCCACCCTATCGCCGCAAAGAACAAAATCGCGGCGATAAGGATGGGGCACAACTATCGAGAAGGTTACTTCCACAGCGCCATCACTCCAAACAATCCTTCTGCGTTGCTGATGATATGCGCATTCTTAGGCAATTTGAAATCGATCTTTGCCGCATTGCCACCGCCTATATAGATCCGGTCATAGTTAAAGGTCTGTTCCAAGAGCTCAAGCACCTTCTTCAAATGCTTGTTCCATTTCTTCTTGCCGTATTTCTTCAGCGCGTCATTGCCGATCTCATCTTCGTAGGCGTGCCCGTGGCGGATAGGGTGATGGCCCATCTCCATGGGTACGGCGTTTCCGTTCACGTAGATGGCGGAGCCCATAGACGTTCCCAGCGTGATCACCAACTCGATTCCTTTGCCGCTAATGGCGTGGTAGCCCTGCACGACCGCGTCATTGGCGACGTGCGCGGGTTTGTCCAATGTTTTGCGCAACTCAACGTCAAAGTGCACGCCTTCCCATTTCTTCTCCAAATGCGGCGCGGTCTTCACAACACCGTTGCTGACGACACCGGGGAACCCAGCGCCGACGCGATCAAAGTCGCCGGCCTGTTTCGCAAGGTCTTTGATGGCATTAAGAATGTTCTTCGGCGTTCCCGGCTTCGGCGTAGGGACGCGGAGGCGCTCAGTCAGCGCGTTGCCTTTTGCGTCAAGGAGCATGGCTTTGATGCCGGTGCCGCCTATGTCGATGGCGAGAGTGCGCGGGCCGGTTGCGGATGATCGTTTAGTAGGCATGATTGGCGGAACGATTCTAGACCCGCGGAGGGATTTGGTCACCTCCAAGCCGGAACTCTCCCAAAAGGGGATTCCGGTATTCGTAAATTTGCGGCTGA
>JAICLA010000184.1 GCA_025927695.1 Terriglobales bacterium | reverse complement strand
AGTGCAGCAAATCAGATAAACATCTCTTCGTCGTCGCCACCCCGGCCAGAAGTCTGCCCGGCTTCCATGGCGGCCTTCCGGCGACGGGCCAGGAATGAACCCACACCGACAGACAATCCTTGAATCACACCCGTCAATTGCTTGAGCGGAGTGAGCACAGTGTGCTGCACCATCTCCGTCGTCTCTTCCACTTTGTCGATGGTGCGTGAGACCAGCTCGTCTACGCGGATGACTTGCAGGCGTGTGCGGTCCAGCGTGTCATTAAACGTGGCGTCCATGCGCGTGACTTGCGTCTTGATGGTGCCGCTCACGTCAGCCAGGTTCGCGGTGATCTCTTTCAGTTTGGGACCAGCATCTTCGAGGATCGCGCGAGTCGATTCGAGCACGGGGATGGCTTTCTCTTCCACGCGCTTACCCAGGGCCTCCATGCGTTCGCTCGACTTCTTCATGGTCATGAACATGCCGATGAGGATGCCCATCTGGATGATCACAGCCACACAAGTGGCGATCACGAAAACCGTAAGAATGGTCTCATTCATAAGAGATACCGGAACGCAGAGTTACTTCTTTTCCGTGACTTCGCGATACGCGGAGCGTCCTGCTTCGATCGCAGAGTTGATGGAATCGCGCTGCTTGCCGATGACATCCTTGCCGCGGTCCACATAGTCTTTCACTTGTTCGCGGGCTTCGCGTCCGCGAGAAACCAGATAATCGCGGCCTTCTTCCGCGGACTGCAACAGCGTTTCGCGGGTCTCGCGTCCGGACTTCGGAGCATAGAGAATGCCGACCACGGCGCCAAGTCCCAATCCCGCCAGGAACCAGCCAATACTGCTGTTGTTATCGTCTGACATGACTTTCCTCCTCAAACTTTGGAAGGGGGATGTTAGCACCCGCCCCGTCATCTTTACAAATCCTACGGTAGGATGCGTACAAATGGAAAAGGGCAGGCTCTCAGCCTGCCCTTTGAGTGTTGTTCAGAGCTGCTGTCCCAGCTTCTCCACGAAACGCACGATAGACTCAATGCCACGATAGAAGTTAGCGATGTGAAACTTTTCGTTCGGGGCGTGCAGGTTGTCGTCCGGCAGGCCGAAACCCATCATCACGCTGGGGATCTTCAGGTGCTTGTGAAACTCCGCCACGATGGGGATGGATCCACCGGACCGAATGAACACCGTGTCCTTATTGAAGACCTCTTTCATGGCTGCAGTTGCTGCCTTGATGTAGGGATTGTCCGTCGGGATGATGCTCGGTTCTCCCATGCTCAACAGCGTGACTTTGAGGGAGATGCCTTTGGGCGCGAGGCTCATCACGTAGCTCTTATATTGCTCGAAGGCTTCTTCCGGCTTCATGTCCGGAACAATGCGCATGGAGATTTTCGCCGTGGCCTTTGCCGGGATCACCGTCTTTGCGCCCGCGCCCACAAAGCCGCCAGGCATGCCATGCACTTCAAGCGTCGGCCGTGCCCAAGTGCGCTCTTGTACTGAGAATCCCGGCTCGCCGGTAAGTTCTTTTGAGCCTACTTCGTTCTTGCGATACTCCTCTTCGTTGAAGGGAAGCGCTTTCCAAGCGTTGAGTTCATCATCGCTGGGGCGCTTCACTCGATCATAGAAATGCGGGATGAGTATCTTGCCATTGTCATCTTTGAGTTTCGAGATGACTTGGGCGAGAGCAAAGAATGGATTCGGAGCCGCGCCGCCGTACATGCCCGAGTGCAGGTCGATCTTTGCCCCGGTCGCTTCGAGCTCGGTGTAGATCAAACCGCGAAGTCCCACGTTCAAAGTGGGAAGTTCAGGCGCGAACATCTCCGTGTCCGACACAAGAGCAAAATCAGCTTTTAGCTTGCCCGGATTCTCTTTCACGAATTTGGCGATGGATTCGCCGCCGATCTCTTCTTCACCCTCGAGAAGCACCTTCACGTTCGCGGGAAGCTCGCCGCCATTGGCTTGAAGCAAAGCTTCGAGCGCTTTCACGTGCATGTACATCTGACCTTTATCGTCCACGGCGCCCCGCGCGTAGACGTTGCCGTCGCGTTCGGTAGGTTCGAAAGGTGGCGTCTTCCATTCGTCGAGTGGGTCGGGCGGCTGCACATCGTAATGTCCATACATCAAGACGGTGGGCTTCTTTGCCGCGTGAAGCCAATCGCAATAGACCAGCGGGTGACCTGCCGTGGGGATGATCTGGACATTCTCCATGCCGATGCGCTTGAGTTCGTCCGCCAGAAATTCCGCAGCTCGGATCACGTCTTTCTTGTGCTGCGGAAGCGTGCTCACGCTGGGAATGCGCAACAAGTCTTTGAGCTCGTTCAGAAACCGCTGTTGGTTCTTTTTGTCTTGTACAAAAGCGACTGCACCAGTGGACATCTTTCAATGACTCCCCCCGGAGTCTTATTACAGCCTAATGAATGATTATTAAGGGTGGCTTAATAGTAGTAACCCGCAGCATGAAACTTTGGCAACTTACCGTGACCGATGTCATGAAAACCGTGATGGAGTGAACCTGCTGATATCAAATTGCGGCGTGTCACCATTGATGACATCTGCCATGATACGCGCCGTGACCGGTGCCAGCAGAATGCCGTTGCGATAGTGTCCGGTAGCGGCAAAGTAGTTCTTTAGACCGGTTTCACCGAGGATGGGTAGTTTGTCCGGTGAGCCGGGGCGAAGTCCCGCCCATGACTCATGGATTCGCATCTCTCCGATCTTGGGTGCCAGTTCCATGGCCGCGCGATGCATCTTCAAAATGGTCTCGGCATCAACTTTCTTGTCAAATCCTACTCGCTCTACCGTCGCCCCAATCAGTATCCGACCGTCACTACGGGGAACTAGATAGACATCATCGCCGCGCACTACATGCTTCAACGGCACTTCGCGTGAATTTACAGGCACTACAGAAAGCATTTGTCCTTTGACCGGATGCGTTTCAATTTCGCCACCCACTACCTCGCCTGTCCACGCTCCCGCACAGTTAATGATTACGTTCGCAGAGACGGTTTGGTTCCCCAATCGGACCCCCACCGCCTGATTACCAGAAGTTTCGATCGCAGTTACATGATGCTCGTGGGAAATAACGATGCCGCCTTTTTTTGCGGCGGCGACGGCTACAGCCATCAACGCGCGGGGATCAACGCTGGCTTCGGTGGTGAAGTACGCGAAGGGAGCCTTTGAAAGGAATCCTTCGCGGCTCTTCACATCGGCGTCAGAGAGCGGCGGACCCAGCCCCTCTTTTTTTTCCTGAGTCAGATAGATCGTGCCTTCGCAGCGAAGGTCAGCGCTGAGCCCTGACTCTTGCTCCAACTCCGAAACCCAGTCGGGGTAAATCTCGGCGCTAGCCCTTGCCAGAGGACGCAAACATTCCGGAGTATCTGGATCTTGAGCAGCCAGCATGCCGGCGCCGGCCCATGAAGCTTCGCGACCCGGCTCGCCGCGCTCAAGAACGCGAACAGATGCGCCGCGGCGCTGCAGTTCGAGCGCGACCGAGGCGCCGATGATTCCGCCGCCGATGATGATGACGTCGCTTGCGCGATCACTCATCTTTCGATTGTAAAAGGATTACCTGTTCAGTGGGTCGTGTTGGCAGCTTGAGTCTTGTCATCGCCGGAAGAAATTAGTTTCGAGAACACAACGAGCCGCTGTGGAGCAGGCCCAATGTAATAGGTCGGATAGCAGGTTATGAGAGTGAGCTGCGGATCTTCCGTCTGCTTGAGGACGGACAGATCGTCCGGATCAACGATCTTTTTTCCCGTGACCGAAAACTTCACCGTCTGTCCGTTCCGCTGCACATTGATTTCGTCTCCGGCTTTCAATTCATAAATGTGCCTGAAGAAAGTATCACGGTGCGCGGAGATGACGGCGTTTCCCGGCTCGCCGGGCAGAGGCGTACCGACGATGCGTCCCGGACCATTCTTCAAATCTTTCCGCGTAGTGCCGTCCACTACGATGGCTGTTAGATCGATCTTTGGGATCTCCAGGCGGATCAGGCCGTCATCTGGGGTTGGCTCGGCCTTCGATACCGTTGCCGGCTGAGCTTTCTGTTGCTGTTCCCAGACCGTCCGCAATCTCTGCTGCTCTTTATGCATCTGGTAGTACTGAGAACCTACGTAAGCTAGCAGCAGTACTCCCAAGACCATCAAAGTGGGAGAAATGTAGCGCTTCCAGTCAGAAAAATAGCGGTTGGCGGCCATCTGCATGAGTAAGATGCGGATTTTCGTTGAACTGACGCCCCAAGCTCCCAACCTCCAGAGTAGCTGTTGCTTCTAAGTGGTTGAATCCATAAACCGATGCCCGCTGTCTTAACAATCTTTCGCCACGGTTTCATCGAACGGCGGTCAATACGCAGTCGTGCGAGCCGACTCATGCCTGGCGTTATAGCGGGGGCAGCGGACCTCGATCCGGCAGCGGTGCTCACGGCGACCGTGACGGGAATTGCATTCGGATATTCGATCGCATGGGTGGTACTGCTTTGCTATCCCGTGCTGCTGACCGTATTGACAGTAAGCGCGCGCATCGGACACCAGACCCGGAAAGGCTTAGTCGAGTTGATCCGCGAGAGCTATGGCGTGCGACACGGGGCGTTCATTGCCGGATGCATGGTCGCGGTAAACCTCGCAATGATCGTGGGAGACTTGCTGGCGGTAAGCGACGCGCTTTCTCTGATCATGGGAGTGGGGCGGGAATTCTTCGTAGCCGCGGTGGGATTCGTAGTCTGGTACGTGTTGATCGTGGGCGACTTCCGTAAGACAACCAAGATACTGGGCAGCATGGCACTGATCACATTGGCGTACGTGGTCGCAGCGGTGCATGTAACACCCTCTACAAAAGACCTGATTACAGGTGTGCTATTGCCGCACACGCACCTGACCTCGACTTATTTCATGGCAGTCGTCGCGGTCTTTGGTTCATTGCTTACGCCCGACATCATCGTGTGGCAGGCAAGCACGAAGAAAGATATTCAAACCGGTGTGAAGCACGCGCACATTAAAGAATCGCGGGCGGGTGCCCTCATTGCTTGCGTGATCTCGCTGAGTGCGATCGTGGCCTCATCGCAGATGCACGTACTGCACCCGGCGTCGATGACGACGAAGGAAGCAGCCGAAGCGTTAGGAACATTCGGTCAGTTAGGGCCTCTGCTGTTTTCGTTGGGCATCATCGGCTCCGGCATGATCGCTTTGCCGATCCTCGTGGCCTCGCTCTGCTTCAGCGTGGCGGAAGCGTTCAAGTGGCGCTCAGGATTCTCCATGCCCACATGGGACGCACGCAGCTTTTATTCCATGATCTCGGGCATCGTGGTCGTTTCGGTGATGGTGGATTTCTTCCGCGTGAACACGGTTCGCGTTCTCTATTTTTCGCAGGTGCTAGCGGGGATTGTGCTCGTTCCGATCTTTGTTTACATCCTGCTCATTGCGAATAACCGGCGAGTCATGTCCACCACCAACACGCGTTCCCAGAACTTATGGATCGCTGGTGCGATCGCGGGAATGGTGATATCCAATCTATTGTTCCTTGTCGCGCACTAAGCGTTTCAGTCAGCGCGCATCTTTCTTGGCCGCCGCGCCCGGTGTCACGGGCATGGGAGCTTCACCTTTTGCCGCACGCCACAAGATCAAATTCAGCGTGGCCGT
>JAICLA010000182.1 GCA_025927695.1 Terriglobales bacterium | reverse complement strand
TCAGAGAACAAGCAATATCCGCTGGCCATCAACGTTCTGGATGCAAGGAGCAAGCTAGTGCCGGACACGGCAGCCACATATTTCCTGCGCGCGACAGCCTACGACAATTTGAAGGCGTTTCCGCAAGCGTCTGAGAATTACCATAAGTTTCTAGAAGCGTCTAACGGGAAGGACCCTGATAACGAATGGAAGGCGCGGCATAGGCTAATTGCCATTGAGCCACAGAACGCGAAAAAGAGAAAATAGCCGATGAGAATGGCGGGCAAACTCGGAATGGTGCTGCTTGTTGCGCTGGCTTCCTGCCTAGCCCAGCAAGCGAACACGCCCGCCTCAGCGGCCACGGATGCCAGCCTCGCGCACATCGAGCAGCTGAAAGCCAAGGCAGAACAAAAGGGAGAGGCCGATCGGGCGCGCATCTATGCCGACATAGCGCACGAGCTGGTAGAGCTCGCCAATATGCAGTTCACCAACGGCGATCCGGATAAGGGACAGGCGTCCATCCAAGATGCGGTCTCCTATGCCGAGAAAGCTGCCACCTCCGCGGAAGTAAAAGGTCACAAGATAAAGAATGCGGAGATCACATTGCGCGAGACGGCCCGGCGCATCGAAGAAGTGCGGAAGACATTAGATATTGATAATCAGCCGCCGCTAAAGGCCGCTGTCGATCGGCTGGAACAACTTCGCAAGCAACTGCTGCAGCGCATGTTCGGGGATGACAAGAAATGAGACTGCATCGTGGCGTCGTGCTTTTTGTTTTGCTGGCGTGCATGTTGGGCATGGGTTCAAGGGCCTACGCCGACAAGCATCGTGATCCACTCACCAACGCTGAGGTCGATAAGATTCGCGAAGCATCAGAGGAACCGCCAAAGCGCGTCCTCCTCTATGTCGAGTTTGCCAAAGCACGGCTGCTGGCAATCGAGCAATTGCGAGCCGACACCAAACTAAAGACCGACCGCGGCAAGCAGATTCACGACTTGCTGGAAGATTTCACCACGATCATTGACGAACTAGACGACAACATTGACATGTACGATCGCCAGCATGAAGACCTGAGAAAAGCGCTTAAACCAGTGGTTGAAGCTTATACCGATTGGCAGTTGAAACTACGGGCGATAAAAGAAGACAGCGGAGTCAGTGACGAAGAGAAAAAGGCCTACGACTTTCCCCTCGACTCGGCCATTGATTCCGTGAACACGGAACTCGACTCCGCCCGCGAGACGCTAGACAAGCAGAACAAGAACGCTGCCGAATACAAGAAGAAAAAATAGTCGTCCAGATGCTAGTCTGGCATAAGTGATCCCGCGGCTTACTTCCCTATTTGAAGAATGTTTTCGTGAACTTTGGCCGAAAAAGGCCCTGCCCGAGTTCCGCGTCTCGTTCTACCACTTCACCAACATCAACAATACGATCCGCCTACGCGACGGCGTAGTGATCGCGCGGTTGTCTGACCTTCTCGAAGGCGCGCCTCAGCCGGTGCTACACGCTATTGCCCATATCTTGCTGGCCAAGCTCTACCGGAAGCCGATCGACCCGGCGCAAGCGGCCAAGTATCGGCGATACACAGCGAGTCATGACCTAGCGACGAAAGCGCACCTCATACGGCAGATCCGCGGACGAAAGAAGATCGGCTCCGCAAAAGGGCGTGTGTATGACCTGGACATCGTCTTCGAGGGACTGAACACGCGTTTCTTCCATGGGTTGATGGCGCGTCCTACAATGACTTGGAGCGAGCACCATTCGCGGCAGAGCCTGGGACATTACGATCCCGCGCACAATGCGATCGTAGTAAGCCGCGTGTTTGATCGGCCGAACGTGCCGCGCTATGCGATCGAGTATCTGGTCTATCACGAGATGCTGCATCTGAAGCATCCCGTGAAGCTGCGCGGAAGCAGGCGCTGCGTGCATTCACGGGCGTTCCAAGAAGAAGAAAGGCTGTTTCCGGAGTTGCAGTCTGCGCTGCGATTTTTGAAAGTTATATAGCTACGGCAAGCAGTCTCAGAGACCACTCACGAATCTGTTCAGCCGAAATCGAAATGCGGTAGAGCGGAACTGCATTACTCGCCAAGCGACGCTTGTAAGGCTGATCTCCGGTCATAAGGTCGCAATCGAGTCCTGACGCTAAAGACTCCTGCATAACCAGGTACAACAAGGTGCTGCCGGGCGAATGCTTCGCCCACGCGCGATCGAAGTATGTGGTGTAAAAGCGTCGCCAGTTGCGGTCACGGAATGTGACAAGGGCGGCGACGAGTGTGGTGCCGGACTCGAGCGTAAAGACTTCGCAATGGCTTGCTGCGATATGCGCCATGGCGAGCAGCATCTTTACGCGAAGCGGATCGCTAAATAGGCTATTAGGTTCTTGCGATTTCAGTGAGTAGATGCGTTCGAGCATCTGTGCGTGAGTTCCAGAATATTGGTGTCGGGTAATACCCGCGCGCGAAAGTCTCCTAAAGCTCACTTCTGAATGCGGATGCGCCGGTTGCGTGTCTTTCGCATAAGTGCAGGGCGCGTTGGTGAATGCGGTGAGTGGCAGTCGGTGCCAACCGGTGTCAGGCGATTCGGCGCGATAGGAATGAAATCCGAAGCCGAGGTTATTTTGGGCTGCGTAGTCAAAGATCGCTTCCCACGCGTCGTGCAACAAAGTTGGATCGCCAATATGAAGAACATCGCGATAGTCGAAGAGTTCTTCACCCAGCAGCGAGATTCTTCGCTGCCGTTTATCAATACATGCCGGGATGATGGCAACTCCGGAGTCGCTCTCTGCGATGACAACAAAGGGGGGCTGTTCATCCGAGAAAATCTGCGCGGCCAGTCGATTCCATTCAAAACTTTGAAAGATGGTGTGTCCGGGAGCTGCCGCGAGACGTTCCCATAGAGTGCGGAATTGCGCTATTTCATCTGCCGAGCCAGCGATGGCTAGTTTGCGCACACGGATTTAGAAGCAAAAGCAGGCTCTCTGGATGGCGCGCCGTTTTGACCGTACACACTCGCGACAATTAAAATGGATATTGAAATTGAATTTCATTTTCAATTAGGAAGATTGCCCTTTTAATGCTCGAGGCACTAGTCATAACCCTGCGCGAAGGCGTAGAGGCTGCACTTATCGTCGGCATCACGCTGGCTTATCTCAATAAGACCGGACGAATTGGTATGCGCAGGACCGTCTACGCCGGGCTTATCGCCGCATTTGTGGCAAGCATCGCCGTGGCGTTTGGGATATCAAAGACCAGCTTCAATCCTGACTTGTTCGAAGGTTGGATCATGCTGGTCGCGGCCTTCTTCGTCGTCACCATGGTGTGGTTCATGGCAAAAGCTGCGAAGTCGATGAAGGGCGACATTGAACGCAAAGTAGGCGGATTGGCAGAAAACGGCTCGCGCGTCGGGCTGTTCCTCTTCATTTTCTTGATGGTACTGCGCGAAGGCGTCGAGACGGTGCTGATCCTTTCGGCAGTCAGTCTCACGACGACAGAGTTGCTTAGTTTTATTGGGACGCTGCTGGGAGTTTTCCTTTCCATCTTGTTCGGTGTGATGTTTGTTCGCGGTAGTGTGCGCATCAACCTAGGAAAGTTTTTCAAGGTCACCACGGTGATCTTGATTTTTGTCGCGCTGCAACTGCTGATCTCGGGACTTCACGAACTTTCTGAGACGGGTGTGATCCCTTCCAGTAAACGGCAGATGGCGATCATCGGCCCGATCGTGCGCAATGACATTTTCTTCTTCGTGACGATGTTGGCATTGACTGCACTCATGGTGCTTTTTGAGTCGAAGCGGCGGGCGCCGGAAGCTTCAGCGGTAACGGAATCGCCCGCTGAGCAGCGCAAAAAAGCCTGGAGCGCGCGCAAAGAAAAGTTCTGGACGACTTCCGTTTATGTGAGTTCATTCGTCTTCATCATGCTGGTGACTGCGCAGTTCATCTATGCGAAGAGCAGCACTTCCCTTTCAGAAGCGATTCCGGTGACCTTTAATGCGGGGAAGGTTTCGGTAACCGTAGACGGGATGCAGCCGGGGGATATGCGTCGCTACTCCGCTACGATGAACGGCAAACCAGTTCGCTTCCTCATCTATAAAAAGCCGAACGGCAAATTAGTGACCGTGATGGACGCATGCGAGATCTGCGGCGGCATCGGCTACTACAACGGCGCGCAAGGCCTAACGTGCAAGAACTGCAATGCCCCGGTCAACGGACAAACTGTTGGCGAAGGTGGTGGATGTAATCCGATTCCGCTGACATCCAGCATTGACGGTTCGACAGTTACCGTTTCCGAAGCTGACGTTGCGCAGAGCGCCGGCAAGATCAAGGAATAATTCTTCAAATGTTTCTAACGCTTCTCTATCAATCGTTCATTCGGCAACGCCGCCGGAAGTTGCTGGCGGGCCTGGCCATCCTGCTGGGAATGACGGTGACGACCGCGATGATCTCAGTGGGCGTGGACGTGGGCGACAAGATGAACCAGGAGATCCGCAGCTACGGCGCGAATATTGTGGTGTATCCGCAGGCGGATACGCTCGATGTGAACGTGGGCGGCGTGCAGATGAAGCCGGCAAGCGACGGCCAGTACTTGAAAGAATCTGACCTCGTAAAGATCAAAAGCATCTTCTGGGGACACAACATCCTGGGTTATTCGCCTATGCTCCCGGTGAATGTGAAAGTGGGCGGCACGGACGCACCGGTCGAGATGATCGGCACCTACTTCGCGAAGGCCGTTCCGCTGGAACAAGAGACGTTCGTGACCGGCGTGACGAAGACGCATCCCTGGTGGAAAGTAGCGGGCGCGTGGCCGGCGGATGATGGCAACACGGTGCTGGTTGGAGAAAAACTAGCGGCGAAGCTAGGAACGCGGACAGGCGACAATCTGTACATCGCCGACAAAGAGACCAAGGTCGCGGGCATTTTGACAACGGGCGACAAAGAAGATGAGGCCATCGTCGCGCCGCTGGCAATGGTGCAACGGATCGCCGGATTGCCGAACGATGTCAGCCGTGTCTATGTAAGCGCGCTCACGAAACCTGAAGATGAATTTGCGCGGCGTGATCCGGCGTCGATGTCGTCAGCGGTTTTGGAAAAATGGTCTTGCTCGCCATACGCGAATTCCATCGCTTATCAGATACAAGGCGCGATACCAGGCTCGCACGCTGAGCAGGTACGCAAGGTCGCTCAGAACGAAGGCGTACTGCTATCCCATATCGCCGGATTAATGTGGCTGGTGACGTTGGCGGCATTGGGAGCGGCGGCCCTGGCGGTTTCAGCGTCTATGGCGACTACGGTGTTCGAGAGGCGCAAGGAGATTGGCTTGATGAAGTCTCTGGGTGCGAACAACGCAGCGATCGTCACGCTGTTCGTGTCTGAAGGCTCGATATTAGCGATCGTCGGTGGGCTACTGGGATTCGGTCTCGGCGTGGTGATGGCACAACGCATGTCTATCGCTGTATTCAACGAGCCACTTACGGTGCAGCCTGCGCTGCTTTGGATCATTCTCTTTGCCGCACTGGCCGTGACGCTGATCGGTAGTTTGGCTTCGATCCGGCGTGCGATGCGGATTGACTCCGCCGTTGTGCTGCGTGGAGATGGGGTGTAATGCCACGTCCTTCCAGAATGTTCTTTCGGTTGCTGGTGCGGTCGGCGACGGTGCGTCGTGGACGAACACTGACAGCGCTTC
>JAICLA010000108.1 GCA_025927695.1 Terriglobales bacterium | reverse complement strand
CTGTAGACACGAAAATCAGATTTTACGCGTAAGCCTTTGAAAAGATTGGAGCCGACGAGCGGATTTGAACCGCTGACCTACTGATTACGAATCAGTTGCTCTACCAGCTGAGCTACGTCGGCTTGAAGTGGGATACAGCAGGACAACCCACTGATTTTATCACGCCCCTTCTTCCGCCTAGGGCGTCCAAAAACTCGCGGTACGCGGCTGATACTGATAGAACTTGGCCTCTTGCTGCAACCACGCAAGGATGCGTAGGTCATATTCGCGCTTTTTCGCCGGCGTAATGATGTTGTGTTGCGCGTTCGGATCGGCCACTAAGTCGAAAAGCTCACTCTTAGCCGGCGAATCGTAGATCACATATAAGTAGCGTCCGTTCTCATCGAGTATCCCGTACACTGCGCGCACATCAGAAGCCATGAACAACTCGTTTCGCGGCGCTGGCTCCTGAGCGGGATTGCCCACGAACATCGGCCGCCCAAACATCGGATTCGCTTTCACCGGCCGGTGCCCCAGCAATTCATACAGCGTCGGAGCCACATCCAGCAGAGATCCCGGATGCGAATCGTCATATGTGTTCGCGGCGCGCAGCGCAGGCGGCAGATGCACGATCATGGGCACATGCATGATCTCCGGATAAATCCAGAGCGAATGGCTACTTCGTCCTAGCTCGCCGGTCGCGTCGCCGTGATCTGAAGTAAGAATAATTATGCTGTTGTCCCACGTGCCCTTCTTGTGCAAGTAATCAAAGAACGTGCCCAGGCATCCGTCCACCTGATGGACTTCCGTCGCCACACGTGCATCGAACCCAAGCTCTACAGGCGCGCGCCAACCTGACGCGGCTCCGCGCGGCTGATTGTTGCGCGCAAACTGGTGAACATTCATGGGCTGCGAGTAAAAGAAGATCGGCTTGCCTTGTGCAGCTCCCGAATCGATCTTCGCTTCCAGGTTGCCCACCGTGGTGCACGCTTCCATCTGGTTCCAACGCTTATTCGGATCAAGGTCTATCAGGTCATCACTCGGATCAAGCAACTCTGACAACAACGCATCCTTGCTCATGATCATCTTGTAACCGTCGGTGCGCGCCAATTTCTCAAGTGAGTTCAGCCGCGAGAAGGGCTGCATCCAGTGCGCGTGCAGCATGAGCATGCCGCTCCAGATCGAGGGCTCCGACAGCGAGGTCCCCGCATACTGCGTGTAAACGTTCTTGATCGCAACGCTGTTCGGGTCATGCGCCAATGCATCGATGTTCGGCGTGAAGGTCACCTTCGAGTTGTATGCGCCAAGATAGTCGGGACGCATGGAATCCACCACGAAGATAAAAATGTTTGGCTTGTTGCCTGTGGTCGGCTCCAGCCGGTCTACTAAATCCACATCCGCATTCACGCGAACGTCGCGCAAGTCTGTGTACTGCCGCATGATGCGGCACATGTCGCCGCAGGGTTCGGCTCTACTCGTATCCAGCAGCCGGTGTGCTATATCAAACGATGCGTCGCGTGCGCTGTACCTATCAAAAGCCCTGGCAATGTCGTCATCCGTCTTGCCGATCGACCGTCCCCAAAAGATCTCCGTAGTTTGCAACGCCTTTAGACTGGCGACTGCCAGCACAACGATTGCAATGATCTTCAGCAACGAATGTTTCGCGCGCACCGGCCGCAAAGAGTAAACACAAGCGGCGAATAATATCCAGAATAGGATGGCGTAGGCATGTTCCAGAAACCCGTTCCAATCGCCTCCGCCGAGAACTGTCGGCAGCACCAGAGCCGCCCCGCACAGTGATCCCGCTAAAAGATATGCTCCCAGATGCAGCGGGCGTCTCACATTCAGGATCATCGATTCACCCGCGATGTCGCGCTGCGCCGCCATCAAGGGCAGGCTGAGCACGAGCACCAGCAGCACAACAGCCGTCCCCAGCAGCGCGCAATAGACTTGCGCGGCCAGCCCTTCAAAGCTGAACGCTTCTGCGCAGAATCGCAGAAACAGAGTGCGCACAAGAAACGCAGCCGCCACCGCCATCAGCACGATGCGAGCGGCGCGCGGTCGCGGCATGCGCGCCGCCATCATGCCCATCACGTTCAAGGCGGAGACCGCGAAGATGCCCAAGATGACCAGCAATATCGCGCTCCAGGCCAAGATCATCAGGTCGCTATCGGATGGCGAGAACTTTCCGCGCGCAGAGCCGGCCAATATCTGTCCCGCGGCGAAAAATATGACTGCCGTGATCACTGCTGCATAAAGCACGGGCGCATAGCGGTACTGAAAATCGCGCAGGTTCTCACGGCGCATTGTGGCGAGTCGCCGACCCGTGTCCCATAAGCCCATCAGGATGATAGGCACCAATGCTGCCAAAGCTCCGATCAACGCCTTGCGGTCGCTGTGCAGATTCACCGCCAGCGGCCGAAAGATCAGATAGACTCCCACCACCGCTTGTGCGCCGATCAGCAACACATATGCAGGCCGGCTCTCTTGCGGCCAGAATCCCACCGCTGCGCAGAGCACAGCGAGCCAATAGAGCAAGACGTGATATTTCGCGAAGAGCGCAAGCCACATGTATGGCGGCGCCTGAATGAACATGTGGTTCGTGTACGGCAAGAACGCCAACAGGCAATAAAGTGAAGTGATGAGGAAGAAGCTTCCCCAAAGCGATTTCAGAACGGATGTTGCGAATGCTTTCAAATCAGCCCGCACGCTCGGTGTTCCAGATCGCGCTCACGATCCACCAACGCGTGCCGTCATTAAACAAATGCATGCTCTTGCGTCCGCTGGTGAACGGCTTGCCGCGCTCTTCATGAAATGATTCGTAGTCGCACATCACCTGCGCGATGCGTCCAAAGTACGTTGTCTCGCGTTTTACTTCACGCTCCCAGAATGATTCTTTCTGAAAGATCGCGTCCACGCGCTGGATGAATTCCTCAACATTCATCACCCGCAGCGGCAGAGCTTCTCCGCCTGCGTTGGGCGCGACCATCAATCGCGCCTCCGGATGGTAGAGTGAGCGCAGCAGGCCCCAATCGCGCGGCTCGCCCGCCGGGCCGGAGATCACGCTGAACATCGTGTCGATGACGGAATCGATATTGGAATAATCCATTCTTTAATTCTCTGTCATCCTGAGCGGCGCGTCTCCACAAGATCGTGCCCCAACCTTATCGCCACGCCTTTGTTTTATGTGGCGATAGGGTGGGCACCCATCAATTTCCATTCATCTCGCAACTCCGTCACTGAAGTTTCGTGCAACGTGAAACGCGCAACGTGAAACGGCTTTTCCACAACTTATATTGTTACTGCACACTTTTACACCAGATTTCCTCTTGCTATTTACCATCTGGTTTCTACATAATGCTCATGCATTCAAGAATTTGCGCGTAACGGTGAGACGTTAAAACACTGTGAGCCAATACGGTAGATCAGACGTTCAGCGCATCTTGCGCGTCACTAACCGGCAGATGCTGACCTGGGAAAAAGCGGGTCTCATCACTGCCTCGGACGCTTATTCCTTTTTTGACCTTCTCACAATAAAACAACTGCGTGACCTCACCGCCAAGCGCGTGAAGTCGGCCACCATCTTGAAGTCGCTGCAGCAGATGCGCGCGGCCTCCGGCATGGACAATCCTCTGCTCGAGTCCAGCGTCTTCTCTACCGGCAAGCGCGTGGCTTTCCGACACGACGGCGCCGCGGTCGAGCCCATCGCCGGACAATTCGTCATGGACTTCAACAACCGCGAACAGGTCACGCTGACGGCCAAGAATGCCGGATCCAACGTGAAGACCATGCGCGGCGCAGAGACGCTGCCTGAACTCTTCGCCCGCGGCGTGGCGCTTGAAGAAGACCCGCAGACACAGGCTGAAGCCATTGCCTGCTACATGAAGGTGCTGGAGCTGGAACCGAACCACGCAGCCGCTCACATCAACCTGGGAACAATCTTCTACAACCGGCAGGATTTCGCCAAAGCGGAAAAACATTACCGCGCCGCCATACTGGCTGATCCGCGATACGCGCTTGCGTACTTCGATCTAGGCAACGTGCTCGACGAGACCGGACGCCTGCCCGACGCCATCAAGGCCTACCTCACCGCCATCATGCTCGCGCCCACCTATGCTGACGCGCATTACAACGTGGCGCTGGCGCTGGAAAAATCCAAGCTCCCACGCAAAGCCCTGCTCCACTGGCGGGCTTATGTGAAGCTCGACAAGAGCGGCCCGTGGTCCGTCCACGCCCGCGCTCAGATCGCGAAGATCCTCAAGCTGGAATCGCTCAGCATCGTCAGCCGCAGGGCGCGGTAGATACCACTCGAACATTGGGAAAGCACCGATTCCAGCCGTGCCCTCTGAAAGCCAATCGAACAATCCGTGTCAAGCGGAAGCCGGGTGCCCCACTCTGAAGCGACGCAAGCGAAGCGCGCAGAGCGAAGGGTGGGTGAACGATGCCGGGTGCCCCACTCTGAAGCGACGCAAGCGAAGCGCGCAGAGCGAAGGGTGGGTGACAGACGCTCGTGACAATCCCTCACCGCAACACCCCGTCAGAAGGGTGAAGGTCACTCCCTGAAATCAACCGTAACCATACCCGGCTCTCCTGTGCGATAGTACCGGCAACTACTCCACTTCCAATCCAAAGGATCTTCCACTAACCCCTTCCGGCGAGGATTGTCATGCATGTAGTGGATCTTTTCCACTCGCTTTTCGTGCGTATACACGTTGAAATCGTGGAATCGTTTCTGCCAGAACTGGCTCCCCACCGGCCGCTTCATCTCTCGATTGAACTTTAAACCAGTCCGTTGTTTCAACAACTGCATCACGGTCGACGGATTCCCTTTTTCTGGCTCGCTGATCAGAATGTGGATGTGAGTCGGCATCACAACGTATCCTTCCACTCGAAACGACTCCGATATCCGAAGCCGTTCCAACTCTTCCAGAAAGAAATCACGGCGCTCAGGGGTGATCAGAAAAGGCTGGCGATGGAAACAACTGCAGGTGATGAAGTGCAGTTGATAACGGTTTCCGTAAAACCTGTGGAGGCCTTCGGTCATGGGGGGACGTGGAGTTTATACCACGCTCACCCACCCTTCGCTCTGCGCGCTTCGCTTGCGTCGCTCAGAGTGGGGCACCCGGCACAGACGATTCAGTCGACTGTCGCACTTTGTCCCATCGTCAATTATTCTTGCAGTCCGGAAGTTCCGATGATGGTTGCGCAGGACAGACTACGGTGATGATCAATTTGTTAGACCGCGCGCCGTCGTCATGTTGACCCTTGGCAAGATTCCGCGATACTTCGATGACGTACTTGCCTGGTTTACTCACGTCGAGTAAGTGACTAATGTCTTGCTCCTCCGTGAGAGTCTCCCCCGGCTTAATAATCCGACCCATAATGGGCTTCCCACCAGCTAACTCAGGGTGCTTGTGTATCTTTTTCGCTATGGCGTGTCCGCCATCGTCAGTCACTTTGTACTGAAAATACATATCTAGACCTGTTAGGTCGTAAACGTAACTACTTGCGTCAATATCATTGTCAGAGATGTTGGTCATCCGTACAGTTAGCAACATCGGCCTGCCTGCTTCGATTGTGGCGGACTTCGTTGATATCGTAATCCTCGTTTGAGCCTTCGATAAATCCGCTTGAGTCGAACCAAATGCCACGCTCAAAAGAAAAAATAGGACACTCACTCTTTTCATAGTTCCTCGATTCATTGACTACACGTGAAAGTAGAAGCGTTTGCTGTCCAGGTTGGATAGTTTCCTGCCGCAGGGGTAAGCGCGCCGTTAAGAGCACCACTTCCGGTTGGAACGCCCCACGTGCTATTTGACTGAGTTGTGGAACCTGAAAAACCCCACTGCTGATAAACCAAAGGCACTGCGATGGAGTCCGGAGTGGAGGATTGCCACATCAGGTACATAACTGCAGAGAATGTGCGGCTTACTGTAGTATACGTGCCTGGCAGCGGATTAAAGGGTGCATCGACTGCCACAAGTAGGTGTGTAGTCGAATCTAGGTGTACAGCCGAATACGGATATGTGAGATCAACCCCAGCACTGTGCGTACAAACCATCGGTGGACAGTTCCAATCATCTGACCGCGATGACCGGCACCACCTACACCTACGACAATAACGGGAACACGCTGACGAAGATTGATTCCACCGGGACGACGACTTACGCATGGGATTTTGAGAACCGCCTTACCTCTGTCAGTAAACCGGGCACTTCAACCGTAACGTTTAAGTACGATTCTTTCGGCCGGAGAATTGAGAAGAATTCGCAGATCTACGTTTACGATGGAGCGAGCATCATTGAAGACCTGAACTCATCGGGCGTCTCCACGAACACATACCATTATGGACAGGGTGTGGATGATCTCATCGAGTATGACGCCAGACCGGTGTTTCAAGATGGTCTTGGTTCAATCGTGCAGACCGAAACCACATCCACTCATCCCACATGGTGGGACTTGTTCAATTACGACTCGTTTGGAAACAATGCCGGGTCAAATTACACAAACCTGGATAACCTGCGATTCCAATACGCAGGGCGCGAGCACGACAGCGAAACGGGACTGTATTACAACCGCGCTCGATACTACGATCCGACCGTTGGACGGTTTCTAAGTGAAGATCCAATCCAGTTCGGGGGCGGCAGAAACTTTTATCGATACGTAGGCAATGCACCGAACAACCTGATTGATCCAATGGGTCTTTCGGGCTGTCCAATAGGATTTGGATGGGTATGTGCCAAAAGCGAAAATCAGACGTTGAAAGATAACCTACAAACAGATCTTCGTATATATGCCATTGCAAGCAGCTACTACACGGATCCCGCCCTCATCGGCACTCCTGGGTCCTCTGAAATGATGCGAATAAGCGACCTCGAGTACATAAATATCTTCACCGATTACGTGGCTCTGGGCGAAAAAGTCAATGACGCTCTTGATGCGGGCCCAGAACCCGACATCATTGGCAAGATTGAAGAGAACCTGAATTTACCTGACTACAGTAGAGAAGGGCTTAACAGAGAGATTGACCGTTTGTTGAGTTTCGCATTGCGCAGTCAAGCAGAGGCATGCAAGGCAAAGGGTCCACATTGGCCATTCAACTTGCAACTGCGACTTCAAGGCACGGGGGCGAAGTGATTTTGGAATGAAGGAGAACCTACATTGTCTTCACGCAAAGCAATGCTTATAGTTATCATTTGTGCGATTGCCGTTGTAGTAGCCTGGCCTTCGCGCTACAGGATCGAGGCCTCAATCTGGCATTGGCGTCATCACGGGATACTAGAATTGACGCCCTATTCGATTCATGTTCCCTCAGGTTGGCTTGTGGAAACTGGTGAGTCAAGCGCCACGGCAATAAAGCTTCGATCACTGTTTGGTAGAAAGGAAGTCGTTTCACCGACGGCCGGGTTCTCATCGCTTAACACTGGAACTCGGGAACTCTCGCGGTGGAAGGCCGCGAGAGTTGACTTACTGTCTGGCGCCAAAATCATGGAACAACAATTTCAGATTGATGATGAGCAAGTTATATGCATCGGGACGACATCCTCGACGCAAATCATTGACTTGGAGTGCATGTCAACTGGTTCTCTCAACATTAGACTTATAGGGCACACTTCGGACCTGAATGAACTCTATTCCATAGTGAGATCTATTCATAAGAAAAAATAACGAAGATGGCCCCCCTCAGTTGTAAGGGGGCTCCATCCTAACCTTCTGTTGGTTAGGGTGGGGTAGTTCGTAGGTGGAGCTGTCAAGACCTCCAAGACTCAAGGATCGTTCCAACTCATTCATCCCACTCGAAATAAAAACTCGTGGCCTCTGTCTCATTCACCTCGCCCGATTCGCTAAACTATATATAGATAGTTTTTCCTCACCGTTTCAGCCCCGCCGCTCCGGAATGGACAGCGCCTGCAAGTCGCCGAATCGCCGTGCCACTTGCCTGCCGCCGGCGCCTGAAACGCCCGCCTCATCCGCGGTTTTCACACAAGCGCCCTACCTCCGCATTTTTTCAGTTTCCACTGAGTTCACCGCCAAACGCCAACTCATCTGCCCGAAACTGCTAAAATCATTAGTTCTTCCTGAGGAAAACTAATGGCTGAAGCCACTCTACAAAAGACGCCGCCCCCGGCTCCTCTTACCGCTTTGAGCGAAGACGAGCAGATGTTCCGTGACAATATCCGCCAGTTCGCTGACGACAAGCTGCGGCCGCTGGTCCGCGAGATGGACGAGAAGCAGGTCTTTGATGCCGGCCTGATCAAGGAATTCTTCCAGCTCGGCCTGATGGGCATTGAGATTCCCGAGCAATACGGCGGCGGCAATGGCACGTTCTTTGAGGCCATTCTCGCGGTGGAAGAGATTTCGCGTGTGGACGCCAGCGCCGGCGTGCTGGTGGACGTGCAGAACACGCTGGTGATCAACGCGTTGCTGCGCTGGGCCAATGACGAGCAGAAGAAAAAATACCTGCCCAAGCTCGCCGCCGACACCGTGGGCGCATACGCGCTCAGCGAGGCAGCCAGCGGTTCCGATGCCTTCGCGCTGCAGACTAAAGCCGAAGACAAAGGCGACCACTTCCTGCTCAACGGCCAGAAACTTTGGATCACCAACGCCAAGGAAGCGGGATTGTTCGTGCTGTTTGCGAACATTGATCCGAGCGCAGGATATCGCGGCATCACGGGATTTCTCGTCGAGAAAGGCTTCCCCGGATTCAGCGTCGGCAAAAAGGAAGACAAGCTGGGCATCCGCGCCAGCAGCACATGTGAGCTGATCCTGGACGATTGCAAAGTGCCCAAAGCCAACGTGCTGGGACAAGTAGGCAAAGGTTACAAGATCGCCATTGAGACGCTGAACGAAGGGCGCATCGGCATCGG
>JAICLA010000295.1 GCA_025927695.1 Terriglobales bacterium | reverse complement strand
CCGCCACTGCAAACGCTTCCAGATGCTTGCGCTCGCCCGACTGCGAATCCACATATTCCACCCGCATCTTCTGGTACGGGTGCAGCAACGCGGTGCGGAATGTCTCCACGTGATACGCGAGTATTCCTAGCTTGCTCTTTGATGCCGCGCTCACGCGATAGATCATCTCCGCGTCCGCGCCCACGCCGCACATCACCGTGAAGTAGCGCGTGCGCAACTCGCCGCTCTTCTTCTCGCAATATTCAGCTTTCCCCGCCGCGATCTTGCGCGGCGCAAACTGCAACTGCGCGCGCACCGCAGCCGCCGGATCATTCGGCAGCCCCAGGTCGAACGCCAGCACATTTCCAGTCCCGAGCGGAACCAATCCCAGCGGCACATCCGCGTGACGTTCCGCCAAGCCCTGCAGCACATCCTGCACCGTGCCATCGCCACCGCAAGCAAAGACCGCATCGTGTCCCGCCGCGATCGCCTCGCGCGCCTGCTCTCCACCCGAGCCAGCAGCGCGCGTAGCGATCAACGTTGTCTCCACGCCCGCCGCCCGCAACTCCGCCGCCGCCGCTTCCACCATCTTCACGCGCTCGGCGTGTCTGCTTCCCGAAGCCGGGTTATAAATGAGCGCTGCGCGTTTCATGCGCCGGATTTCGCGCCGTCTGCCTTGTTAAGCGCGCGCTTTTCAAATAAGCGCCACACAGCCAGGATGGCTACCGCCCCGAAACCGCCAAAACGCGGCGCAAAGTAAGAGGTGACAAGTGCCGCGAGAAATGCGAGCGCCATCATCTGTATCCGCCGCTGGAAGAGTCTTTGTTCCGTCGCATCTGCAGGATCCTGCGTCAGCAACTTTGCCCGCTGTGCATAGAACCAATGGATGTTCACCATCACAGCGATGGCCGTGGCGTTTCCAAAATAAAACATCATTCCGATGGAGCTGCCCAAAAAGTGCCCCAGCATACCGGTGGAAAATGGCAACAAAGATACAAACATCAAGACGCCAATATTGATGAACACCAGCGGCCGGTCAATACGGTGTATCCAATGAAAGCTGAGCTGATGCAGGAACCAAAACGTTCCCGTGATCACGAAGGTGATAAAAAAACTCATGATGACGGGCGTCTGCAAGCCCAATGCGTGCTTCAACATTGCCATTGAGGCATCACGCGGCAAGTCAGGAACCTTGATTTCCAGGACCAGCAGCGTGGCCGCAATGGCGAATACACCGTCGGCCAGCGCCTCCAACCGATGTTTAGGCAGATTGATCCGCGAAGCTAACGCATCCCTGAACATGCGCAGCCACTATCGCAAGAACGCCCGCGAAACGCAATGATTTTGACGTGCGCAGCCGGCAGCCAAACGCCCAACGTCCGTCGCCTCCCAGTTTTCCTAGCCACCAGCCACAGCCACTGGTTACTTCCGTACATTGACCCTCCAGCCACTCGCGGCTATTGTGTCCAAGGTCGTTCATCGCTTGAGAGGTTTCCCAGTGGCGTCGCAGAATGAAAATATCCCCGGCACGGCTGTACTCGTAGAACAGCAGCCAGAACCGAATCAGGACGCCACCCGCCGTTGGGAGCGCTTCGCGGTCGACATCCGCCTCAAGGCCTCTTTCAAGCGCAACAACATGCCACTCACCGTCTTCGGACGCGGCAGTGACGTAAGCCAGGGTGGCATGGCCGCATACATTCCATCGGAACTCACTGTCGGCACCACCGTCGAGCTGGAACTTTCGCTGCCTTACATGACTGGCGAACAGCCTATTCGCATCATCGCCACCGTGCGCAATCGCAACGGTTTTCGCTACGGATTGGAATACTTGGCGCTCTCAGAATTCGACAAAGTGCGCTTGCTCAAGTCATTGAGAGCATTAGCACTCACTAGATAGCACAAGTAAACAATTCCGGCTGACAACCTGCCACCCGTGCTCTCCATCTTTCCTTATATATGCACAGGTTAGGAAAAGTGTTGATAGCGCTCGCTGCATTGATCACCGCCGCATGTGTCGTCATGCTCGCCACCAACTATTTGCAGGTGCCCGCTGACCGGCTCGGCCCCGACCCCGGATTCCACGGTGCCATGTCTTCCGCGCTCATCCCCATCTTCGGCGTCATCATCGTCGCGGTGGTGTCATTGATCTTCTGGCCGAAACGCCGTTAACGACAAACCCTATTCGCAGGAACTGCGCTTTGTCATCCTGAGCGAAGCGGCGCTGAAGTGCCGCGCAGCCGAAGGATCTATGCATTTCCTCCCGCGTCTCCCAGCCCCGTGGTGATTTAGACTAGTCGCCATGTCCGACGCCGGACAACTCGGCCTCTTCGCTGCACCGCCCACGCGCACCGTTTGGACCGTGCGCGACCTGGTCTCCACCGTCCGCACCGCAATCGAGCGCCAATATTCTGACGTGTACGTGGAAGGCGAGATCTCAAACTTCAAGCCCGCATCGTCCGGCCATCTCTACTTCACACTCAAAGATGGCGACGCCCAACTGCGCATCGTCATGTTCCGTACGCAAGCGCGGCTACTCCGCTTCAAGCCCGCCGATGGCCTGCAGATCATCGCCCGCGGACGCGTAACCGTTTACGAAGCGCGCGGCGAGCTGCAGTTCTCCGCCGAATACCTCGAACCCAAGGGCGCAGGCGCACTGCAAGTCGCATTCGAACAACTCAAAGCGAAACTCGCCGAAGAAGGATTGTTTGACGCCTCGCGCAAAAAGCCCATGCCACCGCTACCGCAGCGAATCGGGGTAGTCACCTCGCCGCAAGGCGCAGCTATCCATGACATGCTCAACATCCTCAAGCGACGCCACGAGAGCGTGCATGTCTACATCTATCCCGCGCAGGTGCAAGGCGAAGCCGCAGCGTCAGAGGTCGCGAGCGGCGTACGTTTCTTCAATTCCCTAGCCGCGGACAAATCTCTAGGCGCAAAGGTTGACGTCATCATCGTCGCTCGCGGCGGCGGTAGCGCCGAGGATCTATGGGCGTTCAACAATGAAGGTTTG
>JAICLA010000212.1 GCA_025927695.1 Terriglobales bacterium | reverse complement strand
ATGTTTGCCGGGCCCTGCGTCGGTTCCTGGCGGAAATCCTTTTGAAAAGCGTAATAAACATGCAGATTGGTGGCGTCAGAGATATTGAAACGCGTGTCGCCTGTCCATTGATCGATGTTTACTGGCGCTACTGCCGAACCGAGAAAACGGGTGCCGGTGGCATCATTCGCGGCGGCAGGCATCAAATTGGTGAGCGCCACTACAGCCGGGATGCCCGAGGCCAAAGCGGCCGCTCGATTCGCCGGGCTGAGCAACACAGTGTTGGTGTTGAGCCCCTGGCGCTGGCGGGTACCTTCATAGCTGGCGAAAAAGAACGCCTTGTTGCGAACGATCGGTCCGCCGATGGCGCCGCCGAATTCATTGCGCTTCAATGACGATTGCGGCTGTGTGACCGGATTGAACGCGTTGCGCGCGTCAAAGGCGTTGTTGCGCAAGAACTCGAATAGCTCACCGTGGAAATTGTTCGTACCGGAGCGAGTGGCGATGTTCACGATGGCGCCGGAGCTACGTCCGGACTCGGCACTGTAGGTAGAGTTATCGACCTTGAATTCTGAGACGGTGTTGATAGACGGCTGGAAGGTCAACTGATTCTGCACGCCATCATTAAGGTTGATGCCGTTGACCATGAAGTTCACCGCATCTTCGCGATTGCCCGCGGTATTAAAGGCGAAAGAACCTTGGCCGCGAAGGGGTGCGGTGAGGAATCCGTTCTGCGGCGGCGTGACTGACCCAGGGATCAACAGGCCGAGATCAACGAAGTGGCGTCCGTTCAGCGGAATCTCCTGCACCGTGCGTTGTTCGATCACTTGCCCTACGCTTTGCGTGGTGCTCTCAACCAATGGCGCGGCTTCCGTGACTGTGACAGTTTCAGTGGCATTGCCTGGTTTCAGGGCAGCATTGATCGGCACCGTGCGAGCTACGTCGAGTTGCACATTGTTCGATACCTGTTTTTGCATGCCCGGAGCTTCAATGGTCACCGAGTAGGTGCCCGGCGGCAGAGAGGCAGCGAGATAGTTGCCGTCAGAATCGGTTTGAACCACGCGATCGGTGCCGGTGTTCACATTGTGCACTGTGACTTTCGCGTTAGCGACAACGGCGCCACTGGCGTCAGTGACTGTGCCTTGGATGTTGCCGGTGGATTGCGCGAAAGAGAACAACGAAACGAATAAGGAAGTGAAAGCAATGAGTAGAAGGCGGCGGACGTTCATGTTTCCTCCGGGAGGAGCGGAAGTATCAAGGTCATGCGCTGGTGCGCAGATATTGGACGTACGATAGCCGAGATTGTTACTGTAAGTCAATTTTGTTATTAATTCTAATTCTCATAGTAATTACTTATAAGGGATGTATAAATATAGATTTTGGAAATGGGACACAAGTCGATTTGATTCATACGGATGCGCCTGCCTGCAAGAGACAGGAAGCAAAAGAAAAAACCCACGCCCGGGCGAGCGCGGGTTAAGGGCTTATTAACTATTTTGCATACTCGTTCTTGTAGACCACTCCGCCCTTCATCACAAACTTTACGTGCTCGGTAGTCGTGATGTCCTGCGTCGGGTCAGCGTCGGTGGCGATGATGTCTGCCCACTTGCCGGACTCGATACTGCCGACGCGCGAGGACCATCCGAGAAGATCTGCGGCGTTCACGGTCGCTGTCTGCAAAGCTTGCGCGGGAGTCATGCCGGCTTTCACGAATTTGGCGAGCTGGCGCGCGTTGAGTCCGTGCGGATAGACCGCCGCGTCTGTACCGAATGCGATCTTCACGCCGGATTGAATCGCGTGGTTGGTGTTCTTCTCTGAGAGGGCGCAGACATCCGTCATTTTTTGGCGATAGATGGATGGGAAACCGATCTTGTCCATGTTCTCAAGCATCCAGTCGCACAAGTAAGTTGTGGGAACCAGATAGGTGCCGTTCTTCTTGAGGACGGCTATACCCTCATCATCTATATAGGAGCCGTGTTCGATGGAATCGATGCCCGCTTCTGATGCCCAGATGATGGCTTGCTTGCCGTGCGCGTGCGCGGCGACTTTACGGCCAAGGCGATGCGCGTCGGCAGCGATGGCTTTCATCTCTTCAATGGTGTATTGAGAAGCTTGGGGATCGTCGCCTTTGGAGAGGACGCCGCCGGATGCGCAGATCTTGATGACGTCTGCGCCGTACTTGATGGTCTCGCGGACCTTTTGCTGCACTTGCGCAACGCCATCTGCAACACCGTCTGCCTTCACGTGATATTCAAAAGGCAGCAGGTTGTTGTCGCAGTGTCCGCCGGTGATGCCGAGCGGTGGACCACTGGTGTCGATGCGTGGGCCGGGTAATCCGCCTTCGTTGATCACGTCACGAAGCGCGACCTCTGAGTATCCACCAGCGCCGAGATTGCGGATGGTAGTGAATCCGGCTTCGAGCGTGGTCTTCGCGTTTACCGCGCCATTCAGCGCCTCGCGCGGCGTGGAGATGCTCAGCTCGACGTAACCGAAGTGATAAGGATCACCAGTGACGTGGGTGTGGACGTCAATGAGGCCGGGCATAACGTTGGCCAGCTCGATGGTCTTGTCGGCAGTGGCGGGAGCGGTGGTCCCGACGGAGACGATCTTGTCACCTTCAATGACAATGTACTGGTTGGCGAGCGTCTTGCCTGATTTGGCGTCAAAGAGTTTGCCGGCGTGGATGACAGTGCGCTGCGCAAAGGTAGAGGCGCAGAGAACAAACAGGACGAATAGGTTTTTCATGGCGCGGGGGATTGTAGGCGAAACAGTAGTCAGTGGCTAGTGGTTAGTGGCTAGGGATGGCGCGCGGTGGTATTACGAGGTAGAAGCATCTTGACGGGTGCCCACCCTGTCGCCCAAGAACAAAGGCTGGGCGACAAGGATGGGGCATAATTCAGGCTGATTTATCGGCCCACGTCGAGATGGTCGAAGTTCATTAGTGCGTTGAAGAGCAGGCTGAAGCTACCCATGGTCTCGTCCCGCCAGAAGGGGTTAATGGCAAAGATGACCACGTGGCCTTTGCCCATCGGCGAATCAATGACTGCGGGTTTTTCTGCTAGCTCATTGCCGCCCACCATCATGCCGGAGAGTATCAACTCTTTTTCGGGAGCGAAGCGTACGATCACGCGCGGGCGTTTGTTCTTTGCGGGGAGATTGAACTTGGCAATGTACTCCAGATCTTCCGGGACATATTGTTCTTGTTCGGCCGGTGTGCGGCGAACGGTTTTTTCTGGCTCCATGTAGGGGCGCGCTTGGATGACATCAGGATCGGTTGCGGTGCCGCGTCCGCTGGCGCGGCCTTCTGCTCCGCCGCCGGGGCCGCCTTGTCCGCCGAGTCCGGTGGAGATGCGGAAGACAGGGGACTCATTGAAATAGGCGTAAAGTTTGTCGTTGTATCCGTATGCGATGGGAGACTTCTTGTCTTCGATCGTGGTCTGCACCACGACGCCAGGGGCTTGCAGGGTGCGCGTTTCGGCGAGCGATACCATCTCGGTCATCCCGGCTTGAATAGGAATGCGCGCGCTAGATGCAGCCGCGATGAGCAGACCGCCCTCCGACACGAAATGTTGAATGTTGGCAATGCCGGAGTAGCCGAGACCGCCGCGAATGTCGTCTGCTTGGTTGAGACCCTCTGACACGAGGTTGGGCGTCTCCTCTGAATTCTTCCAGGAAATCGGGCCGACGCCATCGCGCTTGGGAATGCCGGTGATGATGCCGGCGAGGTCGCGTCCGTAGGGTGGCATGATGATGACGTCAAACTTCTGGCGCAACTCGTCAGGCTTCATCTCACGGATGACCGTGTCAGGAATGTAGGTGTAAGGCACGCTCAGGTAGTCGAACTCGATGCGATACCAGCCTTCCTGCTGCGTTGATTCCCAAGTCTGCATGATGGCGATGCGCGGACTTGAGAGAAGGTGCGTGGCGACTTTAATGTCTGACGAAGTCGCGTGCAGTCGCAGGCCAATGTTCTTCGCGAGGTCGGCGACCTGTTTGTTGTTGTCGCGAACGATCAGCGTACCGGCGTTGAAGTGTTGGCCATCGGCGTCAAAGGGAAGTTCGGCGACTTCGATCTTGGCATTGGGAAGCTTAAAGCGCAGAGTGGCGATGGGATTCTCTGCGGTGTCATTGATAAGGAGCGTTGGGCCGGAGCCGGTGATGTCGCGAACGGCGGAGATGTCGCCATCTACTTTCTGCATCTTCAGATCGAGAACTTTCTGATCGACGATGCGAGCGGTCTTCACGTTGCGCAGCGCGCCGAGTGTCCATCCGGTGTCGTCATAACTGCGAGGATCGCGCGGCGAGTAGTACTGCGTGTCGAGCATCATGTCTGCCATACGCGAATAGGGTTGGTCCATGCGCACGACGTAGCTGCCCGCGGGATAAACGGTGAGTGACGGTTGCGGTGGCTCGCGGCGCATGCGCTGGGAGTTGGAAGACGGGTCTGACTCGTTGCCTTGCTGAGCGGTGCGATCTGAGGCGCTTCCACGTTCACCCACCTGCGAACTGCGCGCAGGTGGGGCACCCGAGTTAGGGGCCGCACCCGACGTGGTCTTGAAGTCTTCGCTGGTGCGGCTGACCTCTACACCTTGCAGCTTGAGTAAATTCAGCAAGCGCGCTTGTTCCGCGGGACGCGGATCGTCTGCGGGGAAGATCCAAGCCGCAGGACCTTCGGTGCGGGCTTTGGCGACGGCGCGTTTGGATTTGTCGTAAAAGTTTTCCAAGAATTGTTTCCCGTTGGACGCTACGTTGTTCATGCCGAGCAGCAGCGCACTCTCCTGCATGTTGATGTTATTGCGTGCGGACCACATCACTTTGGGCAGTGGCGGATTGGGGCGATACCAATCGCGGTTCGTCGCATTCGGCCCGAGCGTGCGCTCGCGCGTGTCT
>JAICLA010000085.1 GCA_025927695.1 Terriglobales bacterium | reverse complement strand
TCTACAATTTCGTCTACACTCGGCGGCTTTAGGGACACTCACTAGCTTGTAAGTGCTTAAAAAGATTGGAGGCGCGGGTGGGAATCGAACCCACGCATAAAGGTTTTGCAGACCTCTCCCTTACCACTTGGGTACCGCGCCTTGTAAAGCAAAGCCCCTCACGGCTGAGGGGCCAGGAAAACCAAATCTGGAGCGGGAGACGGGGGTCGAACCCGCGACTTCGACCTTGGCAAGGTCGCGCTCTACCACTGAGCTACTCCCGCTTGTGGTGGACTCAGCCATCATTATATCCAGCTTCAAAAGAGGGCGCAAACCTTCGCATCTTACGCCGAATCCAGCGCACAAAACCGCGTAAAAACTAAAGTTCCTCCGCTGTGCTCCCGATATATGGCCTGTAAGCAAGATCACTGGAGGTCACCCTGTAATGTCTGATAACCCTGCAAAAGTACTACTCGTAGATGATTCCGGTTTCTTTCGGCGCGCATTGACGCAAAATCTTGAAGGCGTAGGATTCGCCGTGACCGGATGCGCCAACGGTGAAGAGGCCATCAAGATCGCCAAAAAACAGCGCTTCGATGTCATCATCCTCGACCTGCATATGCCGCGCATGGATGGCATGATCACGCTGCGCATCCTTAACGGACGCCCTGAGACGCGTGGCACACCGGTGGTGGTCGTAACCGCGAATGATAAGGCCGATGACCGCATGACCGTGATGCAGCTTGGCGGCATCTATCGCCCTAAGAAGAGCCTGACGTTCGACGCGCTGCTGGAAACCATCCAATCGTGCCTCGCATTGAGCAGCCCGCCTGCAGTAAGAGCCTCGTAGATCCAGAGTAGCTGGAATAATCTTCAGTTGAAGCTGCGCATTGGGCAACCCTGATTTGTTGCGGGAACTCCGATTCTCTAACGTTTCCAAAGTTCGAGGGCCCCAATGCGTCGTCTACTTTCACTAGCAGTAGTATGTATCCTCTCTCTTCCTGTCTTTTCGCAGTCTGTGAGTTTCAACATTAATCGCCTGCCTCATCAACTACTGGTAGTAGGTGACTTCAACAATGATGGCCGCGAAGACGGCATCGCTTTCACCGGCACTGCGAGTACCGGCACCCACGGTTTTTACGCCGAGATGTCTACCGCGACAGCGGCTTACACAGCCGGCCCTTCCTACACTTTTCCTAACGGGGAAGCGATGGAGACTTATGCCGTGGCCGACTTTAATCATGACGGCAAGCTGGATGTAGTGATCGCGACCGGCGATTCGAAGCTGCTCGTTTACCTGGGCGAAGGCAATGGCAGCTTTCAATCGCCGAAGACCATCTCGCTTCCATTCCTTACGGGCAGCATCAAGCCGGCAGACGTGAACCACGATGGCAACATGGATCTGGTTATGGTCAACGGACCAAGCAACGCTGCAGCGACACTCGTGTCATATTTCGGTGACGGTCATGGCGGCTTCACTGCTGGCCCTTCTTCGAACTTCGACTACAACTACGCAATAAACGGTACCGGCGACTTCGACGGGGATGGGGCAGCCGACATCATGACCGCAAATTGCGGTCCCGGTGGATGCAACTTCACGGTTTACTTCGGCGATGGCACGGGCAGATTCAGCTCGCCGGTCATGGGTGGCACCGGACAATCACATTTCTCGATCGCCGATGTTGATGGTGATGGAAAGTCAGACATCATTGCTACCAACGAACATTACATTAACGGTTCAGACAGCCAGTTCCTGATCGTCTTTTACGGCCAATCAGACAGAACCTTACAGACTGTCGAGGTTCCCACGTCGCAGTGCGCATTCGACACTCCCGTTGTCGCAGACTTCAACGGCGACCACATGCCGGACATCATCTTCTTTGAACATGAATGTACTGATAACCCCGACACCGCGCAGGCGGCGATAATATTTGGCACAGGAAGTCGCACCAACTTCGGACCAGAGCAAGCTGTCTATTACAGCCATTATTCTCAGCAGCCCGGTTACGACGCGAAAGTCCTGCGTGCCAACAACAGCGATGCAAAACCCGATGTTTATTTCAGTGAAACGGCAGATGCCAGCGGCAGTTTCCCTGCGAATAACAATCTGCTGATCAACGCCACCTCCAATAATAGTGTGGGCGCATTCGCCGGATGCAACGCGCCGAATTCGGTCGGCGGGTTCCGCATCTGTTCACCGGCTCCCGGAAGCAGTGTAGGTTCTCCGGTGAACTTCTCGTTCGCCGCCGCGGGAAGCGTTCCCATGCGCAAGGTGGAAGTCTGGTCTGATGGCAACAAACTGATCGAGAATTTGTATGCCTTCTCCGATTATGCCTTCATCGATTCTGCTGTCACCATGAGTCCAGGCACGCACAATGTGACCCTGGTATCGGCCGGGTGGGACAACTCGATCCAGACAAAGTCATTCACGCTGAACGTAGCTGGTGGCAGCGGATGCACCACGGGGAACACCATCACCGTGTGCTCACCGACTCAGGGCTCTACTGCCTCGTCTCCAGTTCACGTGCAAGCCAGCACAACACTGGGTAATCCCACTTACCGCTTTGAACTGTGGAATGGCAGCACAAAACTGCTCTCAGTCGCCAATAGCAACAACATGACTGGAAATGTTTCGCTCTCATCGGGCACGCACAAACTCGCTTTTGTGGCGAGATTGGCGGACGGCACGCGCAAAGAGCTGGATGTGACGTTTACCGTGAAGTAGTGCTGGCAGTTTAAAGGTGATCAACGGCGTTCACTTAGGTGAACGCCGTTCTTTTTTAGTCTCGACCGTGACCTAACGATTCGTCTTCACCGGTTTGGGCGGCAACCGCCTCGGTGATGCGATTGCGCACGTCCCACAGCTCTTTGAACAGTGCATGCTCCTGGCGCTGCCGCAGGATGTCTACGGGATTGCCGCCTGTACCGATCACGTTCCCGCCTATGATGCGTTGTGCCAGCTTCAAGTGCAGGAAGCGGAAGGTTTGCACACGCTGGTCGAAATCCACTAACAGTTCTGCGATCTCATGGAGCGCGAAGTATTTATCGTGCTTGCGATAGAGTTGGTCGAGCGTGAGCTTTTGCTTCTTCAGCAGTCCGAAGAATGCCTCACCCAGTTGCGGACCGATGTGCAGCATCGCCAAGAAACCAGGCGACTGTAGTCCGCTTCCATGGCCCAGCCCCGCGCGAATCACGTGATAGTCATACGGCGTGAGTCCGTCGAGAATGGCCATCGCCGATATAGTCAGATCTAAATAGTGGTTAGCGCGGCGGATCAGCCGTGCCGCCGGTTGCAATTCATTCTTGCCCAACAGATCGATCGCGCGTTCCAGTTCATTCTCTGCACCGCGTAACAATAACTCTGAACTCTGGTGCACGATCTGGAATGTGTGCTCTTCCGCGTGGTTGCGCTTGTCTTTCGGCTTTTGCAGCGAGAGTAGATCGTCTGTGCGCAGGTAACGCTCATAGTCCGTCTTGCCTTTGCCCGGCAGGATGGGGCGCTGAAAATCTCCCGGCTTCGGCGGCGTCTTCATTGCTCGTGCTTGGCGGCTTCTTCGGCGCTGATGATCTGCCCGTCGCGCATATAGATGGTACGGTCACCGTAGCGCGCGGCGGCTGGATTGTGTGTGATCATCAGCACAGTCTGCCCGAACTCTTTGTTGGATTCGCGCAGCATGGATAGCACGACATCAGAATTCTTAGTGTCAAGATTGCCCGTAGGCTCGTCCGCCAGGATGATGCTCGGCCGATTCACCAGCGCGCGCGCCAATGCCACACGCTGCTGCTGTCCGCCGGAAAGTTCTGATGGACGATGATCCAAGCGGTCTTCTATTCCCAAAAGGCCGGTCACCTTCCGCATGAACGCTTCATCTACTTTGCCATTCGTCCCGGCGATCTCATGCGCGATCTCAATGTTTCCTCGGGCCGTGAGTGTTGGCAGCAGATTGAATTTCTGGAAGACGAATGCGATCTTCTTCTTGCGCGCTTTAGTCCGTTGCGCGTCGCTAAGTTTCGCGAAGTCATCTCCATCAATGATCACGCGGCCGGAAGTCGCCTGCGTGAGTCCGCCTAGTAGATAAAAGAGCGTGGACTTCCCACTACCCGATGGTCCGACAATCGTTACAAACTCGCCACGCTCCACGGAGAATGTAACGCCCTGCAAAGCTGGTACATCCACTTTGCCTACGCGGTAAGTTTTAGTGAGGTTCTCTGCTTGGATGATGGGCGCCATGCGAACTATTGATTATTACATGGCGGAACGCGGCAGGCGTTCTATGCGTCGCTGACGGAGATTCCCACCTTGGCCACAGCCGACGCAGCCGCCGGTACCGAGGCCACCTGCTTCTTAGGTCCGCGTTTGCGCACCAACAATAACCGAATGCGGTCCAGCAATTCTGAAGGCGCATGCATGCCCTTAGGAAGGAAAAGGTCGGCCTGCAGGTCTTTGTCGCACATTCTGATCTTGCCGGAAAAGATAATGGCCGGCGTCTCAGGGGACAACGATTTGATGTTCTGCACCAGTTCAGCGCCGTCGATTCCCGGCATCATCAGGTCTGTGAGGATGAGGTCGGCGCCACTCTCTTTGAATGACGCAAGTGCGTCGTTGCTGTTGGTGCACGCCACTACAGCATAGCCACGGGTCTCCAGCATGAACTTACGGATAGAAAGGGATTGCTCGTTGTCGTCCACGCAAAGAATGATCTTCTTCGGTCGCATAGGGGCCGCTCCACGGCTTCAGACGCACGGATTTACGCCGGCTTTCAGATGCTTGTTGCGCAAAAAACACGCAGGCGGCATCGGACTACCGTAGTCTGAAAAATAAATTTTTTGTAATTCGAGTATTGGGCGAAACTTTTGCAGGCGTCAAAAACTCTTGATGTCTTCAAAAATCGTTTGCAAATACTACGTCCGCGACCCCGCGCTGTAAAGCCCAAATATTGTGGAGCGCTGTGGAGTCTTGTTGAAAAGGATTTCGTGCAGTTGAGGGATGTTGGCGAACCTGTTGAGGCAATGCGTGTTGCGCACTTTGCCATTCATCACGGCAATCTGAATTCACCTTCACCCACGATGACCGCATGTCCGCCGACGCGCACATTCGTTACCTTGCCGCCGGATTTTTCCGCTTGCACATAGATCTCACTCGGCCGCTTCATCTCAACTCCTTGCGATATCAGCACGCGCTCGTTGTCCGCGATGACGTCATACATGCGCATCCATGCTGTGGCACAGCCGGAAGCTGAGCCGGTCGCCGGGTCTTCGCCGTTATAGAACAGCATGCGTGCATTCAGACGCGGCGTCTGCGCCGCGTTCGGACATACCCAGAAGATGAACTTAGCGTCGCTCTTGTCCAGATAAGGCTGGGCCAGCGCCGAGTTGTAATTGACCTTGCGCAACACCTCGAGCGACTTCACCGGCACGATCATAAACGCCATGCCCGTCGAGACCGTTTGGATAGGCAAGTCGTCGCGCAGGTCTTCCGATCGCAGATTGCCGAACGGAGCAATGTCTTCGCGCTTATGCTTCTGCCCAAACTCAGGATCACGCTGCGTCATTTCACCAAAGCCGCCTGTACCTTCGAACGCAACAGGAATCGTTCCCACCCGCAGATCAAGATTCACCAGCTTCTGACCATCCTGCCGCAGCACGTTGGCGGTTCCGAGCGTCGGATGCCCGGCAAACGGCAACTCCTCGTTCACCGTGAAGATGCGTACCTTCACCCCGTTCTTGGTTTCCACGTCTTCGTCGCGCGGGATGATGAACGTGGTCTCAGAAAGATTGGTCTCTTTGGCCAGCTTCAACATTTCCGCGTCTGACAGCGTGCGTCCATCAGTAAAAACGGCGAGAGCATTCCCGGCGAGTGCCTCTTTAGTGAACACATCAATGATCTTGTAATGGAAGTTGCGCATGGCTTTCTCCGCAGGTGCGATAGCGAGCATTCTATAATCGAAGGCCGCCACGGATTGGACGCGCGCCATTGCCCACCGTTGCAGAAAATTTTTCGCGGAAGCGCATGGGGCCCGGTGGTCCTCACGGTCTTCAAAACCGATGAGAGTCGGCTTACGCCGTCTCTGGTGTGTTCGACTCGCACACGCTTCCGCCAATCTTCTCGGGCCGCTTGCAACTAAAGGGACTGAAGCCATGAAACCAGCAGCCAAAGTGAACACGCCCGCACAGTACATCGCCTCACTGCCCGCCGATCGCGCGAAAACCATTGCGATCGTGCGCGCAATGGTGAACATGCACATTCCTCGAGGGTATGAAGAATTCATCGCCTGGGGGACGATCGGCTGGGTCGTTCCCCTGTCGCGCTATCCCAACACTTACAACAAGCAGCCGCTCACCTACGTCGCGCTTTCATCACAGAAAAATTACTGCTCGCTCTACATGATGGGCGCATATGGCAGTTCGCTACAGCTCGAGCAACTGAAAGCCGCATTCAAGACGGCAGGCAAGAAGCTCGACATGGGAAAGTGCTGCGTCCACTTTCAATCGCCAGACGATCTGCCGCTCGATGCCATGGGCAAGCTGATCTCGGCAATCTCGCCAGAGAAGTGGATCGAGATTTACGAGCGATCACGATTGATGACCAAGGCGGGCCAGGCGAAGGCAGCGCAGCAACGCGCAGGGTCGCCGAAAAAGAAGGCTGCCAAGCGTGCCGGCGCGTAACGTCGGCGAAAACTGCCTCTTGCCAAATCTCTTGCGAAAGCAAAGCGCCCGTGTTTCCATAGCGCGCATGCGAAAAGCTCTATTGGCCATTGCGTTCCTGTCTATCGCGATCTCCGCGCAAACACCTCAGAACAACTGGACGCCTCTGCAACGCACTTATCTATATAAGGTGTCATTCATCCAAGCTGCGCCTGGCAAATTGCTCGAACTGATCGATCTGCAGAAGGACCGCAACGCGCGCGCCAACTTTCGCAATGGCAGCGCCTTCATGATGCGGCACAGTCAGGGCGACCGGTGGGACTTGATGCTGGTAGCCCCCGCTGCGAATTACGGTTACTACTACTCGCCCGAAAGCATCCGCCAGCGCGCGACATTCTTCTCGCAAGATGCCCAGAAGTTTCAAGACGACATCGCCTGGCAAGAAGATCTATTCGTCTTCGGACCGCCCATCGAAGAAGTGAGCAAGAACTGGAAAGACGCCGGATTCTTCCACGTGGAGATCTTCCAGTCTCTCCCCGGCAAACAAACAGAACTAGTCAAAGAGCGCGAAATGGAGAACGCTTACCTCCACAAACTCGGCCAGCCGACAAATCTAGTCTTCACGCGTGACCAAGGCGCCGCATGGGATTGCTTCACCATCGGCTTCTATCGTGACCTGCAGCACTATGCAGAAAGCGCGAAGGCCTCGCCGGAAGATGCTGAAGCCGCCGCGAAGTCCGCGGGATTTCAATCGGCAAAAGATATTGGCCCGTATTTGCGCACGTTGATCGCGCTGCATCATGACACGCTGGCGGTGGCGGTGAAATAGCTACGCCTTTGGCTCGACGATCACCGCCGTTCCATAACAAAGCACCTCAGTCACGCCCTGCATGACCTCAGTGGCGTCATAGCGCACGCCGATGATCGCATTCGCACCCACCATGCCCGCGTGTTGGATCATGATCTCGAAAGCCTCACCGCGCGCCTTCTCGCAAAGCTCCGTCAGGATAGAGATATTGCCGCCCACCAGCGTTTGCAATGCCGCGCCCAGGTTTCCGATCACCGATCGCGAGCGCACCGTGATGCCGCGCACCACGCCCAGATTTCGCGTGATCTTGAATGCGTCCAGCTCGAATGCTGTGGTCACGTTCTGGTAAGGAATGCGTCCGTTCATCTTCGTCTCCTCTAGTCTTTCTCTTGCATCAGTTGTTGTAGAGTTGGTTTGTGCCTGACCGCCTTTTTCCCGGCTTTCTTCTTGGTGTCCGGTGCGCGCCGCGTGACCGGCACGGGTCCGACAGCCGCGCGGGAAGCCGCCTTCACCGCGGTCACGGCGCTGAACGGCTTCGGCTTTTTCTTCCTGGCCACTTTCTTCGGCTCCTTCGAAAACGTCCGCACGATTATGCAATAATCGTTAATCGGCTGCAGGAATAATTACGAACTTCTGCCGGCAAAGGTCTCAATGGAAGAACGCGACTTATACGACGAAAAAGAGCAGAAGAAAGCGCATAACCTCACGTGTCCGCATTGCCGCCAGGCCGCCGACTACGAGATCTCATGGTTGGTCCGCACCAAGAAGAAACAACTTCCTCCGCGCGCCGACGACCGCGACCGCGCCAAGTTCGCCAAGGCAAAAAGCTACATGGTCCGTAAAGATGACCTGCTCATGTGCAAGAACATGCGCTGCAGAAAACGTTTTGAGATCGCCGGCGTACAGAGCGTAGCGTTCCTGGAATAGTCGTCGACCGAAAACCCACCACAAAGACTCGAAGACACGAAGAAAGACATCGGGTTTTGTCGGCGGGATTTCAATTTGCGCGGAACAAACCACTTATCGTTGTTCCCCTTTCGACAAACCTTCAAATCTTTGTGCCCTTTGTGTCTTTGCGCCTTTGTGTTGGATTCTCTACTCGTTGCCTAACCAATCTTTACGCTCCTTTACACCTCCCCAGAAAACCCTAGCCCCACCGCGTAATCCCTTCTTTTTCGGCAATCTTTACATTGTTACTCGCGGACATGTCCGCGCACGCAACCCACGGAAATCCAGCAACTTAGGCCAGAGCTGCTGTTTGGAACGGGCATTGCACTAATCACTTGCGACTAGGGCGTACGCCCAGTCGGGGATTTACAAAACGGAAAAGCTCGAAAGGGAAACCACAATGAAAAACAAAGTATCTTCGATCATCATCTCGTTAACGGCCAGCGCAGTTCTGGCGAGCGTTCCTGCCGTTGCCCAACTCGGAGGTGCTTTGGGCAGCACGCTTGGCGGTCACGCACAAGCTCAAGGTAGCCGCGGGGGACTGGGCGGCGGCCTGGGTATGGACCAGACTCTCAACGGCACCATGCAGTCACGTCGCGGCGGCCTCGATCTGGGCAGCGATTCGATGCTCAACGGTAGCGCACAGGCTCAGCGTGATGGCCAGATGCCGAACGTTGGCAAAGCTGACAAGAAGGTGAAGGGCAAGGCAAACGGAACCATTGACGCGGCTGCCGACGCGAAGGCCAAAACTGACGCGAAAGCACAAGCTGGAAAGAGCACCGCGCTGGACGCAGTTCAAGACGCTGGCACCAAGGCCAACACGAAGGGCCAGGCCACTGCAGAAGCTGCAGGAGACACCGGCAGAATGACTGCTGAGAACGCGATCACGAAGACCAAAGCGGTGGGTGACAAATCCGAAGACAAGACTGAGCACGTTGTCGGCACCACCCGCGGCGATGTCCGCGAAACAAAGTCCGGCATCGTGGACGGTCTGAAGCAGACGTCGGTCAGCAGCTCAACCGACGCGTCGTCTGACTCAAGCGTGAGCGCGAGCAAACATAAACAGAGCGCAAGCACGAACACCGCGGCGCAGAACTCGACCGACGCCAACGTGATGGGCAAGCAGATGTCAGCCGACGCGTCACAGAACTCGCAAGCCGCTTCGCAGACGCAGATAACCCGCGGCGCGTTCTCTGGCCAGTCAACAGCGGCCAGCCGAACAAGTGTTGTAGGTAAGAAGAAGTAAGTGCGGTAAAAAACTAAATAGCAGGGCGCAAAAAGAAAGGCCGCCGAGGATCACAGCTCGGCGGCCTTTTTTTCATTGATACTCACTCTGTCATCCTGAACGGAGGACGCTAGTCCGGAACTCGAAGGACCACGCCTTGGACTTTGACTCTCCGCGCCGGAGGCGCGCCACAGCGCGGTGACGGCATGACCACATCCCGCATCCAACCAAAGTCATTTATACTTTCAGGTTCCCTGATTCGCCCCGAACACACTGATTACAGCTATGAAAATACTTGTTTGCATGAAGCAGGTGCCGCAGAAAGATACGCCCCTGAAGTTGAACGAATCCGCTACCTGGATCCGTGACGACGTCTCTTACGAGGTCAATGAGCCGGACGCATACGCGCTCGAAGAAGCGCTGCGCCAGAAGGAGAAGCATGGCGGCGAGGTGGTGGTCATCACCGCCGGTCCCGCCCGCGCGCAAACAGTTCTGCGTGAAGGCCTGGCCAAGGGCGCTGACCGAGCTATCCACCTTGAAGACAACGGATTCGTCGGACTCGACGCCTTCAACACCGCGAAAGCTTTCGCCGCCGCCATCAAAGACGAGCAGTTCGACCTCATCTTCACCGGCCTGCAGTCAGACGATTACGGCTACGCGCAGACCGGCGTGATCCTGGCGCAGATACTCGGCTGGCCGCACGCCACCATCATCATGCACATTGACAAGACTGACGCGGGCATCAAGGTAAAACGCGAGCTCGAAGCCGGATTCTTCCAGAACGTTGACATGCCCCTGCCCGCAGTGCTGACCATCCAATCCGGCATCAACAAACTCCGCTACGCCACGCTCATCGGCATCAAGCAGGCCAAAAACAAGCCGTTGCGCAAAGTCACCATGGACGAAGTGAAATCCTCACTCGGCGACAACATGCAGAAGATCGAAAAACTCTACATCCCCCAGAAAACCAAGAAGACTGAGATGCTCGAAGGTCCCCCGGCGGAAGTGGCGAAGAAACTGGTTGAGAAACTGAAGAACGAAGTGAGAGTGCTGTAATGTCGAACGTACTAGTAGTCGTCGAACAACGTGAAGGCAAGCTCAACCGCGTCTCATTCGAGACGCTGCGCGG
>JAICLA010000286.1 GCA_025927695.1 Terriglobales bacterium | reverse complement strand
TGTTGAGCTTGGCGGCGCGCTCCAGCAGGCGGCTGTGGAGATAGAACACGTCGCCGGGGAACGCCTCACGTCCCGGCGGACGGCGCAGCAGCAGCGAGATCTCGCGGTACGACGCGGCGTGCTTGGAAAGATCGTCATAGATCACCAACGCGTGCTTGCCGTTGTCGCGGAAGTACTCGCCGATAGCGGTGGCGGCATAAGGCGCGATGTACTGCATAGGCGCGGGCTCGGAAGCCGACGCGGCAACGACGATGGTGTAATCCATCGCGCCGTGATCGGTGAGGGTCTTCACCACGTGCGCGATCGACGAACGCTTCTGTCCGATAGCGTTATAGATGCAGATGAGGTTGTTTCCCTTGCTGTTGATGATGGTGTCGAGCGCGACGGCGGTCTTGCCGGTCTGGCGGTCACCGATGATGAGTTCGCGCTGTCCGCGACCGATGGGAATCATGGAATCGATCGCCTTGATTCCGGTTGCCATAGGCTCACGCACCGGCTGGCGTTGGATGACGCCGGGAGCGATGCGCTCCACCGGGATGAACTGTTTGGTAGCAATGGGGCCTTTGTCGTCAATAGGCTGGCCGAGCGCGTTCACGACGCGTCCGATCATGGCTTCGCCCACGGGCACAGACATGATGCGGCCGGTGCGCTTCACCTGGTCGCCTTCTTTGATCTCGGTGTATTCGCCGAGCAGCACCGCGCCGACCTGGTCTTCTTCAAGGTTCATGGCGATACCGGCCACGCCGTGCGGGAAGTCAAGAAGTTCGCCGGCCATGACTTTGTCGAGGCCGTAGACGCGGGCGATACCGTCGCCCAGTGAGATCACCGTGCCGACTTCGTCGACCGTGACCTTGGATTCGTAGCCTTCGATCTGCTCACGAATCAGCTTTGTGATTTCATCTGCTTTGATCTGTGCCATAAGTTCCTAAATTTGTAATTGCAAATTTGTAATTTGTAATTTGAAACCGCTTCAGTCGACTGAAATTACAAATTACCAATTACAAATCACCAATTCTTCATTCTGCGATCTGCTGCTTCATGCGTTCTAAGCGTCCGCGCACGGAGCCGTCATAGATCGTGCTGCCAACTTTTACAACTGCGCCGCCGAGCAATGCTTTGTCCTGCGTGTACGTGGCGCGGACCGTCTTGCCGGTGGCTTTTGAGATCTGCGATTCGAGGTTGCGGCGCTCGTCGTCACTTAAAGAGCGTGAGCTGGTGACTTGCGCGTCTGCCAGGCCGAGGCGATTGTTCACCTCTTTCTGGACCTCGTCGACCATCTCGGAAAGCAGGTTGATGCGGCGCTTTTCGATGAGGATCGCGATGAAGTTACGGGTCCGCTTATCCATACCTGACTTGGAAGCGATGCCGTCGAGTATCTTTAGCTTCTTGTCAGGTGAGACCGCGGGCGATTCCCAAGCGAAACGCAGTTCGTGAGTCGCTCCGAGATCGGCGCTCACGTCTTTTAAGTCCTGGATGGTCTTGGCGGCGTCGAGCTTGTCGGCAAAGATCACGTCAGTGAGGGCGCGGGCGTAACGGCTGGCAACGGCGGACATGGGTTAGCTCCTGCCTTTCGACTGGCCGCTATCCATTTGGGCAGCGAATTCGCGGACGAGATTTTTGTCAGCAGCTTCATCAACGGTGATGCGCTTCTCCGCGAGTGCAATAGCGAGCTCAGCGGCGTACTTTTTCAGGTCGCGGCGCGCGGTGCTCGATGCGGCCTCAATCTCCTGCTCAGATGCGGCGATGATCTTTTTCTTTTCTTCCTCAGTCGCGGCGCGGAGACGGCGGTCTTCGGCTTCGGCGTCCTGCTCGGCTTGCAGTTTCATGGACGCGATGTCCTGATCGAGTTTCGCCAGACGTGCTTCAATGTCCTGCAACTTAGCAGTTGATTCGGCACTCATCTTGCGCGCTTCTTCGATTCCCTTTTGGATCGCAGAAGTGCGATTGCGGAAAACACCTGGCAAGCCGGCTTTCATGGCCCAGATGATCGCACCGGCAATGACGGCAAAATTGAATATGGCGCAGATCCAATATGCGGTGGTGACGCTGACGCCGATTTTTTTAGCCAGGAATTGGACAGAAGGCGATTCTTTAAACTGCGCTTCTTCGTCGCGGGCCTCAGCTTGCGCGGATTCCTTCTTTTCGTTCTCTGGAGTCGCCGTCTCTACCTTCTTTTCGGCGTTGGGAGCGGGCGGGTTTGGCTGTGGCTGGATCGCTGGTTGCTGCGCGAAAACCGGCAAGCAAGAGAGTGCGATCACTGTCAGCAAAAGTATTGCGCGGAGTTTTTTCATCGGCGTGAGCATCATCGCGCACCTGCTGCCGGCGACGCGCCTGCTTTCGGATTGAGCACCGCGCGGATGACTTCCTGAGCCAGGGTTTCTGTCTGCGCGGCGAGTCCCGTCTTCGCGGCTAAGGTATCTTTTTCGATATCGGCCTTCGCGGCTTTCACTTTTGTGTCTGCAGCGCCGCGTGCTTCCTGGATCGCAGCGGTGCGGGCATCTAAAAGCTGCTTGCGGCGGGCTTCCTGCGCCTTGAAGATACCCATGCGGGCCTCGCGCAAGCGGTCTTCATAAGCCTTTGTCTTGGCATCTGCGGCAGCCACGTCGGTCTGCGCCTTTTGCATGGCGCCTTCGGTCTTGCTGTGGCGCTCAGCGAGGATTTTCGTCAGCGGATTGTGCACCAAAACGCGGTACGCCACGTAGAGAATGGCGAACATGATCATGGTGGGCACTGCGGTGAGCAGTAATTCGCCTAATGCTTTTTGTAACGCTGCATCCATGCCGGGTGTCTATTCCAAGGGGAAGAAACTGTGGTTGAGAACTACTTAATTTAACAGTGTGAAAGCGCGAGTGTCAACGCGCGCAAACGTGCGCCAACGCATTTATTCGGCAGGGATTAGGGATATTTTGTTTCGCAGTGGAAAACTGCGGCTTGCACGCTCAGGCAGCCTCTTTTTTCTTTCCGTAGAGTCGCAAGTCGCCGGCACCCACATGCGCATGCAACGTGTATCTTCCAGTTCCGTTGAGGCGAAGATGATTGTGAAATCCTTCCTTGGTGGTGTTGAAAGCTTCAGCAGTGAGATCGCCGATACTCACGGAGGCATCGACAGGACCGTATGAGGTCGGGTCGCCCACATCAAGATTTATGTCTCCTGCGTGGCTGGCGATATCTTTGTCACCTTCTA
>JAICLA010000317.1 GCA_025927695.1 Terriglobales bacterium | reverse complement strand
GCACTTTTTGCGTGGGACAGATAAGAACCAGGCGGTGACTTTGGCCGGGAAGTTCCTTCACATCTCGAACGCCGGCATCGCTGATGCGAATTCCGGCGTAAATGCCAGCATTCAGTTTGAGCTGGGGTATACGTGGTTTAAACGTTAGACTGACGAGCCCGGGAAGGCACACAGCAGAGGCGCTTGCCTCTGCTATTCTTTTTGCACCATGTCCACGCTTGTTGAATGTGTACCGAATTTTTCTGAAGGCCGCGATCCTGCGGTCGTTGATGCCATTGTTAAAGCCATGCAGGTGGAGGGGGTTTACCTTCTCGACCGCGAGATGGATGCTGACCACAATCGCTGCGTGATCACGCTGGTGGGTGATCGCGACGCCATCGCTGAGGCGGCGATCCGTGGTGTGGGCAAGGCAAGCGAGCTGATCGACTTGACCAAGCATCAAGGTGCACATCCGCGAGTGGGTGCGGCAGATGTGGTGCCGTTCATTCCCATTGATGGCGTATCGCTCGAAGATTGCGTGGCCATATCGAAGTATGTAGCCGAGGAAATCTGGAAGCGGCACAAGATTCCCACCTATTTATATGAGGCGGCGGCGCAGGTGCCGGAGCGGCAGAACCTGGAGTACATACGCAAGGGGCAGTTCGAGGGTATCCGCGCAGAGATTGCCACGAACCCGGCGCGCAAGCCGGACTTTGGTGAAGCGAAGCTGCATGACACTGCCGGGGCGGTGGTAGTGGGCGCGCGCAAGGCGCTGATCGCGTACAACGTTTTCTTGAATACGTCGGATGTAGAGATCGCGAAGAAAGTGGCGAAGGCTGTGCGCTTTTCGTCTGGTGGACTGCGCTTTGTGAAGGGCGCGGGATTCCTTGTGCGCGGGCAAGCTCAAGTCAGCATGAACTTGACGGACTTTGAGCAGACGCCGATCGCGCGCGTGTTCGAGTATGTGAAGAGGGAAGCGGCGCGTTACGGAGTGATCCCGACTAGCAGCGAGATCGTGGGATTGATCCCGAAGAAGGCTTTAGAGCAGGCGGCGGAGTGGTTTTTGCAGGTGGAGAACTTTGAGTCGTCGATGATTTTGGAAAACCGACTATCTGCGGTGATGGGCGGAAAGATGGCTGTAGGTGGATTGCGCGCGGGCATTGAGCCGTTCATCGAACAACTGGCTGCGCCGACTGCGACACCCGGCGGCGGATCTGCTGCGGCCGCGGCGGGAGCGATGGCCGCTGGCCTCGGCGCGATGGTGGCTGACATGTCGCGGACCAAGAAAGCGTATGCGCAGCACGCTTCGCAGTTGAGTGAGGCGATCGGGCAGTTGTCGCGGTTGCGCGAAGAGTTGAAGGCCGCTATCGATGCGGATGCTGAGTCTTACAACAGCGTGATGAAAGCTTACAAAGCAGCGAAGACGGAAACTGACGGGGAGGCGCAGATTGATAGTGCGCTCAAGGGTGCGACGGCTGTGCCGCTCGGCGTCGCGGAGAAGGCCGCGCAGGTGCGAAAGATAGTCACAGGATTGCGTTCCATCTCTAACCCAAACATGGCGAGTGACCTGACGGTGGCGGAGTCGTTGAGTAGAGCAGCCATCG
>JAICLA010000201.1 GCA_025927695.1 Terriglobales bacterium | reverse complement strand
GAGAACTCCACCTTTCAGAAAGACTGTCCCAAGCAGTATGACGACTTCCCGCCCAACACCTGCTGGATGGTTTACACCGACATGGTAGGCCACGCCGTCCTAAGCGGACGCTACGCCCTCGAGCAGACTTACATCGTCAGCAAGGAAGCAATGGTTATGCCGGAGAAAGCGCCGGTGAGAATATTGGAGAAGATGGTAGGAGCGGGTTTAGTAGTTAGTAGTTTGTAGTTAGGACTCTTCCTTTGCACGCAAGGACCGCAACAATCCATTTATGATTCTTCCAGCTTCGTCTGCCGATGCGATTAGCTTCGTGGCGATGTCGCCCTTCAAGTAGCCTAGATTCTCCGCAATTTCAATCTGCGTCTGAAGTTCCAAAACTGATCCTCGTGCTGCAGTTATGAAATATTGCCGATCACGATTCGTGTTCCTTCCATGACCCTCTGCAATATTGCTGGGAATTGAAACTGCAGAACGCCTAATTTGGCTGGTCAGACCGTATATTTCCTCGCGGGGAAATGTTCGCGTAGCTTCGTAAACCTGAGTTACTAACTTCATTCCCTTTTGCCATGCAATCAAATCTCGATAAGAAGCCATTGGGGGGATCCTTCTAGTGGGACTCAACACATTTCTTTTTTACCCTAACTACTAACAACTAACTACTAACTACTTTCCGGCGCCCGCCACTAAGATAAAAATTGATAGTGGGCGTCAAAAGAAGACTCAACGCCATCGATATCAACACTCCGCCAATAACCGCCACAGCCAGCGGCTGCAACATCTCCGAACCCGCCCCCAACGCAAATGCCAGCGGCAACATTCCCGCGATCGACGCCAGCGCCGTCATGGCGATCGGCCGCAAGCGCCGCCGTCCTGCCTGTATCATCGCCTCTTCCGGCTCCATCCCGAAGGCGCGGAATTTCTTGTCCGCATCCAGAAGCAAAATGCCGTTCTTGGCCACAATGCCCACCACCATGATCAATCCCATGAACGACGCAACGTTGAAGGTGATGCGTGTGACCAGCAGCGCCAACAGAACTCCTGACACCGACAACAATGCTGACGCCAATATCGCCGTAGGCGAAGCAAAATCGCGGAACTCAAATAGCAGCACCCCAAAAATGAATACCACCGCGAGCCCGAGTACGATCGCCATCTGCTTGAACGTATCCTGCTGCTCTTGAAATTGCCCGCCCCACTCCATGCGAATAGACGGCGGAACATTCAGTGCCTTCACTGCATCCTGCGCCGCTTTCACGCCGCTGCCCAAGTCCACGCCGTCTTGCAGTCGGGCAGTCACTACCACCATCCGCTGTTGGTTCTCGCGGCGGATCTCCGTTTGCCCCGGCATCATGGTGACGCTTGCCAGCGAGCCCAGCGTAGCCGTCTTGCCGGTACTACTCACCAGCAGCGTATTGCTGATCTTGTCTACGTCAGTATGCTCAGCCCCCTCGATGCGCACGCGAACCGTGTAAGGACGCCCGTTCACGATCATAGGCGCGGCCGCTGTCTCACCTTCCAGCAGTGCTACCGCATCGGTTTCTACCTCTTCCGGCGTAAATCCCGCGCGCGCCGCAACCAGCGGATTCACTTGGAATGACACCGCCGGTCCGCTGATCGTGTTCTCGATTCCGTTTCGGACTTCGATCACTCCCTTGTCCTTCTGCTTGTCCAGCGCGTCCCCGATCTTTACCGCCCACGCCGCGAGCTCATCTGGATTATCCGAGAACAGTTTCACTGCGATCTCTTCCGGCTGGTTCGAAAGGTCGCCGATCATGTCAGAAAGTATCTCTACCGTTTCGATATCCGCTGTAGGCTCCGCCTTCTGGATCTTCTGGCGAATGTCATCTTCTACTTCATCGGTAGCGCGCTTGTGGTCCGCCTTCAGCTTTACTGAAATATCGCCGCGGTTGGCTTCCGTCACTGCCGCCAAACCAAGTTCCAGGCCGGTGCGCCGCGAAGTGCTTTCCACGTCCGGATCAGAATGAATGATCTGGTCAATGTGCGAGATCACGCGATTTGTTTCCGTGAGTGAACTTCCCGCAGGCGTGAAGTAGTCCACAATGAAGCCGCCTTCATCCATCTTGGGAAGCAGGTCATTGCCGGTCAGTCGGTAGCAGCCGTAGGCAATGATGACGAGAGCGACGCATGCGATAGCAACGATTGAAGGATGTTCCAGCGTCCACTTCAATCTTCCTTCGTACCAAGTCACCACCTTGCCGAAGCGCCCGGTCATCGAAGCTTCTTCAGCCGCCAACAACCGCTTGAGCTGTTCTTCTTTGGTGGCTGCGTGCGTTTCCTGCGCGTCCCCGCCTTTATGGGACTTGATGAAGAACTGGCTCAGGTTCGGCGTCCATGTCAGAGCTAGTAATAATGATGTGAGCAGCGCGACGGTCATCGTTGTCGCCAGCGCGCGGAAGAATGACCCCGTGACCCCGGTCATGGTGATGAGCGGCAGGAAGACAACGATCGGCGTGATCGTAGAGCCGATCAATGGAACCGTGATCTCACTCAGCGCGCTTTGGATCGCTTCCAGACGTGATTGTCCACTGTCGCGATGAAGAACGATGTTCTCTACCACCACAATAGCGTCATCTATCACCAAGCCGACCGCAGCCGCCAGTCCACCTAATGTCATCAAGTTGAATGTGAGTCCAAAGACGCGGAAGCTCACGAACGTGATGCAGATAGTGATGGGGATGACCATGCCCGCCACGAACGAACTTCCCCAGTCATGCAGGAAAAGCACGATTACGCCGCAAGCGAGAATTAGCCCCAGCAGAATGGCGTCACGTACGCTCTTGATCGCTTCACGCACCAGACCCGACTGATCATAAAAAGGCTCGATCTTCACGCCCTTTGGCAGTGTTTTGCGGATGGCATCCATCTCGGCGGCAACTTCGTCGGCCACCTGCACCGTATTGCCTTCCGGTTGGCGGTTGATGTTCAGCAGTACAGCGGGCTTTCCATCAGCGGTCACCACGCGATACACCGGCATCACGTCTTGCGAGACCGTCGCCACATCAACGATGCGTACCGGCACTCCGGCTGCCGTGTTCTTGATCACTAGCTGTCCCAACTCTTCCGGCGATCGAACCTGACCACTCACTAATCCCAGCACCAATTGATGGTTCTGCTCCAGCAATCCCGGCGAATCAATGGTGTTGCTGCGACGCACCGCTTCCAATATGTCCGGGATGGTCACCCCGGCCACAAGCAGCTTCGATGGATTCGGCGAGATACGGAATTCCGGCTCCTGTCCGCCCTGCACGATGACTGTTGCCACGCCATCGAGGCGGTTCAGCCGCGGCTTCAGATCGTAAGTCGCCATCTCCCACAACTGCGTCTGCGGCACGGTGTCAGACGTCATGCTGTAGCCAAGGATCGGAAAACTCGCGAACGTCAGCCGATGCGTATCTACCTTCGCGGTTGCCGGAATGTCCGCGCGTGACAGCACGCCGTTCACCTGCTGCAGCGTCTGCACCATGTCCACGTTCCAGTTGAAGAAGAGATCGACCTCGGCCTCGCCGCGGCTGGTGATGGACGTGACCTTCACCAGGCCGGGAATGCTATTCATGGCTTCTTCAATAGGGCGGGTGATGGTGACCTGCATCTGGTCGATGGGCATCACGCCGTTGTCCACGCCGATCACCACGCGCGGAAAGTTCGTCTCGGGAAACACTGCGATAGGGACGGAGAACGCCAGATACACGCCGACGATTGCCAACACCACCAGTACAAAAAGCGTCGGCTTGGCCGCGCGGGCAAACCAGTAACGATTCGAATCTTCAGGACCGGTAAGCTCTGCCATGGGCTAGTCTTTGTCGTCCTTCTTGTCGTCTTTATCGTCTTTGTCCGCGCCCGGTTTCTCTTCTTCGCCTGCTGCCTGGATCTTGATCTTCGTTCCATCCGGCAAAGCGTATGCCGCGTTGCTGATGACCTTCTCGCCCGCCTTCACTCCGCTCTTGATCTCGACAAGACTCTGCTTCGAGTCCGTGATGCCCGTCTGCACTTCGCGCACGTGAGCCACATTATCTGTACCCGCCACGGCGACCGTCGTCTTGCCTTCATCGGTCTTCACCAGCGCGTTCGACGGCACTGCCAATGCACCCTTCGCATGGGCCGTCTCAATGCTGAGCTTGGCCGCTGCCCCAGGACGCAGTTGCCCATTCTTCCCCGCACCTTCCTTGCCCGTGGTCGCCCATATCTCCACCGTGGTGCTGTTAGGATCGAGCGCCGGACTCACTTGCGATATCTTCGCGGCCACCGGTTCACCGCCATTTACGCTGATAGTCGCCGCATCGCCTACCTTTAATTGCGCTGCAATATCCTGCGAGACGTGTGCCTTCGCGATGATCGCCGACGTATCCATCACCGTGATCAGTGGCGTTCCCGCCGCAGCCATTTCACCCGCGTACGCGGGACGCTCCGTCACCACGCCATCGATCGGACTGCGTATCTCTGAATAAGCCAACTGAGCCGCAGCGCCTTCGTACTTTCCCTTCGCTTGCGTCAGCTGCCCTTGCGCGCTCTTCAGCGCCTGGCCTTCGCCGCCGTTCTGCACGAACTGCAGATGCTTCGCGGCCTGCTCATAAGCAGCTTTTGCTTGGACATATGCCACCTTCGCCGTATCCAAATCCTTACGCGGCATCGCGCCCTGATCGAACAACTGTTGTCGGCTCTCCACTACCTTCGTCTGCGCGTCGAGATTTTCCTTCGCCTGCTGCGCGTCTAGCTGTGATTTCTGCACATCTTCCGGGATGCTCGCCCTGGTCGATGTCGCATACACAGCCTCCGCTTGTTCGAACGCGCCTTTGTTCTCGGTAACGCCCGCCGCAAGATCGCGATTCTCCAGCGTGGCCAGCAACTCGCCTTTTTTCACGTGAGCTCCACGCGGCACATGGAAAGCCACCACTGGCGCGCTGATCTTGGGAGTGATGGCCGCTTGATTTACAGGCCATAGCACGGCATCCACCGTGACAGTCTGCGAGAGGTCAGTCGGCTTCACCTCGGCCACTTGTACGCTGACCAGCGCGGTAGGCTCTTTGTCCTCGTCGCCGCCCTTGCAGCCCACCATCGCTAAGCCGAACAAGAACAATGTTGTTAAAACACGTGAAGGATTTCGCATTCGCTTAGAGCGTCCCCGTCAGAGTCTGTAGATTCGCCAGCGCAG
>JAICLA010000308.1 GCA_025927695.1 Terriglobales bacterium | reverse complement strand
TTTTTGAAGACGGCGAGTTGTGACTTGCCTACTGATGTAGTGACGGCTAGATGCGCATGGGTAAGGCGCGTACCTTTGGAGAGTACTAGTTGGCTTGCGCTAGCTTCTTTGCCGCGGGGGACGATGTTTTCGCCTACGGTGGCGCTGCGGTTAATGGTGACTGAATCGCCGGATGTAGCGGTGTATTCGACCATGACTACTGCGTCGGCACCTGGCGGAACGGGAGCACCGGTCATGATCTCTACGCAAGTGCCATTCGTAAGCTTGAGGTTCTCTGCGAGCGCTGAGCCGGCTTTTACTTGGCCGATCAACTTCAGTGTTGCTGGGATTTGGGCTATGTCGGCGGCGTGGAGGGCATAGCCGTCACGGGTGGCGCGCGGGAATGGCGGGAGGTCGCGATCAGCGTGGATGTCTTCGGCCAGGACGCGATTCAAAGATTCAAGGATCGGCAGCGTCTCGATGCCCGAAGGGCGCAGTTGTTTCGCGTGTTGTTCGACGCCTGCGCGGGCTTCGTCGAAGGTGAGGATGATTTCGGACATCTCACGGGAATTCTAAATGGAGATTGATGAGAACAACGAAAAGCCCCACCCTAACCAAAAGAAGGTTAGGATGGGGCACCCACCTTGTACTTCGTCTGAAACTTACTTCTTCTTGCCTTTGCCGTAGCTGGTCTCCACCTTGGCGCCTATGGCGGCCAACATCTGTTTGGCTGTTTCGGCATTGGGACCATCTGGCGCCAGCTCGAGGTATTTATTAAATGCCTCAGCAGTGCCCGGAGGTGCGTCCATCTTGTCGCCCTTGGTAGTGGCTTTGCCTAGCAGACTGATGCCTTTGCGGAAGTAGCTGTCGGCGGCAGTGGAGTCAGCGGCGATGGACTTGTCATATGCGGCGACAGCGTCATCTATCTTCCCTGCGTTCTCGTAGGTGATGCCCTCATTGCGGTAATACATAGCGGCGTTAGGCGGATCGATCTCAGCTGCTTTTGCGTATGCGGCAGCGGCGTCTTCCGATTTGCCGGAGTGGCCAAGCGCTTCAGCGTAGTTGTTGTAGTAGCCGCCGAGACTGGCCTTCGCCTTCGGATCCGTAGAGGCGGTGGCCAGGTCAATGGCTTTCTTTAAAGAGTCAGCGCCGTCAGAAAATTTCTGTTTCTTTGAGGCAGGGTCAGTATCTTTGCGTGCGGCATTTATATCGGCATTGCCCAGTGCTGCCCACAGCAAAGGACGAGTGGGGTCGATCTGAGTGGCCTTGGCGTACACCGGAATGGCCTGATTAGGATCGGTCGCTTCTAGAGCGCGTCCCTGCTGCAGCAGAGCATTCAGGTCCTTGATGGTGGCGTTCTCTTTATTGACCTTCTCCACCTCTTTCTTTTGCTCTTCCGTCATAGGGGGCTGCGCGCCAGAGGCCGCAGCAGCGGCTTTCTCTTTCTGCAGGTCAACATCGACCAAGTTCACTTCCTGCTGCAAAGTAATGGGAAAATTGGTGAGAGCCCAAATTTTCTGACCACTCTTATCAGTGAACTCGACGTTGTAAGTGCCGGGGCTGACGCCGATAGAGAAGAACTCACCCTTCTTGTCTGACTTAAGATGAATCTGCTGTCCAGTCGCTGTGTTCTTAAAATCGACCTTCACGTCTGGGATGGGCTTACCATCAGTTCCTTTGATGGACCCCTTGATCTGGGTGTACTGCGCGAGGGCGGGAACGGCGGAGATAGCGAACAAACCGAGTGCCACAAGAACAACATACAAACGGTGCTTCATTGGTGCCTCCACGAGCGAATGATAGCAATACTGATTATAAAAGGATTTAGAGCTTAGATGACCAAAGTGGCTGGAATGGTTTGTTTTCGCAGCCCTGAATCCGCGAATTTATACACCTTTCTTTAGCGGTTCCCAAATGAATTTATGTATTTGCAGGCTTAGGCGGACATTGAGGCCGTCGGCCAAGATCCACTCGACGAGTTGCTGCGGATCGAGGAGGCAGTTGGCCGCGTCGCGTGCGGGTGCAGCGTCTTTGCGGAATGCAGGCGAGAAGAGGACGGCGCTTACTTTGTTGTCCAGTTCGTGTGTTCGGAAGAAATCACGGGCGAACTCGTAGTCACCACGGTCAGCGATGACGAACTTGACCTCGTCGCGTGAGGTAAGCGCGTCGAGGTTGGGAAGATGGAAGCTCTTGCCTTCCCCAGAGGCGGGGCATTTCACATCTACGATCTTGTGGACCGCTTTAGGAACGTTCGCTAACGGACGTTCGCCGCTGGTTTCCATCAAAACGGTGTATCCGCCTGAGAGAAGGCCTTCGATGAAGGGGAGCAGACCTTTCTCCTGCAACATGGGTTCGCCGCCGGTGATCTCCACGAGCTTGCAGGGCGATAGTGCGTACACAGCTTTCTCGATCTCACCCACTGACATTTTCTTGCCGCCGGAAAATGTGTATTCACTGTCACACCACGAGCAGCGCAAGTTGCATCCGGCGAG
>JAICLA010000180.1 GCA_025927695.1 Terriglobales bacterium | reverse complement strand
GGCACCCGCCTCGTACTTTAACCCACCTGCGAAAAACGCGCAGGTGGGGCACCCGTCTCTACTTTAACCCACCTGCGAAAAGCGCGCAGGTGGGGCACCCAGCCCGACCCCACCGCGCATTCGTCTTTAATAAATTTGCGCCACCCTCTCCGCCAGGCCAGCCGGATCAATATCCGTCCGATTAGTAAGGATGATGATGGTGACGCCATCATGCGGGAAGCGCATGATGGTGGACTTGAATCCCGACGTATCGCCGTAGTGCCACATACGCGGATGTCCGGCGACACCTGCGGTGGGCAGCGCTATCGTGGAGGAAGCGGTAGCCGGTCCATCGGTAGTGTTCGGCAGCGGATCAACGAACCATCCGAAGCCATATTGCACCGGCCGGCCGTGTTGCGGATCTTCATCGCCCGAGTCGCCCGACCACTTGGGAAACTGGCCATTCGGCAGTTTGAACGGCGAGAGCGCAGGCTTCATCTCGTCCGCGCTGAGAAGCGTGTGATTCGCAAGGGCTTCATCCCACTTGGCCAGGTCTTCGAGGTTGGAGTAGATGCCGCCATCGCCCAGCGTGGCTGACGTGGAGCTCTGGTCGGTATCAACCCAGCCTAGCGTGGTCGCAGCCGGTCCGTCGGGCACCTTGCCGCGCGAGTATCCGTAAGCCCGCTCCGGCACTTTGTTCTTGCCGCGAACGTAGGCGACGGTATGCGTCATCTGCAGCGGCGCGAAGATGCGCTTTTGCAAAAATTTAGGAAAGCTCATGCCGCTGACTTTGGCAACAATGTTGCCAAGCATCACATAGCCTGTGTTGGAATAGGCCCACTCGGTGCCCGGCGCGAATTTCCACCGGCCGCTGCCGTCGGGCTTTTCGCCCGCGGCTTTGAGCAAGGCCTGCACTTCGGCGTCAGTGATCTGGTGCGTGCGTGACCAGTTGTTACTTTTATTTTCCGGCGCATCCATCAGGTCTTCGTAGTCGAGCAGGCCGCTGGTATGGTTCAGCAGGTTCTGGATGGTGATCTTCCTCACATAAAGAGGAAACTCCGGATAGATCTCCGTCATGGTCTCGTGATAGCGCAGCTTGCCGTCATGGACAAGCAGCATCACCGCCATCGCAGTGAACTGCTTGCTGCACGACGCCAGCCGGAAGTCAGTCGTGGGCGTGATGGGCTTGCGGGCCTTCAGGTCGCGGAGACCTGCCGTGCGCTGGTAGACCGGCTTGCCGTTTTTGAGGACAACAGCCGCATAGCCCGGTTCGTTGGGTTGGACGTTGAGCTGGTCAAAGATCGGGTCAAGCTTTTGTTTGAGCGATTGGGCATAGCAGAGCGATACAGATAGGAAGAGAAAGAGAAGAGCGCGTTTCATCGAGTTGCGATTTTATCGCAGTGGAGAGCGGTTAGCGGCGCGTCGCTTAAGTCAAAGTCAAAAAACAAAGGCAGCGGCATTGTCCTTCGACTCCGCGCCAAAAGCAGGCGCTCCGCTCAGGATGACAGTGATGGGTTAATGCGAACTTATCGCCGCTCAGGATGGCAGAGGTGAATGCGAATTGATTGCAGAGTGATAGGGGTCCTTCGCGAAAAGCGCGCTCAGGATGACAAATTGCAACTTGTCAGAATGAAACTGCAACGTGAAACGTCAGTCGTCGGCGACGAGCCAATCGAGCGCCTCTTCTTTAGTCGGCCACTTGGCGAAGGTGCGCTGCGAAAACGTCTCAAGGTGTTGCTGATGGACTTTCGGTAGATGGTCGCCATTGATGAAGGCAGCGCGCTTCACATACGGACGGTCATAGACTGCGACCTCTTTCATGCGAGTGAGGTCGGCGCGTCCCATCTCGCTGCCCGCCCAGTCGGTGAGCGTGAGCACGGAGTCTTTGGGTTGCGCGGTCACGACTTTGAGCACTTCATTGATCACAGTCGCACCGAGGCCTTCGCGCAGGTTGGTCATGTCAATGAACAAGACCTGCTTGCCCTTGTGTGTGATGAAGCGAACGCGGTCGGGGTTCTGGTCCATGGCGTGAAGTGAAATCGGGGCTCAGCATATGCCTGTGGGGTGAGCGAGTCAAACGCAGGATTTGTAGCCAAAAGTTGTAATTGCCAAAATCGAAAGGCGTTATGCGCTGTGTTCGCGGGCGATGCGTTTCACCATCTGCATCAGCTCGAAAGGATCGTGGCCGATGAGGATGTAGTCGGCGTCTGGGATCTCAGAGCTCACCTGGCAGAGTTCCAGGATGACCGTGGACGGACGCTTCTCGCGGATGACCGCGCCGATGGCGCGCTTGATCTTGGGCGTGAGCGTTGGATCCACGACCGCGAGTTGGAATCGGTCTGTCTGGCATGCAGCTTCCACTTGCAGGAAGTCGCTGGCGGAATGGAATGCGAAGCCTTCGGCTTCGATCATGAGTTTAGTGGTCTCGCGTAACGCGGGGTAGGCAGAGATCCAAAGCACAGTCCTGATGGGAGCCGGCTTCAACGCTTGTGACGCAATGAGTTTCGGTGAGATGGCGGCTCTAGCTGTGATCTTTGGGGACAACGCTTTCGCGCCGTTCGGTCGTGGAATGACGGTGAGTGAATCGGATGTGTGCGGCTTAGGAAACGCGAAGCTCGGTGGCTTGGGCACGCGTCGTTTTGGCGCAGCCAGTTTTGCAGGCGGCTTCGGCTGATAGGGGCGCGAGGGCAGTTTTCCCGGCTTCAATGACCGTGGTTTGGGCGGAGATTGGATGGGCAGCGTTAGCTTGGGAGGCTTCGGCGGCGAGGGAATCCCAGAAGATGTCGTCTTGGCCATCGTGTGAAAAAGTTGAATTGGCTTGCTTGAATGGAAGTATAGCAGCAGAGATTGACGCGAGAGGTGACTAACGTACGTGTTAGAAAGTCACCAAAAACAAAACCCAGCCAAGGTCGGCTGGGCTTACAGAGAGGGTCGCCAGTACAGATGATTCTGGCTTGCTATGAAGTTATTGGGCGGCTCCGGCGCGGGTGACTTTCTCCGCTTGCGGACCCTTTTGCCCTTGCGCAATCTCAAACTCTACGTCTTCGCCTTCTTGCAGGCTGCGATAACCGTCGGATTCGATCGCGCTGTAGTGCACAAAAACATCTGGACCATCATCACGTCCGATGAATCCAAACCCTTTTGCATTGTTGAACCACTTTACTTTGCCTTTCAATCGAGACATCTTGCGTCCCTCCGTGCATTTAACGGGAGGAGCGGCGTTACTTGCGTACCACTTCCTTGGCCCTAGATTTAACCAACACCACTTGTCACCGACGTGTGAATCACACAGACACCAGGGGAACTTTTGAACAGCGGGGCCCAAATGCCGTTGCACGCAACGTCTTGAAACAAAAACATGGTAAGGCGTTATGTCTATTCTTTCAATGCGAGTAGCTGTTGTCAAGTAAGTTAACCTGTCGTAAGGCGACAATCGGTAGCGTTATGATGCGCCATTTTGCGACCGGCGAATTCTTGCGGGGCGGGGGTCGGCGATTGCACCGGGCGGGGTGCAAATTGGGTTGGTGTGCGCCGACGATCTTGGAGCGGCCGAGGTTCGCGTCGGCTAGCGATTCTGCGTTTTTAGCCAAAGAAGGCCGGCGACGGTTTTTGCGTCTCGAATCTTGCGGGTGTTTACCCACTGCAGGGCTTGGCGTAGAGGAACGAAGCGCGCATCGATCTGCTCGTCTTCTTCTGGACTGGCTTTGCCCAGGGTGAGGCCTTCGGCGAGGAAGACGTCCATGGTTTCGTCGAGGAATCCGGGGCTGACATAGAAGGTGAGGATGCGCTTCCACTTCTTCGCCGACACGCCGGTTTCTTCTAAAAGCTCACGTTGTGCCGCGCGGCGGTTGGTTTCCTTTTTGTCGTTACGCCCGGCGGGAAGTTCCCAGAGATATTGTCCAGCGGCGTGGCGATACTGGCGGACCAGCAGCACACTCTTATCTTCTTTGACTGCCATCACGACTACGGAGCCGGTGTGGCGGACGACGTCGCGGCGTCCGGTGAACTCGCCTTCGCGGACGACATCTGTGTACACCTCGAATGCTGGACCAGAGAAGATGTGCTTGGAGGAAATGAGCTTTATGAGCGGCGCGCGGGATAGCTTAGACGTTTTCTTCGGCATAGATAGATGATAGCGAACACTCGCGTATCATGGACGGCGACCATGCGCGCTCCGCGTAAGAAAACGATTGATACGGTTGCCATCGTCGGTACAGGTAATGTCGCGCGCGTACTGACGATCGCGCTGCTCAACTCAGGCGTGCGTGTGACCGAGATCGTGTCGCGTGATACGGAAGATTCGAAAATCAAAGCAGTGAAGCTAGCGCGCAATCTCACCGCACGGACATCCACATTGAAAGATGCGCAGCTTACTGCAAAGACAATCTGGGTATGCGTTGCGGACGGTGCTATCGCGGAGGTGGCGGCGCAACTTGCACAGCTGCCCGTGAGTTGGAAGAACAAAGTCGTGTTCCATGCGAGCGGAGCGTTGACTTCAGACGAACTCAATGTACTGCGTAAAAAAGGTGCTGCTGTGGCGTCACTGCATCCCATGAATACTTTTCTGGAAGCTTCTACGAATGACCTGAAGCGAACACCGTTCGGAGTAGAAGGTGATGCGACCGCAGTGCGAGCGGGCAAAAGGATCGCTCGAAGGCTTTCCAGCGGTGCTTCTGTTTACACGATCCGTGCAGAAGACAAGCCGCTGTATCACGCACTGGGTTCGTTCACTTCACCGCTGACGATCTCGACATTAAATGTTGCGGAGCGCATCGCGAAGCAGATCGGTGTGTATGACCCGCGCGAGCTGATGTCCGCCATTCTCATGCGCACTGTGGAAAATTTCATTAAATATGGCTCGGCGGGGGCATTCAGCGGCCCTATTCAAAGAGGCGATGTGATAACTATCAGAAAACATCTGGCAGCCCTCGAGAGAGTTCCAGGAGCCGCGGATGCATATCGCGCGCTCGCGCTGAATGCTGTTGAACATCTGCCTGCAAAGAACCAGGCAGAGATGCGCGCGCTTCTTAAAAATAAAAAGAAAAAGATTTAGGCTGACGTGCCTTTGCTGCCGAGCGCTTCCAGCACATCCACGGCGGAGTTGTAACGGCCGAGCGGCGCGCTGACCTGCGCACCCTGGCAGGTTGAGCGAACGGCCGTCAGCATCTCACGCGCTATCTGCACGCCTTCGGCACGGGCGGCATCGGCGGTGCTGGCTTTTGCCATGCGTTCGAGGATGGGATCTGGAACAGACACGCGCAGCTCGTTCTTCATGAACTCTGCGTTGCGAATGCTGGTGAGCGGCCAGATGCCCGCGACAACCGGAACGCGACAGTGTTCGATACGCTTCAAGAAAACTTCAAGCAATTTCAAATCGAAAACCGGTTGCGTGATCACGTATTCAGCGCCGGCTTCCACTTTAAATTCGAAGCGTTTGATCTCTTCGTCAAGATCGTCTGCGCCGGGATTCGCGCCCACGGCAAGTGAGAATGCTGTTGAGGCGCCGACTGGATTGCCGCCGAGATCCAGCCCGCGATTCAAGTTGTGCGCGAGGTTCACCAAGCCGATGGAATCGACGTCAAAGACAGCAGTCGCGTCAGGATAGTTGCCCATCTTCGGTGGATCGCCGGTGATACACAGCACGTTCTTCAACCCGATAGCGGATACTCCGAGCAGGTCAGACTGTATGCCCAGCACATTGCGGTCACGGCAGGTG
>JAICLA010000291.1 GCA_025927695.1 Terriglobales bacterium | reverse complement strand
TCCCGAAAAGCCTTGCAGCGCCTCTGGCGCGCAGAGTCAAAGTCAAATGCATTGTCCTTCGACTCCGGGCTGGCGCCCTCCGCTCAGGATGACAAATGAGAAGGTACACTGTCTTCGCATGCTTCCTTACATCATTGGCGGGGCGGCGCTGTCTGCGGCGGGCTTTGCCGGATATCACTCACTGGCTTGGCGTTCGCAGCTCTACGGCAAGACATTCATCGGCACGCCGGGGTGCGGTAAGAAGCTGGCGCTCACTTATGATGACGGTCCGAACGATCCGCACACGCTGCACCTGCTGGATGTGCTGGCAAAGCATGAAGTCAAGGCAACGTTCTTTCTGATTGGGAAATTTGTGCAGCAAAGACCGGACATTGTGGCGCGCATTGTCGCGGAAGGGCACGTGATCGGAAATCACACGATGACACATCCGAGATTACCGCTGATGTCAGCTTCGCAAGTGCGCGCGGAGTTAGAAGGGTGCGCGACAGCGATCACTAACGCCGGATTCACCCATGAAAAGATATTTCGTCCACCCTTCGGCCTACGGCGCCCGGCAACCCTGCGCGTCGCCCGCGAACTCGGCTACACACCCGTGATGTGGACTGTGACTTGTTTCGACTGGAAGAAGACGACCGCGGAGCGAGTGGAACAACATGCACGGAAGCAGATCACCGGCGGGGACGTGATCCTTATGCACGATGGCGGATTCGAGCAGATGGGTGCTGACCGCGCGCATACGGTGATTGCGACTGATCGCATCATTAGTAGATACAAGCAGGAAGGGTTTGAGTTTGTGACCGTGCCGGAGATGCAGCATCGAGCATCGAGCACCTAGCATCAAGTGCCTGCGGAACCTTGGTGTCACGTTCGAAGAGCCCGCAGCATGTTTGAGACCGATAGGGATCCCTCGCTGCGCATCGGGATGTGGAACATTGATGCTGAACGCTGAAGGCTTATTTTTTCCTGCGTTCTTTGCTCTGTGTTCGCATGAACGTCCTCACGCCGTAGAGGTTCTGGTCGGCGCGGTGGATGGTCATCTCTAATTTTTCTTCTCCGTCACGCGCGGCGTATCCCATGGAAAATGGTGTCGGGCCTTCTTGAGCGGCGGCCGCTTCAATACGGTTGGCGGTCTGCTTGGTTTGGATCAGGTCGACGCTGGGCAACAGGATGAGGAATTCGTCGCCGCCCATGCGCACGATGGACGCGTCGGACCGCAAATGGCGAAAGAGAAAACGGGTAAGGCTGGTGAGGGCTTCGTCGCCCGCGAGGTGGCCGAAGGTGTCGTTATAGTGCTTGAAGTCGTCGATATCGACAACGATGCATCCCCACTGCTTGATGCCTTCGCGCTTCTCAAACTCAGTCAGGCCGCGGCGATTGAAACATCCTGTAAGCGGATCGCGCACACTCTGCTCGTGCAACATTCCTTCCAGGCTTTTGCGCTCGGTAATGTCACGCACCACGCCGCGGTACGTAGTCTGGCCGGTGAGCGGATCCTTCGCGGCATAGGCAGTGTCGAGCACGGTGCGCACGGTGCCGTCCGGCAGGTGGAACGTAAGTTCGAAATCTTTTACGTGGCCATCGCGGTTGAGCATGGCAATCTCTGCGGAGTGTTGCTGTGGGGAGAGAAAATCCGTGGTGCGGTAAAGCTTCAACTCCTCCAGCGACTTGATGCCAGTCAGGCGCAGGAATCCGGGATTCGCGTCAATGATCTTGCCCGCCGAATTTGTGATGTAGATGCCTTCGGAGATGCGGGAGACGAGGTCCACCAACACGTCAGGATCACTGAGCTTGCCCTTCGCTTTGCGTGTTGTTGCGGTTACCGAACCCATGGGTGGCCAGACCCCGCCACATAATACCTTGCGAATCGCGCGATTTTGAGAGGAATCGGCGGCGGGCGGCGCACGATTGGTCAATGCCTGAGGCACCTTTGAACTGCCCGATTTCAGGGCACATTCAAGCGTTTTTACCGCCATACCTATGAAACTTTTACGCCTTTCGCCTTAGACCCATTTGGCTGCTATTCCAATCGTAGCTGGAAAAGGTTTGTTTGCAACAGCTTGGGAGGGCTGCCTTCCGGAAGGAGTTTGGCATGGGAAGTGATATTAGGGATGGTGTACGTCACTGTGTCCGCCAACCAGCAATTCACCCGGCCGACTCTAGTGAAGCGACTTAAAAGGTTTTTGACCCAGGCCCCGTATCAAACGAGCTGGGTGAGCAAAATTTGTTGGAGGAACGAAATGCAGAAACGTCTTGTAATCACATTGCCACTGGCGGCGCTCCTCGCGATGCCCGCTTTCTCGCAGACCAACCAACCCGCGCCGGCACAGCCGGCTGCGCAGCAGATGCAGAGCCAGCCGCAAGCTGACCAGACTGATGCTTCTGGCAAACAGCCGCTTACGCTGGAACAGCACGAAGGCTTCTGGGGACACCTGAATCCGTTCGCGCGCAAAAAGTATGTACGCAAGCAGCTGACACCTGTCGTGGGCCGCGTGAATGAGCTGGACGAGCTCACCGCGTCAAACACCAAGCTGATCAAAGATGTGGACGCGCGCTCGACCGAAGGTATCCGCTTGGCGAATGAAAAAGCCAGCCAAGCTGACACCCACGCGCTTGACGCCGCCAACCGTGCCAACCAGGCCAATGAAACTGCGACGCAAGCCACTGCGCGCTTGACCAATGTTGAAAAGGTTGTGGGCAACATCGACCAGTACGCGAAGGTGCAGGACACTGAGATCCGTTTCCGCTCAGGACAGTCTGCGCTGAGCAGCAAGGCGAAAGAAGCGCTTGACCAGATGGTGGATCCGTTGAAGTCGCAACGTGGATACGTGGTTGAAGTCCAGGGCTTCGCTCCGGGACGTGGACAGGCCGCAATTGCCAGCTCACAGAAGATGGCAGACTCAGTCGTCCGCTACCTGGTAGAGAATGACGTGCCGGTCTATCGCATCTACACGCTGGGCATGGGCTCGGCCGCCCCGAAGGCTGAGGACGGCAGCAAGACCCGCATCCGCACCGGCAAGGTTGAGATCACGCTGCTGCGCAATGACGTGAGCGGCTT
>JAICLA010000227.1 GCA_025927695.1 Terriglobales bacterium | reverse complement strand
TCGTCATTCACCCACATGGGTCTTGGCCCGAAGCATGTTGCGCTTACGCCAGACGGACACGCGCAGGGGCCAGCGCCGTACGCTTATGTCGACAACGAAGATTCTTTCTTCGATGCGACTGACATGGTGTTCATTGACGCCGTCTCGACCGGTTACAGCCGGCCGATGCCGGGAGAGAATCCGCAGCAGTTCTACGGTGTAGTGAACGATGCAACCTGGTTCTCTGATTTCGTCTATCAATATCTGACGCGCACCGAGCGCTGGCTGTCGCCCAAGTTCATCATCGGCGAAAGCTACGGAACCACGCGCGCGGCGGAGATGGCTCACATCCTGCAACAACGCCACCAGATATACATGAACGGCGTGGCGTTATTGTCGTCTGTGGGATTCGGCAACTGGGGCTCCGATGACCGCACTGAGTACTGGCTACCGACGATCGTTTGCTCCGGATGGTTCCACAAAGTGCTGGCGCCGGAATGGCAGAAGCTGACGATCGAACAAGTAGCGCAAAAGGCACGCGAGTTCACACATGGTCCGTACGCGGCAGCGCTGGAAAAAGGCGACAAGATCTCTGCGGAGGAAAAGGCGAGCATCGCAAAAGAGCTTTCCGCGATGACCGGCCTGTCAGAAAAATATATTCAAGAGACGAACCTGCGCATCAGTCCGCAACGCTGGTTCAAGGAATTGCTGCGCGACAAACGCCTGACGGTTGGACGACTGGATGCCCGCTTCACCGGCATGGATGTTGATGCCGCCGGCGAGCGCGTGGAATACGATTCCAGCGAAGCCTCGTACGAAGGCGCGTACGTGGCCGCGTTCCAGGATTGGGTGCGTCGCGAATTGAAGTGGAACTCTGACGCTTACTACACAATCTCAGCCAACGTTCGCCCGTGGGACCAGGGCCAGCCCGGCGGCCCGGCAGAAGCGTTGCGCTCCGCCATGACTGAGCAAACGTATCTGAAAGTGCTGGTGCTCTGCGGATACTACGACCACGCCACGCCATTCAATGGGATCGAGAACACATTCGATCACATGAACCTTGAGCCTTCAGTTAAGAAGAATGTGTCGTTCGAGTATTACGAGGGCGGACACATGATGTACATCGACAAGAAGGCGGCCGACAAGTTGCATCATGATGTGGATGCCTGGATCGAGGCGGGCTACAAGCATTGATGTTCGCTGGAATTAGCGAGGGCCGCCGCGGCGGCCCTTTTCTTTTGCGTTACTGATCTTCCAGAATCACCTGTGCCATAGCCTCATGCTCGGTGTGAGTGAGCGAGAGTGCAGCGCGCTTCATGCCCAGCTTCGCAGCGAATTCTGCGGCTTTGCGATGGAAGATGATGGTCGGTCGCCCGGCCGGCTCGCGGCTGACTTCTACATCATGCCAAGTCACTCCGCGACGCAGTCCCGTGCCGATGGCTTTCATCCCCGCTTCTTTCGCGGCGAATCGCGCGGCAAAACTTTGGTTGGCGCTGCGTTTCTTTGACTGGCAGTATGCGATCTCGGCCGGCGTGTAGACTCGGTTCAGGAAGCGGTCACCGAAGCGCGTGATCGAGGCTGCGATGCGCGCGACTTCAGTTATATCGATGCCGGTGCCGACGATGGCCATCGTGAGATGTTACAGCAGCCGGTCACCTTTATAGATGAGCTCGCCCTCGATGATGCGAGCTTCTTTCATCAGAGCGTGTTCCTTAGGCGGCTTCTCGTCATTGATGTGCAGTACGGCGTTGCCGTGGGCGACGAGGTAGTCACTCACCATCATGCGGTGACATTGGAACCACATGCGCTCAGCGCACATGATAGCGGTACGGCCTCTTTCTGCTAGCGTAACGAGGCGTCCGGCTGCGGCTTGGAATTCCGGCGTGAGCATGTAGTCGGCATAATTGCGGAACGAATCGCTGCGCAACGCGATGTTGCGTGAGTCATTCGTGATCTTCTTGCGGCGTCCGCCTAGTTCCTTCATCCAGACGTAATCGACACCGATCTCCGGCAGCCACATCTCCAGGCGTTCGCGGTTGAAGTGCGGCAGCCGGCGCGACATGGGAAAGGCGCGGATGTCGACGAGCGTGCCAATCTCATGCGCCTGGAGTACGGCGGAGAAGTCGGCAAGCTCGCGGGTGGAGTGTCCAATGGTGTAGATGGTGGCCACTGCAATTAGATGGCGCGAAGCGCTTCGGCGATTGCGGCATCTTGTTCGGAGAATACGGTGCGGAGGTCTAACAGCACGCGGCCCTCTTCGATGCGGGCGATGATCGGCGCGGAGTTGCGGCGCAAGCGGCTCATCAGTTCGTCGGCACTCAACTTTTGATGTGTTAGCGCGACGAGGAATGTTGGAAGTGTCGCCGTTGGCGCGGTACCGCCGCCGATAACCGATTCGCCGTGTATCACCCCCGCGAGCAAGCGCGGCGGATCGCCGACGGCTTTGGATAGCGCTTCCGCCCGGTCGTGTATATCTGCCGCAGGGATGCGCATCATGCGAAGGACGGGGATGGTCTCGTGTTGTCCGCGAAGGTAGTCGAGCAACGTGGCTTCGAGGGCGGCGTAGGTGAGCTTGTCCACGCGCAAGGCACGAAAGAGTGGGTTGCTGCGGCACTTGGTGACGAGGTCAGCCCGGCCGGTAAGCATTCCGGCCTGCGGGCCGCCGAGAAGCTTATCGCCGGAATAGGTGATGAGATCGACGCCCGCGCGCAGGCTATCAGCCACGCCGGATTCATTGATGCCGATGCTGCGCAGATCGAGCAGCGCGCCATTGCCTAGGTCTTCGAGAACGGGAATGTTGTGCTTCCTGCCGAGCGCGACCAACTCTTCGATGCCGGGCTGCTCGGTGAATCCGACGATAGCGAAGTTCGAGCGATGTACGCGCAGCAGCAGACGCGTTTTCTCGTTGATGGCCTTTTCATAGTCGGCGACGCGTGTGCGATTGGTTGTGCCGACCTCGCGGAGTGTGGCGGCGGCTTTGCCCATCACATCCGGAACGCGGAAGCTGCCGCCGATCTCGACGAGTTCTCCGCGCGAGACGATGACTTCGCCGCCTTCGGCGAGGGAATTCAGTGCGAGAAGCACCGCCGCCGCGCAGTTGTTCACCACGATGGTCTGCGTTTTACGAGACTCGGTATCGAGGAGGCGAGAGAACAGCTGTTGTGCGTGGACGTCGCGCTTCCCGCGCGCGCCCGTGTTCAGATCGAATTCGAGGTTGGAGAATCCACGCGCGGACTGCATCACGTGCATGAGCGCGGGCTCGGAAAGCGGAGCGCGCCCGAGATTGGTGTGTAGGATCACGCCGGTAGCATTGATAACCGTGCGCAGCGAGTAGGTGAAGGCGTGGCGGATCTGGCGTTCAATGGCCTCTGCAAGACCGGCAAGCGCGAGGTCGACTTCCTTTTCACCGAGCGTGCCCGCAGCGATCTCGTCTCGCAGACGCGCCAGCACTGTGCGTGCCGCTTCAGTGACAGCAGGCGCACCTTCACGCGCGAACAGTCCCGCGACCGATGACATGCGGAGCACTTCATCCACAGATGGCAGCTTGCGGAACAACACGGCTTGTTGCGCGGACGGCATGAGCTGACATTATCCCACCTCCACCAAGCCGTAGCGGCGTTGCCAATGGTTCTTGAGATGTTCCATCACGCGAGCGATCTCAGCCGGCGTAATGGCTGGGTCTGAGCCACTGGTGATAAGCGCCGCTTCCTTTTTCGCCATCTCGAGGACTTTTTTGTCGCGGACAAGATTTGCGACTCGCAACTCGGGAGCGCCAGCCTGGCGCGTACCGAAGAATTCGCCGGCACCGCGGAGTTCGAGGTCGAGCTCTGCAATCTCAAACCCGTTCTGCGTACGCACCATCTCGTTGAGTCGGCGGTCCGCTTCTTCGGTGATGTTGGCTTTGGAGTCAGTCATTAGCACGCAATAGCTTTTTGCAGCTCCGCGGCCGATTCGTCCGCGTAGCTGGTGGAGTTGAGCGAGACCAAAACGCTCAGCGTGCTCCACCACCATGATATTGGCGTTCGCTACGTCCACGCCGACCTCGATCACCGTGGTGGAAACGAGCACATCGATCTCTTTCGACTGAAAGCGGCGCATCATCTCTTCCTTTTCTTCGGCGCGAAGTTTGCCGTGGAGCAGGCCGACGCGCAGGTCAGGAAATATCCTTTTTCGCAGCTCGTCATACATCGCCGTCGCGGCTTTGAGGCCGAGCTTGGAGCGGCCCTTCTTTGATTCATCGGGCTCGGCAAATTCAGGCTGTTCATTCTCTGCCGCCTCGATCACCGGATAGACGACGTAGGCCTGGTGCCCGGCCTGAACCTGCTTGCGCACGAATCCCCAGACTTCCTCCGCGCGTTCATCACTCACGCGGCGGGTGGTGATAGGAGTGCGGCCGGGCGGAAGTTCGTCGAGCGTGCTGGTGTCGAGATCGCCATACAGCGTGAGCGCGAGCGTGCGCGGGATAGGCGTTGCTGTCATGACTAATGTGTCGGGTTCGGCCCGGTCTTTTTTCATCAGTTT
>JAICLA010000205.1 GCA_025927695.1 Terriglobales bacterium | reverse complement strand
GTGCGATGCGCTCATCGCGCAGGAGCACGACATTCTCGTGCTGGACAATCTCATCACCGGCAAGCGCGAGAACATCGCGCATCTCGCCCGCGAACCGAGATTTCAGTTTGAAGAAAAAGACATCTGCGAACCGTTCGCGGAGAAATTCGGCAAGTTTGATTTCATCTTTCATCTGGCATCGCCCGCTAGCCCGTTCGATTACGCCGAGCACGGCATTGAGACCCTGCGCGTGAATTCCATTGGCACTCTCAACGCACTAGAAGCGGCAAAGAAGTGGAACGCTGGGCTATTGCTCGCATCCACCTCAGAATGTTACGGCGACCCGCTCGAGCATCCCCAGAAAGAAACCTATTGGGGCAACGTGAACCCAATTGGGCGGCGTTCGGTTTATGACGAATCCAAGCGTTTCGCCGAAGCCGCCATCGCAGCTTACCGTCGCTACCACAAGGTTAACGGCAAGATCGTGCGCATCTTCAACACCTATGGCCCGCGTCTTCAGCCCAACGACGGTCGCGTGATCTCGAACTTTATGCGCCAGGCTTTGCAAGGCGAACCACTTACCATTTTCGGGGACGGCAGCCAGACACGCAGCTTCTGTTATGTCAGCGATCTGGTCGATGGCCTTATCCGCATGTCAGCCTCCGATTCTGCGGGGCCGGTCAACCTCGGCAATCCCGGCGAGTTCACCATCCGCGAATGCGCCGAGCTCGTTTTGAAAGTGACCAGATCGAAAAGCACGCTGAACTTCGAACCGCTTCCGCAAGATGACCCTAAACAGCGCAGGCCCGATATCACGCTGGCAAAAAAAATCCTCGGCTGGGAGCCGAGGATCGCTTTGGAAGAGGGTTTGCGTTTATGCCTGCCGTATTTTCAAGAACACGCACAGGCTGCCGCGGTCTGATTACCTCGAGGCTTTACTTCGTCGCGAGGCGCTTGTTGATCTCGTCCCAATTCACCACATTCCACCAGGCGGCAAGATAATCGGCGCGCTTGTTCTGATACTTCAAATAGTAAGCGTGCTCCCAAACGTCGTTGCCAAAGATCACCTTGTGGCCGTCACTCATAGGATTGTCCTGGTTGGGGGTGCTGGTCACTTGCAGCTTACCGGCAGAGTTCATGATCACCCATGCCCAACCTGAGCCAAAGCGCTTGGCGCCGGCATCGTTGAATTCTTTTTTCAGCGTTTCGAAATCACCGAATGACCCGGTGATCGCATCGGCGATCGCGCCGGTGGGCTTGCCGCCGCCATTCGGTTTCATGATCTGCCAGAACATAGTGTGGTTCACGTCGCCACCGGCGTTGTTGCGAACGGCGGTACGGATATCTTCCGGCACGGTCTGTACTTGCTTCACAAGTTCGGTCGGCGACTTCGAGAGCAATTCCGGATGCTTCTCGATCGCTGCATTGAGGTTGCTTACATAAGTCGCGTGATGTTTTCCGTAGTGGATCTGCATGGTCTGCGCGTCAATGTGAGGCTCAAGCGCAGCAAAGTCGTAAGGCAGGGGGATCTGTGTATAGGCCATTTTTGATTTCCTTTCTTCGCTTCTCAATATAAATGATGAGAGCCAAGGCTGCGCGGTAACACTCTTCTCCATGACCATCGCCTAGGTACAAAGAAACCTGTGCGTATTGCGAAGTGAGTGCTAAACTCCGTGCCACAATCGCCGTCTAATACGCCAGTGGACAAACCAACACATAGCAAAGCCGAACGCGGGAAAGACCAAAGCTGCCGCCGAGCGGGGCCGCGGTCGCCCATTGCCATCCCCGTGTCCATCCGCACCATGGACGAAGAGGAAGCCCGTCCCGTAAAGCTGCAGAATATGAGCGCGGGAGGCATGGCCATTTTCCCCGGCGCGGAACTTTCGCCCAACTCGCGCATCGAGATCATCTTGTCAGTGCCTTATGAGATATCTCTTACCGAAGTGGTAGAAGTAAAGCTGAACGGGGAGATCATCCGCGTGCACTCAGACCGGCCGGTGGCTGTCGCAGCCTTTGTGCCGGATGCGTCCTCGCAGGCGTAGGATTTGCGATAGACTGTGACTGAATGCGACGTCCTTTTTATAGGTTTCTAGCTTTCTTAATAACTTCTACGTTCGCGCTATTGTCGGTCGGTTGCGGCGGATTTTTCTCGCAACGCACTGACACTTGCGGCTCCGGATTCTTCACCTCGAACTGCAATACCAACGGAGGCGGAACAGCATCAAAGTTCGCGTTCGTCGCGAACTTCCAAAACGCGACCTCCGGAAGCGTCAGCGTATTCACTATAGACTCCACCACGGGTGCCCTCACTTCGACCGGCTCATCGTTCTCTACTGGCACCACGACTCTGACCAACGGCCCTGCTTCGCTGATCACAGTGCTGGGCAAGTATCTCTACACTGCCAATGACGGTGGATCGATATCAGCATTCACCATCAATACTTCCACTGGGGCGCTCTCAGCAATCTCTGGGTCTCCGTTCCCAGCGGGCACAAATCCAAACAGCATCATCGCGGATCCCTCAGGCAAATTCATCTACACGGCAAACTCCGGCAGCCGCGACATCACCGCTTACAGCATTACGTCGACCACGGGAGCATTGGTCCCCATCGGCACTTTCTCCGCCGGGGCAAATGCCCTGAGCGCCGGTCAAGCGGTGGGACTCGCAATACACCCATCCGGGAACTTCCTCTATGTATCTTTGGACACCGCGGGCATCGCAGTGTTCAGCGTTGACCAGAGCACAGGAATACTCACCTTCTTGAGTCAGATATCTCCGCAGCCAGGAGCCGCGATCCAATCCATCACCATCAATAAGGCTGGCACCTTCGCATATGCAGCGGATGGAGTAGCCGGTGTGGAAGAATTCAGCATAAATACGTCTACCGGTGCCCTCACATTGCTCTCAAGTTCGCCTGTTGCAGCCGGCGGTGTGCCCATTGTCTTAACGGCGGATTCAACCGGCACGCACGTCTATGTCGCGAACCAGACCAGCAACAATGTTTTCTCATACGGCATTCTTACGGATGGATCTCTTTCATTGCTTTCGGGAGGGACTGTGAGTGCCGGGTCGAGTCCGTCTTCGATCGCGATTGATACTTCGGGCAAGTTTGTCTACGTGACCAACTTCAACGGCAACCCTGACATCTCGGTCTACACGATTGATTCCTCCGGAAAGCTGGTGGTGTCGACCAATGCAACGAGCGGCGTGACCTTAGCGAACGCGGCTTCCATCGCTTTCCTCTAACAGCGCATTTCTTCACGTCGGAACAGTTTGCTAGAATCGAAGCGCTGGTTCAGTGAAGACCCCATCTCACAATCTGCGGTTGTTGATTATCTGTCTGCTTTTGTTCTTCACCGCCGGATGCGGCAAAGACCAAACGCAAGATGCCGGCGAGTACGTGTATGTCTCCGTACCGCAAGTCGCGCTGCGTGACCGCGTGGCCGCCGTCTACAACAAGGTCGGCTTCGTCACCAATGGTGAGCGAGTAAAAGTCTTGGAGCGGAGCTCCAATAAGCGTTTTCTGCGCGTCCATGCCGACGATGGCAAAGAAGGATGGATCGAGCAGCGCTACGTCGTCGACCAAGACGTCTACAACGGTTTCGCCAAACTCGAAGCAGACAATGCAAAAGACGCTTCGCAGGCGACCGCTGTCACTCGACGATTGGTGAACATGCATCTTCAGCCGGCCCGTGACTCCGACGCTCTCTATCAACTCAAGGACGCGACTAAAGTCGAACTGCTTCAGCGCGCCATCACGCCCAAAGCCGGATTAAAGGCCATCAAGGCGAAGGAAGAAGAGGACAAATCAGATTCATCTGACGAAGTAAAAAAAGTAGACGAAGACACTCCGGCAGAAAAGCCGGAGCCGGCGTCCACAACTAAGAAGAACACAAAAAAAGAAGCCAAGCCTGCGCCGGTCCTCCCCGGGCAACAACTCGAAGACTGGTGGTTAGTTCGCGATCAGCAAAAGCACGTCGGGTGGCTGCTCGGCCGCATGCTTGATGTTGACATCCCTCTTGAGATCGCCGAATACGCGGAAGGCCAGCGCATCGTGGCCAGCTTCGTACTTAGTTACGTGACTGTTCCAGACGCTGACTCACCCGGCAACGAGAAGAAGATCCCGCAATACGCCGTTCTAATGACGGAACCGCATGACGGCCTACCCTTCGACTTCAACCAGCTACGCGTCTTCACCTGGAACACCAAACGCAGCCGTTATGAGACCGCCTTCCGCGATCGTTTCGAAGGTAAGTTGCCCTTCGTGACCGGGACTGAGGATTTCGGCAAAGAAGGCAAGCTGCTCACCTTCAGTGTGAAGCAGCTGGACGACAATGGCCAACTCAGTGAACGCAAGTACAAGATGAATGGCGTGATCGTGCGTCGCGTCTTGGCGCCGGGAGAGACTCCGCCCAGCCACTCACGCCGCAGAAAATAAGTACAAATTTCGTATTTTCCTTCTGTTTTTCCGCAAACTCCTCGCCCCTTGTCGCCATCTCAACGGATATGTCTGAGAAAGTTAACAAACTCCATCTCGATCGTGACTACAAGACGTATCTTTATTTCATCGACGGCGACGGCAACGTGTGCCGCAAAGCCAAAGGCAAGAGCGATGAGAGCAAGAGTGAAGTGTTGGTGAAGAACGCCGTCGAGCGTGACAACCAATACCTTTATTTCATTGATAAAGATGGTGACGTAGCCCGCTCGAAGCGCGCCGTTCGCGGTACTAAGACCGCGGCTTAGTCGGCCCACTACCTCTGGCCTTCATGAGCACGCCCTGCCACGCCTTGGTGTACCGCGACGTAAAGGAACGCGTGTCTCTGGCAGATGCGTGCCAGTCGCTCGCCGGAGAGCTGGAAGATTTTCTTCAGGTCCGGGACGAAGAATCCTTTTTGAACGCTTTTCTTCGCGCCGCCGAGATCGAGACCGCACTTACAGACAGTCATCAAGAACCATTTCTCTTCACCAACCTCTTAGCTCGCGACTTGGTTGGGAACTCCAGTGTTCAAGCGAAGATTGAGACAGCTGAGTTCGTTCTTCGCTCTCTTAAATC
>JAICLA010000079.1 GCA_025927695.1 Terriglobales bacterium | reverse complement strand
GCATTGAACCGAGCCTGAATCTTTTTTGCGACAGAAGTGGCGGGCGCTAAGCCGCCATAGTTGTAGTCCATCAAGACCAGCTCGACCTGCTCGACGGTAGGCAATTCAAAGTCAGAAGATTTGACCAGGGCCCCAATAGCACCATAACCTCCGCGGTTGACGATCCACGAATAGAGTTTTAAGTGAACAGGGTCGTCGTCAACAATGAGGATGTTGCGATCGTATTGCAATGGGTTCTCCGGCAGGCACTAACTGTAACGTTACGAAGTCACGGACACAAGAATAAGGATACACTGTTTCACCGGCGGCCCCCACTGACCGGCGACTTGCGACAAATGATCATTCTCAACCGCGCAAATTGCATGTTATTGGTGGTAACGTGGCTGCTTGCTTCCTTCGCGTGCGCGCAAGGGGCATCGCCTGACCCACGGCAGCAGGGGCCTTCAGACGCCCAACAACAGCAATCGCCGCCGCCGCTCACGCAACTCAGCCTGGAGCAACTCGGCAACCTGAAGGTGACGACCGCCGCTAAGGAGCCAGAGCAGATCTGGCGTACTCCCGCCGCGATCTATGTGATCACGCAAGATGACATCCGCCGCTCGGGGGCTACCAGCATTCCGGAGGCATTGCGGCTCGCGCCGGGCGTTGAAGTAGGACGCATCAACGCGACCACATGGGCCATCGGCATCCGGGGGCTGGAGAGCAATTTTTCGAAATCAGTGCTGGTGCTGATCGACGGCCGCAGCGTGTTCACGCCGCTTTTCGCCGGCGTCTTCTGGGACCAGCAAGACGTGGTGATGGAAGACATTGACCGCATTGAAGTCATTCGCGGGCCGGGCGGCACCATCTGGGGGCCGAACGCCGTCAACGGTGTGATCAACATCATCACCAAGAGCGCGAAAGACACGCAGGGAGCCTTGCTTTCCGTAACCGCCGGCGATGTTGACCACATCATCGGGGCGGCGCAATACGGCGGCACTTGAATGATGGTCTTTCATACCGCGTGTACGCGAAGGGGTTCAGCCGCGACCACGAGTTTCACGTTGACGGGAACAACTTTGACGATTGGCAACAGGAGCGCGGCGGTTTCCGCATGGACTATGGCCGCAACGATCGCGACGACTACACACTCGAAGGCGACATCTACTCCGGCGATTCTCCGCGCATTGTGAGCAATGGCACGCTGACTCCGCCGAATCCCGGCCAGCAAGTCATCAGTGATGACCACCTCAGCGGCGGAAATCTGCTGGCGCGCTGGCGTCGGGCGGTCTCAGATGATTCAAACATCTACCTGCAGGCTTACTTCGACCGCACGGTGCGCACGGGAATGCAGTTTGACGATGCGCGCAATACCTTCGACATAGATTTTCTGCATCGACTTAAAGTTGGGAACCGAAACACTTTCAGCTACGGAGCCGGCCTGCGGTGGAGTCCTTACCACTTTGGGCAGATCAGTCAGCTGGTGAACATAACGCCCAACTTCGGCACGAACCATTTTTACAGCATTTTTCTGCAGGACGAGATCGCCCTGCTTCCCAAGCGATTGTCAGTGACGCTAGGCACTAAGCTGGAGCACAACGATTTCAGCGGCTTTGATGCGCAACCGACTGCCCGGCTCCTCTACACCCCGAAAGACCACATGACGTTCTGGGCAGCGGTCACGCGAGCAGTGACGACACCTTCGCTACTGGAAGAGGGGTTCAATCTCACCGGGGTGGCGAGCGTCACGCCGCCGATCTTTATTCGTGTTTCGGGGAACCGTAACTTCCAATCGGAAACGTTGACCGGATTCGAAGGGGGCTATCGACAGCTGTTTAAGAAGAGTGTGTACCTGGATCTCGCGGTCTTCCACAATATTTATCGTGACCTGCAGAGCTTCGGCACGCCTGTTGTTGAGACTGAGACTACTCCGGCTCCGACGCACACTGTACTCGATATTCCTTACGCCAACGGTATCGGCGGCGCGACAGACGGATTTGAGATCGCTCCCACTTGGAATCCCACGCATTGGTGGCGATTGGCGGGTTCATATGCCTATGTTACGGCCGGCCTGCATGCGGCGGGTGGCGCAGCAGACATCAGCTCAACGGGTTCGATCTCCACTTACGAAGGTTCAACGCCAAAGCATCAATTCGATATCCGCTCATACATCACCCTTCCTCATGGGTTCGAACTCGACCAGTCATACCGATATTACTCAGCAATCCCCGGCCAGTCGCTCGGCGCGTACCAGACGGCGGGCGCCCGCATCGGATGGAACTTCCGCGATCTGCAATTGTCCATTGACGGAGAGAACCTCTTGCAGCCCCAGCACTTTGAGTGGGGGACGGGCGATCCGAACCAGGTGCCCATCGGCATTCGCCGCGCAGTGTATGGAAGGATCGTGTGGACGCGCCACAGATGAGGCCAGCGTTGATACGGTATTTCAAGAAGGTTCTTCTCGCCGGCGTAGTGACCGTGCTGGCAGGGGCGTGCGCAGCGCAGGCGAAGCCTACCGAATATCAGGTCAAAGCCGCCTACCTTTATAATTTTGGGAAGTTTGTGACCTGGCCGCAAACGCAACCCGAGTCTCAGACCTTCAACGTCTGCATACTGGGCCGGGACCCTTTCGGCTCGGAACTCGACGGCGTACTCTCAAACGCCACTATCGGCAACAAGAAAGCTGTGGCAAAACGTATAACGGATCCTTCCGGAGCCGAGGGTTGCCACATCGTTTTTGTCTCATCTAGCGAATCAGGCGCGCTGGAGCGCATCTTGCCCGCGCTGAACAAAATGCATGCGCTGACCGTCAGCGACATGCCGCGGTTCGTGGACCATGGCGGCATGATCCAGTTCGTGATGGACGCGGGGCGCGTTCGCTTTGATGTGAACCTAAGCGCGGCGGAGAACTCCGGCCTGAACTTGAGCTCGCAACTTCTCAAAGTGGCGTCGCAGGTGAAACGGAGCGGCGAAAGAGGAGGTGGCCAATGAAATTGCAAGGCGGCGACCCCATCTTCAAACGCCTGGCTCGCTTGAACATGTTGGTATGCGGTATCGCATTGCTGGTGGCATGCGCGTCGTTCGTGACGTATGACGTATACAGTTTTCGCGACTTTCAAATACGCAACCTGACGATCCAAGCGCAGATCATTGGTTTCAACAGCACATCCGCGCTGACCTTTAATGATCCGCAATCGGCGCAGAGCACGCTGTCTGCGATGTCGGTCTCGCCGAACATCGTTTCTGCCGGAATAAACAGCGCAGACGGGCGTTCATTCGCGCGCTATCAGAGAAATGGAAAGCTTCCAGCCATTGTGGAAGTGCCGACACTTGCCGAAGGCCAGAGCGATGCGTCTTCTTTCACGCTGGACGGCATCGTGGTGACGCACGCCATTGAGTTGCAGGGAACACGCTTGGGCACCGTCTACATACAATCTGATTTGCAGCGCTTTTATGCGCGCCTGTGGCAATACCTATGGAAGATGCTGCTCATATTGGGCGCATCGTTCATTGCCGCGGTTTACATCTCAAACCGCTATGGCAAAGCTGTGGTGCAACCCATCGTTGGTTTGTCTGAAACCGCGCAGATCGTTTCGCGCGAAAAGAATTATTCAGTCCGCGTGACGGACCCCGGCGTCGGCGGAGAGGTAAGCGTTCTCATCAAGGCGTTCAACGAGATGCTGGAACAGATCCAGAGGCGCGATGATGAACTACAAGGCGCACGCTTTGGATTGGAGAAACGCGTGGAAGAACGCACGCGGCAGCTGGTGGCCGCGAATCGCGAACTCGAGGCCTTTTCCTATTCCGTGTCGCATGACCTGCGCAATCCGCTGGAGACCATCAGCGGTTATTCGTACATCCTTCTTCAGGAGTACGGCAACAAGCTTGATGCCGAGGGCAAGAACCACTTAGAAGAGGTCAACGCGGCCACGAAGCGCATGGCACAGTTGATCGATGATCTGCTCGCCCTCGCCCACGCCACCACTACGGCTATGCATCGCGAGCGCGTGAATCTGAGCGAGATGGCCAACGCCATCAGCAACGAACTCAGACGAAAAGACCCGCAACGTAAGGTTGAGTTCAAGATCGCGAACGACATGATGGCTGACGCCGACGCCAGCCTGCTTCGCGTGGCCATGGAGAACTTACTCAGCAACGCATGGAAGTACACGTCGACCCGCGAAGACGCTCGCATCGAGGTTGGGTGCAAATTCGATGCCGGTTGCAATGTTTTTTATGTCCGCGATAACGGCGCGGGATTCGACCCGAAGCAGATCGACCGCCTGTTCAAGCCGTTCCAGCGCCTCCACTCCAAGTCAGAATTCCCCGGCACGGGCGTTGGCCTTGCGACTGTCCAACGGATCATTCATCGCCATGGCGGACAGATATGGGCAGAAGCGTCCCCCGGCCAAGGCGCGACATTCTATTTCATGTTGCAACCGGAGATGGCGGCACGGCAGTGGGCGTAGTCCACAAGATCATTTGAGAGAGATTTGACGCCCGTTCGCGGGGCCATCAGGACTTTATTGCACGAAGACGTGGGAATGTGCGTGGCAGATCGTGGCCATGCCGGAATCATCGTTGTTATCGACAAAATTCCAGCGGGGATAGGCACAATGCAGGTGGAAGGCGTTGTTGCTGAGAGTATGGTTCCATAGCTCTTCGAGCTCGAGGGCGGCGCTCTTCTTGCCTTCGTCCCAAAGCACGGAAACCATCTCACCGAAAACGGTGAGCTCATGGTCTGGGGTGCGCGCTTTGGACCGGGCCTCTTGCAGCACGGCCCCTATGACGTTAGCGAAGAGATCCGGGTCGGGACGGCCGTCCCGCATAAATAGATCTAGAGTCTCGCGGGCGTCAAGCATGGTGAAGCGGCCTTCGCGTGCGGCAGCCCGCACGTTCACGTCGAATTCTTGAAGAGCTTTGATCAGTTTGTCACGATGCGACCGCGTAGCCACCACCAAGACCGACCCGCCGGAGCGCAGACTGGAGGCGGAGATACCGCGAAGGCGCAAGATGAGCGCCGCGTGGTCGTCGTAGAAATGAACGGAATGGACGGCGGGAGATCTATCAGACATGCGCTACCTGTCAGGAGAGAAGACTATCGCAGTCCGATATCCGTTGTCACGCGCTAGGGCATTTAATTTAACCCTAGGCGCGAAACGGAAGGCTGCGGTAGCTAGACACTAAGATCACGCCGTAGGCGCGCAACACGTGGGTCCGCAACAGGCTGCGGCTTCGGCGGGAGCGGTCTTCTCGGGCAGATTATCTTTGAGCACGACGAAGGCCTCCCACTCGTTGCCATCAGGATCTTTGACCCAGGTCTTGTCCTGTGTGGCGTAGCAGCAGTCGGTCTGCATCTCGTCGCGAGTGATGAGGCCGGCGTCAGCCCAGCGCTGGCGCATGGCGAAGACGTCGTCCGTGGAGCTGACTTGGATGCCCATGTGCGAGAGAGCCCCGGCCTGATCGAATGGGACTTGGTTGAGCGTAAAGTTGAGCGGCGGTTGCTGCACGTCAAACTTGGCGTATCCGGTGCGTACCTTGGATGGCTCGATGCCGAACAGTTTCTTGTAGAAGGCGATGCTGGCGTCCACATCGCGGACGTTGATCGCAAGGTGGGCCTTAAGAATGTTCATGGTGAAGCTCCTTTTCATATTCGTTCATGCGAATATGATGTCTAGGGGTAGACAAAGGATACATATTTGTCAAGGCGAATATATAATAGGTGGCATGAGCTCAAGGATCGACAACCTGCAAGACCTGATGCTGGCCATGGCAGACAAGACGCGATTGCGTCTTTTAAGCATGATGCGTCGCGATGAAGTCTGCGTGTGTTACTTCACCGGCGTCCTGGACGCGCCGCAGCCTACCATCAGCCGCCATCTGGCTTACCTGCGTAACAAAGGCCTGGTGGAGACGCGTCGCGAAGGGAAGTGGATGCACTATCGCATGGCGCGTCCGAAAGATGCGGCGCTGGCGCGGGCACTCGACCACGTGTTGGATGCAGCCGCGGAAGATGGGCAAGTGAAATCAGACGCCAAGCGGATGAAGGCAGCGTGCTGCGATCCGGCGGCGTTGATCGGCATTGCGGATGCCCCGCCGCCGACAAGGATGAAGAGGCAGCCATAATGCTCTTCGTCAAATCGCTAGCGCATTACTTATGCCCCCGTCTTGCGCGGTCGTACTGCGGTGGCCAGAATTCGGGCTTGTGCAACTCGAACGCAGCGCGATGTGGCCAGTAAGGATCACGCAACAATTCCCGCGCGAGTAGCACGGCGTCGGCTTGGCCGGTGCGAATGATCTGGTCAGCTTGTTGCGGTGAGGTGATCATGCCCACCGCGCCGGTAGCGATGTGAGCATCCTTGCGGATGCGCTCGGCGAACTCAACTTGATAGCCGGCGCCGACGGGGATCTTGGCGTTGGGCACAAGGCCGCCTGATGAACAGTCGATGAGGTCGGCGCCGAGTTCGCGCAACTGTATGGCGAGCTCGACGGATTGATCGAGGTCCCAACCACCTTCTGCCCAATCACTGGCGGAGATGCGGACGAAGACAGGCAGATCTTCCGGCCAGACTTTGCGAATGGCCTGCAAGACTTCGCGCACGATGCGCGTGCGGTTCTCAAGCGAACCGCCGTATTTGTCCTTTCTGTGGTTGCTTAGCGGAGAGAGGAACGAGTGCAGGAGGTATCCGTGAGCAGCGTGGATCTCGATCACTTTGGCGCCGGCGGCGTGGGCGCGACGGGCGGCTGCAGCGAAGTCTGAGACGGTGCACTCGATGTCGGCAAGTGACATCTCTTCCGGCGTCGCGTAACCGGAATCAAACGCGATGGCGCTGGGCGCGAAAATGTTTTGCCACCCGCCTTTTGCGGGGCTCAGCGGTACGTCACCATGCGCGGTGCCTTTCCACGGAGCACTGCGGCTGGCTTTGCGTCCTGCGTGCGCCAGTTGCATGCCGGGCGCGGCACCGTGGTCAGAGATGAATTTGAAGATGCGGGCGAGCGGCGCGATGTGCTCGTCTTCATAAATGCCGAGATCATCCGGCGTGATGCGTCCGTCGGGGCTGACGGCGGAGGCCTCAGTCAAGACCAGCGCCGCGCCGCCGATCGCGCGGCTACCCAGGTGAACGAAGTGCCAATCATTGGCGAATCCGTCTTCGCTGGAGTACTCACACATGGGCGAGACGAAGATGCGGTTGCGGAACTGAAGAGAGCGTAGCTTAAGCGGATCGAACAGATGCGGCATTCAAGTTGGATGCGCCGGAGCAGGATTGGTCGCGTGAAGCGTGGCGCCGAGCGCAAACCCGAGTTACGTAAAATACAGAACCCGCGGCTGGCGCAGGCTCAAATCCCCAGAGACGTTCAATAGCGGCGTTCACTAGGCGAAACGGGAACTGATTAGAGGTTACGCCTCGTTCGCACAACGGGGGCAGCGTTAGGGCAGGCCGTTGGGATGCGGAGTTGCGCCATTCCTGAACGGTTCAGCCGCCACTCACGCCGCACTCACAGGCAGACGGAGGTGCAATATGCCACTAACTCAAAAGCCTAAAACGTAGTAGCCACAGTGAAGCGGAAGGTCTTGCGCGGCTCCTTCAGCTGATATTCCGGAGCGAAGCTCTGCACGGCCTGGCGAAAGGTGAAATCGCCGGCCGCGCCAGCGGGGAACATGGAGCGCGTAAGCAAGTTGCTTCCCGTGGTGGTGGTATCGAGTCGCAGCGGATTGTACGCGTAGTAGATCCGGAATGGAGCGTTCACGATCGGTAAGATGACTTGTAGTTCCAGACCTGTGGACATGCGGGGAATGAAGTTAGTGCCATCGATGGTATGCAACGTGCCGGTATAGAGCGGGAGCCCACCGGGCTGCCCGGGCAAGATGCCGCCGGTGCAACCTACGCCGACCACAACAGTAGTGCAACCGAACGCCGTGTTGTTGAGCGTGTTGATCTGGGTATCCGTTAGCCGCAGTTGCGAATCATTCAGCACGAAGTTCCAACCTGTATCGGCGAAGGCGGCCAAGGTAACGGGGCCAATGACATTCATGCGATATTCAAGATTGGTGCCGATAGATGTGTCGCCACCGGGAACCGTGATGCGCTTGATCGGGATGGGAACGGTGACGGCGCCGCGGCGCGGGTTCGTGGGATCCAGCGGAACGGGAGTGCCGTCCGGGTTGGTGAGCGGCATTGGAACTGTGTCGTCGAGCAGGATGTACGGCGAGAGCGTGCGGGTATCGAATCCGCGCAGATCGGTGTCGCCGCCGGTGTAGAAGCGCTCTTGCGGAGGAGCGACCAGGCCGCGATATCCGGTGATCCATGAGCCGGTAATGCGATAACCGAGGCTCTGTTGTCCATCGCGATCAGGATGGAAGTGATGCATGGGAATGAATTGCTTCCACTCGACGATCGGACGTATGGCCGCTACGTTGCCGCCGATGCCGGAGAACTCGCCGCCTACGAAGAGACTCTTGCCCGAGTGTTCCCGCTGCGGATTGTCGATGGTGCTGAAGCTGAATGATGGCACCAGTTTGCTGGTGATCACGCCCTCAAGCGCGTTGGGCCCGGAGACGTTTCGGAACGCGAGGAACTGGAACAGGTCAGACGACGCAGTGCTGAATGTAGTGATGGACGAACGGTCCAGTTGATAGCTGATGCCGACGCGCTTTAACGAACGCTTGATGGGATAACTCAGCGAAACGCTGAAGCCGGTGTCGCTCTGCGTGTAGTTCTGTAACGTGTCGAGCACATTCTGCGCGAGATTCAACTGCTGGTTCTGCAGGATGGAAAGCTGCTGTGCCTGATTGTAGCTGTAGCGGCTGCTGAAGACCGCGAAGCCGAGATTGTAAGGCTTATCGAAGAGATAAGGCTCGGTGAATGAGAACCGGATATTGCGCTGTACGCTGCCGGTGTCAGCCTCAATGGCCATGGTCTCGCCGCGACCGAGCAGGTTGTTGGTGGAATAGTTCAAGCCGATGAACGCGCCTTCGAGGCCGCTTACGCCGCCGGTGAGTCCGATGCTGTTCTTGCCCTTCTCGTGGACTTTCAGCGTGAGGTCAACGGTGTGATTGGTGTCGTCCTGCTTGATGTCAGTGTCTTTGTCTGGCTTCAACTCGTCGAAATACTGCAATTGGTTGAGACGGAGCAGGCCGAACTCCCAATACTTGCTGTTGTAAACACCGCCTTCTTCGAGCGGTAATTCGCGGCGGATGACTTTGTCACGCGTGGTGGTGTTGCCCTGGAACTCGATGCGGCGAACGGAATATTGCGAACCCTCGTCAAGATCGATATCGAGAGAGATTTTCTTATTGGCGTCGTCGATCTGCGTGTCTGGAACGCCGGTGAACTTGATGTAGCCAAGTTCGCCGTAGGCTTTGGTCATATTGTCTAAGCCTTTGCGCACTTTGCTGGTGTCAAAGATGTCACCATCTTTCATGGGGAACATGCGACGCAGAGCAGCGGTATTCACACCGACTTTGCCGTTCTTGAAAGTGATGCCGGCAAGGCGATACTGATCGCCTTCCTCGACGGGAATGGTGATGTCCACAGCCTTGCCCGGCTCGTGGTGCTTGAACGGCATACGGAAAAGACCGGGCTTGGTGTCATGCAAAGCGGTAGTGGGATCTTCGACCGTGGCCTTGAAGTATCCGTGCTGCTGGTAATCCTGGCGGACGCGCTCGGTGTCTTCCTGCAGCTTGGTGGAATCGTATGTGCGAGCGAAAAGATTCTCGAAGAAGATGGAGTGCGGTATGCCAATGGGCTTCAGGTTCTTCATGGCAGAGCGCAGTTCGCGAGTCTTCAACTTCTCATTGCCTTTGAACCGGATCTTGCCCACCTTCACACGCGGGCCTTCTTTGATGTTGAACGTGACCCCGACGGCGGCGGGCGGAATGGGATGGATCTCAGTGCGGATGGTTGCGAACTGGCGTCCGTGTTCGGCGAGGATCTCTTTGAGCTCGACTTCAGCCTTTTTGACCTTGGTGGGGTCGTACTGGTTCTCGACGGTGAGGCTGACTTTGTCTTTCTTGAAACGGTCGAGCACATCACTCTTAGAGACGGCGTTGAGACCCAGGTAATCGATGGTGCGGATGGTCGGTTTTTCTTTCACGTAAACGTGGATGATCACGCCCTTGCTGGTGTCTTCTTTTTCAAAGCGCAGGTCGTCGTAGTATCCGGTGTTCCAGAGAGAGGCGAAATCACGCTGGAGAGAGGCTTCGTCATACACGTCACCCGCGCGGGTGAACATTTTCGTGCGGACGGTCTCGATGGGAATGCGGCGAGCGCCGTGAACCGCGATCTCACTGACGATCTGCTGTTGCTGAGTGGCGTTTAAAAAGGGAGTAAGAGACAGGAATATAAGACATTGCAGCCCAATGGCCGCAGTAAATCTAGAGATATATCTAAACATTACCAATGAGGGCAACTTGGATGTCCTAGCGCGTAAATCACCAATAGAAGAATGCGGCCGCCCCGGAAACTTGCAAATGTGGGTAGTGGGGCGGAAAGCTCTGATTATACGGGAGTAGTGGGAATAAGCCTAGTTGAAGAGCGTGAATAGGAGGGAAAGCGAAACTCACCACGGAGGCACTGAGGCACGGAGGTGATTTAAACAAAACGAACGTAGAGTTGAATGATTCTTTAGGCGGTGACGGTGCTCTTCAGTAGTCCGGCATGGCGCAGGTCGTTCGCAATGTTCTCCACTGTGGCTATACGGGCGAAGCGGCGGCGCAGCGCGTATTCAGTGCGTTCGCGGATGGCGTCTGTGCCGAGCTCTTCGCCAGGCTTGTCATGGTTGGGGATCGGGAAGGTTTGTGTAGCTTCGGTGACGAAGTCCACTGCATAGCCGAGGTCCGCGGCGACGCGAGCGGTGGTTTCGCAGCATTGTTCGGTCTGGATGCCGGTGATGACGACTTTGCGGACGCCGAGGTGGATGAGGTCTGCCTGCAACGTGGTGCTGGTAAATGAATTGCGCGTGTTCTTGATGAGTAGCGGCTCGTTGGCGCGGGGCTTCAGAAATTCCATCAGCTTAAATTCGGGATCATGGATGCCGAAGGCGGGATCGGGATCGGTGTGCATGATGAAGAAGATGGGAAG
>JAICLA010000170.1 GCA_025927695.1 Terriglobales bacterium | reverse complement strand
GTGCAGATGTAAGTAGGCACGTTCGGGAAATCATCTGCGAGATACGGATTGCCCACTGCTACCATCACTGCCTTCTTCCCTGCCGACTGCAACACGCGGTCTACCAGCGTTCCTGAATCACCGGCTAGAGAGACTGAGTTTTTCATCACGCCTTGCACCTTCACCATCTTGCCGGCTGACGGTATCGCGTATGCCGCGATGATCACTGCGCGGGCTTTCGCCGCCTCTGCCGCAGCGGTCTCCGTCATCTGCGCAGCCACCCGGCTATCAACAAACATGATGTTGGCGTCCGGTACCCGCTGTTTCAACTCACGTTCGAAGGCGCGACCGGAATCTCCGCGCATGTCGTCTACGACCACCAGCGCGAAAACACTCTGTCCCGCCTCCTCTGGTATGTCATACGGCCCGCGGACGGCAGAAGTTCCCTTACTTCTTTGCCGTTCTGCCTGAAGGAGTTGCAGGCCCTGGCCGTCGTCGCGCGCCAGGGTAACGGCGGAATCTGCCACTTGCTGTGCAAAGGCCATGTCGTCCGGCTTGCTCAGCGTGTCGGCGATGCGGTCGACATCTACGAGCCGGCCTTTGTTCAATCCGACTGAGGCCTTGGCGCGCAGTACTTTCAGTACGCGGGAATCGAGCTCCTCTTGAGTGATCTCGCCGGACTTCGCGGCGGAGACGAGCCCGTTATATGCGCCATCGAGATTTGATGGCAACAGGATCATGTCATTGCCGGCCTTGAACGCGTCCACTGCTGCACGGCCTGCGGCTTGCGACTCCGGCCCTTTGTAGACGCCGGTGAGTGCCTTCATGTCCATGGCATCCGTCACGACTATGCCGCCGAAGTGCATGTCATGCAGCAGTAAATCGGTGATCACTTTGGGCGAGATGGTAGCCACATGGTTCGGATCGGGATCAAGCGCGGGCACCGTGACGTGCGCCACCATGATGGAATCTACTCCGGCATCAATGGCTTTCTGGAAGGGCGGCAGTTCGACGGAGTGCAGGCGTTCTAATGATCCACCGACGCGTGCGAGCGTGAGATGTGAGTCGGTATCCGTATCGCCGTGTCCGGGAAAATGCTTTGCCGTGGAGAGCATGCCACCATCGCGCGAGCCTTTGATGTAAGCGGCCACCATGTCGCCCACGGCTTGCGGATCTTCGCCATAGGAACGCGTATTGATGATGGGGTTGGCCGGATTGGAATTCACGTCTGCATCGGGAAAGAAATTCCAATGCACGCCAATGGCGCGCGAGTCCTGCGCCACGATCTTGGCGAAGCGCTCGACATTCGCGGGATCGCCCGCCGCGCCGAAAGCCATGGCATGCGGAAACATGGGAGTCGCCAGCAGACGCATGGAAAGTCCGCGCTCGAAATCGGCAGCGACGATCAATGGGAGGTCAGAATCGCGCTGCAGCCGGTTTAACACCATCGCCGCTTCATACGGCTGGTTGCGTAGCACGAAGCCGGCATAGTCCACTCGCACGGTGATGATGACCGAGCCCAAGTGATACTTTTTGATGTCGTCGCGCAGGCTGGTGTAGGCAGGGTTTTGGTCATTCTGAAATTCGGCCAGCGCGCGCACCATGATGAGCTGCCCGACTTTTTCTTCGACAGAAAGTTTCTTGAGCGTCTTCTGCGCCCACTTGTCACCATCCTTGGTGAGTTGCACTGGGCCGGGCTCATTGAACTTGTCTTTATCTTTGGGAGCGGCGAACGCGAAGACGGGAAGACACACTAACGCAAGGAACACCAATCGCTTGACCATGGTAAGAAATTTACCAGAACCGAGCGCGAGTGGCGCGCGCGAAAAAACTACTTATTAGATCCGCGGATCGGGCCTTTGCGGCGGTCGGGCGCGCCGTTGCGAACGGCTGTGCGGCGCTCCGCTATCCTGCGGTCTGCGATTCGTCTGTCCTGCATAAGGGTCTCTTTGAGAGTTCGCCCATTCTGCGAAGCTTTTGAGGGAAAGTCAACAAAGAATCTGTTAAGAACCGTGAAATGCTGGATTCGCGCCACGGAAACCGACGACGTGATTGGCCTTAAGCTTTGGATCGCTGCGAATCGTGGGCAAGCGCCAAGACGCACCGCTGGATGTCTGGGTCATTGCCAAAACCCTCGACCCAGTGGACGTCGTTGAGCCCCCGGAACCACGTGAGCTGACGTTTGGCGTAATTGCGGTGCGCTTGTTGCGTGGAAATGATGACGTCGCGCAGTGAAAGTTCGCCGCGCAAATGCGCCAGTGCCTGTTTGTATCCCGGTGAGTTCAGCGGGCTGTTGGGGATGTTGGCGGTGTTTGGATATTTGTGCGCGAGTCCGCGGGCTTCGCCGATCAGGCCGTTATCGAACATAGCTGCGCAGCGTTTATTGATGCGCTCGTAGAGTTGGGTACGTTCCGGGTTGAGGCCGATATATCGCACGCGGAACCCGGTGAGCGGGTCGCGGCCCTGTTTCCACATCTCGCTCATGGGTTCGCGGGCAGCAAGACATATCTCGACGGCGCGAATGACCTTGGGCACGTCATTCGCATGGATGGTAGTTGCGGACGCTGGGTCGATTCGTTGCAATATCTTGTGAAGATGGGGTGCGCCTTTTTTGTCGGCAATGGCGCGCAGCCGGGTGCGCAGGTCTTCTGAGCGCTGCGGGCCTGCGAAGAGTCCTTCGATCAGTGCGCGCAGATAAAGGCCCGTGCCGCCGCAAACGATCGGTATCTTGCCGCGCTGAACGATGTCATGTAATGCGATCCGCGCCAGGCGCGAATATTCACCGGCGGTGAAATCCGATTTCGCCGGGTCCGCCACATCGATCATGTGGTGCGGCACTTGTGCGCGCTCTTCGGGCGAAGGCTTAGCGGTGCCCAGCTCAAATTCGCGGTACACCGCGACTGAATCGCAACTGACGATCTCGCCGTTCAGTGCCTCAGCTATGACGAGTGCTAGCGCAGTCTTGCCGCTGGCTGTGGGGCCGACGATGGCGATGAGCGGATGCATGCGTGAACGATTGTGTCACAAGGATGGTTGTCGGCTCTCGGTCGTCGGTTATCGGTAAAGGTTGGGTCGAGGTTGTTTTGGTGTAACCGAAAACCGACGACCGATAACCGACAACTACTTCAGGAGCGCCCGATGAAACCGTGCAAACGCGATCGCAAACGCGATCAACGCGATGATGATGATCCCAAGCGCCTGCTGCTGCCATGCGCGGCGACGGTTGTCATTGGGATTGCGTTTCGCGGGCTTCATCGCAGAATCTTATCGCAAGACGCTCATCGGAGATCAGTGCCGCGCGGCGGATTGTAGTAGAAGCGGAAGCGCAGCACGATGTTGTCGCCGTGAAATTCTTTGGGTAGCGGGGGGAACGGATTCGATCCCGTGATGCCGCCCCAGGCGGCGCGGTCAAGGGAAACGTCGCCGCTCGGCGCCACTAACTGCATGCCTTGAACGTGTCCGTTCTTGTCGATGGCGAACTGGATGGCTAGTTTTCCTTGCTTGAGCAATGGCGGATAGACTTCCGGCGGCAAGATGGCGTACCAGTTCACTTTCACGTCATGAACAACGCGGGCGATGTACGGGCCGAAGTCAACGCCCTGGGTGTCACTCAAGATATCAACATTGCCTTGCACCGGCGAGTTTGAATCAGCCAGACCGTTGCCGTATTCGCCACCGCTACCACGTCCTTGCGCGGCTTCGCGCGCGGCTTGTTGAATAGCGCTGCTGGCAGATGACGCGCGGTAATTGGCGAACGGATTTGGCGCCGGCTGGGCACGTGCCGTCTGCTGGGGTTGCGTGTATTGTGACTGCGATTGCTGCTGTTGCGGCTCTGTCTGCGCCTGCTGCTGCGGCGGCGATTGCGGCTGCGGCGGAGCAGCCTGCGCTTGCTGCGGAGCTTGTTGCCTGGGCGCTCCACTACGGCGATTGTCGGCCAGGTCATCCAGCAGTTTCTTCAACTGCGGATTCCGCGACATGGCCCGGCGGTCTTTATCAGAGATCTTGTTAGTGTCGACCTTGGGAACCTTTTGCGTGTCTGGCCGCTGATCGATGTAGGTCAGCTGCTGGTTCTTAACCATCTCCGCAGGCGTCACGACACTTACCGCCGCAGTCGGCCAGATCTTCGGCGATTCCTTGATCACGAACAGGATGAGCATGTGCACAATGATGGAGATCCACACCGCTTCGCGCATCCGCGAGCGCGAGTTCTCATCTTTGAGTTCAGAGATGAGAAAGTGGAAATCCTCGTCCGACATGGGTGTCTTGCGGAGAGATTTCGGAAAAAAATCACTGTGCGTGACTGGAGGCGCAGAAGCCGGCTTATCTTCCGGCACGATTTTGGGTGGGGTCTCGATACTGGCCATGAACAAAAACTAGCTAAGAAGTTATGACTCGAAAACGACTATATGAGTTAACGAATGCTAAAGATATTTTCTCACTTTTGCGCGCGTAAACACCGTTGCTTATGAAGGTTACAGCGAAATAATCTTTGATTAAGTGTTATCTATGAACGCTTCATATTTTGAAAATTGTTTGTAAAGTTTTTAGATGGTGGCGGCCCAGCGTCGCATTTGACGGGGACACGGCCGCTGGGCTAGCCTCCTTAGGTCTTCTGAAGTCTGCCTGATCCCGATGATTACCCGTAAACCATTGATTTTGAGCGTAGTAGCCGTCTGGCTGGCGTCCTGCTGCGCGGTTTTTGCGGCGCCTTTCCGGCCGACACATGCCGGCAAGGCCATGGTGGTAAGCGTGAATGAGTTGGCGTCCCGCGCAGGTGTGGAGATCATGAGAGCCGGCGGCAATGCGATCGATGCCGCGGTCGCTACCGGATTCGCACTGGCGGTGGTTCATCCGCAGGCGGGAAATATTGGTGGTGGCGGGTTCATGCTTATCCGCCTGGCGAATGGCAGCGCGCACTTTCTTGACTACCGCGAAAAAGCCCCCGCGGCGGCTACGCGTGATATGTATCTCGACGCGCAAGGTCAGGTCATCAAGGACGCGAGCCTTCTTGGATACAAAGCTATCGGCGTGCCGGGCTCGGTAGCCGGAATGGTGGAAGCGCAGAGGCATTGGGGCAGACTGAAATTGGCGCGCGTGATGCAGCCGGCGATCCAATTGGCAAAGCTCGGCTTCCCGCTCAGCTACGAAGACGCGAAAGACTTCCAAGATAAGCACCTGACCGAGTACAACGACTCGCGCAAGCTCTTCCAGCGCAATGGGAATTTCTACAAATCCGGTGAAGTGTTCAAGCAACCGGAGCTAGCGCGCACGTTAGAAAAGATCGCTGCCGATCCGAACAGTTTCTATAAAGGCTCCATCGCCCGCGAACTTGTGAACGAGATGAAAAAGGGCGGCGGCCTTATCACGGAAAAAGACCTGGCCGAATATGAGGTGAAGGAACGCGAGGTAGTGCGCGGCACCTATCGCGGATACGAAATCCTTGGCGCCCCGCCACCGTCGTCGGGCGGCGTGGCACTGATCGAGACGCTGAATATTCTAGAAGGCTATGACCTCGCGAAGCTCGGCAATCGCTCTGCCGCTTCCATACACGTCACGTCGGAAGCATTTCGCCGCGCGATGTATGACCGTGCGGACTTCATGGGCGATCCGGATTTTTCGCAAGTGCCGACGCCGCAGCTCATCGACAAGAAGTATGCCGCGGCATGGCGCGAGACCATTGACCCGGACCATGCGAGCCCTAGCCGGCAGTTGAAGCGCCCGGCCTTCGCTGCGCTGGATCGGCTCGCATTGGCCAATATCAATCCGCTCACGCAGAACCCGATACCCGAGCCGGAGAACACTACGCACTACTCGGTAGTGGACGAACAAGGCAACGCCGTCAGCGTGACCACGACGCTAAATGACAGCTTCGGATCGCATGTGACCGCGGGCTCGCTCGGATTCTTGCTCAATGATGAGATGGACGACTTCTCCTCGAAGCCCGGCG
>JAICLA010000189.1 GCA_025927695.1 Terriglobales bacterium | reverse complement strand
ATCACTCTCCGGCTGAGTCCGTTCGCTTAGTCTCATCAGCGGCTTGTCTTTGTATTCGTGTGCCTGAGCCAGCTGCCTTGTAGCGCTCTCCGCAATAGTCTCATCCGCGCTGTCTTTGAGCTTTTCAAACAACTCGATCGCATTGTCGAATTTATCCATCGCCATGTATTCCTGCGCCAAGTTCAATTTGTAGTGCTCATTTCGTGGACTTAATTCAATCGCCTTCTTCAGCGCCACGATTGCATTCGGATAATCACGCATGCTGGCCAACACGAAGCCTTCCAGGTTGTAGGCGTCCGCAAAACTCGGGTCATACGTCGTGGCTTTTTGTAGGGCCTGCATCATATCTGACATCGCCTGCGGATCCGGGTTCCCCTTACTGAACAATGACTGCGCCACCATGTAATACACTCGCGGATCGGTCGAGCCCAACTTTGCTGCATGTTCGAAATATTCTTCCGCTTTATCCGAGTCCCCTTTGCGCATGTACCAGTAGCCCAGGCCGCGGATAGCTTCCACGTTCTCCGGGTCCTGCTTCAACACCGCCTCAAGTTCTCCCTTGGACTGTTCAAAATAGTCATTCGAATGCAGGTGAAGGTCGGCGATCACCGCGTTTGCCTGGTAGTCTTTCAATTTCCGAGCCTGATACGTCACATCTTCAGGCACATCCGGCACCGCTATGGTCAGAACGCTCGCGACATTCCCGTGATAGTAGCTGTTCAATTCCTTGTCGAATTGCTTTGCATCCACCCCAAACGCTTCCTTGATCGCTTGCGGGATTGGCATGTTTTGGTTCAATGTCAGATCAAAATAATTCCCGACTTTATTTACTGTCTTCGTGTCGTACAGGTAGTGCACTACTAGCCACGATTCGGCATAAAATAGAGAACGCCGGTCGCCCTCGTTGTAATCCTTTGATGTATGCGTGACAGCGAACAACTTCTCGACTGGCTCCAGCCCTCCGGCGAGCTGTTGCCCGATGTAATCCGGAGGGATTCCGATCTTTACTTTCTCTTTTCCAATATCGATGGTCGAAAAATATTCCGCAAAGCCTTCGTCGAACCACACCTGTGCCGGCGGATAATTCGTGTTTAGCAACATGTGCGCGTACTCGTGAAACACTACCGTCCACCCGCCCGGCGACGATAGATCCACGGCGATGAAGTGCTGGTCTTCACCTTTGTAATAGACTCCCGCAAGTTCGACCGGCTTTCCGTGCCACAACGGCGCAACCGTCGAAAGCTCCTGCCGGTTTCTAAAGGCCAAAATGGTCAGCGGCCCCGTAGGCGTGATCTTGTCTTTCAGTAGTAACGTGCCAAACACTTTGCGCATCTGCTCAAAGCGCAATGCAACCTCGCGTCCGCGTTTGTCGCCGCCGTCAGTTACCACCGTAAAATTTTTTGATTTGATCTCCACCCAGTTCTGGGCAGTTGCGGAAATGCCCAGCAGAGACAGGGCGAGAAGTTGTAACAGGAGCCGCCTCATTGGGAGATGCTACCACCAGCGTGGCTTTCAACAACAATCGTGCAGGCTAGTCGTGCGACTCCGCCACGCGTTTCTTTTCCAGACTATCAATGTACTGCCGCACCGCCTGCAGCGCCGCCAGGTCCTCAGGTGCGAAGTCATGTCCGGCATGGACTTCAGCCTTGACCTCTTCCACCGTGATGTACCCCTGACATGTCTTGCACCAACATTCGATCCGCGTGTCCAACAGGCCCCCCAGTCTCACGTACATAAGCACGCTCCTCTGATTCGACCTGTGTTAATGCATGGCAATCGCCAAACATCTGATTGCCTAAACTACTGCAAACAAACAAACGCGATTGCGCGTCCAGCAGCTCTCAAATGTAAGTTTTTCCACAGGCGGAACAATCGCGGATACAGGAATTCAGGTTGTCTACTAGGAGGTAATTTTTTGTAATGCCCAACGCGCATGTTCAGCGACGACTTCATCTTCATCATTTGCCATCTCTTGTAAAAATGGCATAAATGCCGCGTCGCCACTGTTCCCCATCGCAACGGCCGTGTTACGACGAAACCCTTGATACTTCGCGCGTTTGATCGGCGACCCGCGGAACATTCTGTTGAATTCTTCGCGGCTTAGCTTCGCCATCTCGGCAAGTTTGGGCGCTAGCAATTCTTCACGCGGCTGAAACTCTTCCGCGCGCGTCACTGGCATCTCACGCGGCGGCTTTCCCGTGATACCCGTATTCGGCTTCGCATGACCATTCCACGGACACACATCCTGGCAGATATCGCAGCCAAAAATATTGTTGCCAATTTGCACGCGGAACTCTTCCGGGATCTCGCCACGCTTTTCGATCGTGAGGTAAGAGATGCATCGCCGCGCGTCCATCTGATACGGCGCGATGAGCGCGCCCGTTGGACAAGCCTCAATACAGCGGGTGCAGCTTCCGCATCTGTCCGCGGGAGGATTCGCGAAAACCTTTTGCGCCTCTTCCGCGAGCAATTCGATTGACGTCAGTATCGTTCCCAAAAACAACCACGAACCATATTGCTGGTTGATCACGCATGTATTCTTCGCCAGCCATCCGATGCCCGCATATTTAGCGAAAACTCGCTCCACTATCGGCCCGGTGTCCACATAACACCGCGTTTGCAAAGCATCGCCTGAAAATTCTGCTGAATGTTTTTGTAATTGCTCTTCTACTCGGCGCAGCCGAGCCAATACTGCATCGTGATAATCGATCGCTTTCCCTGATTGCTTATTCCCGAACCACGCATAGCGCGATATCCACCCTCGCGAAGGGTCTCTCATCTCCGTTGAGTACGGCTTGTCGGAGTTGTAATCGATCGCACATACGATCACGCTCTTCGCCCACGGAGCCACGTTCCTCAAAGCCGCCCGCTTAAATTCTCCGGCCTCGTTCCGCGCTTCGAGATAGCCCATCTCTCCCGCGCGCCCGGCCGCGATCCATTCAGCAAAATGGCCTAGCTCTGGAGGCTCCCCAGAATCCGCGCGAATCGGCACCACTCCGCACGATTCAAATCCCGCTTCTAACGCGAACTGCCTGACTCTCTTCGTAATCGCTTGAATCTGCGGCATCTTTCTTATTATCCCTTAACACCCTTTATGCCTTCTTTCGCTTTATCCCAGCAAGCCCCCAGCCACCCGCTTGAATCTAAGCATTCCAGCAGCTCTGGTTTTCCCTGGCCTGGCCCGGGCTCGCAAAACTACCTTTGGAGTGGCTTATGTTCTGTTGGAGTTGCGGACACGAGAATGCTGACAGTCAAAAATTCTGCGGCGAATGCGGACGCAGTTTGTTCAAGCCCGAAAAAGTAGTTCGTGAATTCACGCCAAAGAACGTTGTAAAGGACACCGCGCCGGAAGTCGAAAAACCAACCGCCGCGCACGTCGCAAAGCCGCCGGTCATAGCGCAGCCTCCGCAGCCACCCGCAGGAACCATGCTCACTCCCCCCGCTCCGGTTTCAAATCCGCTTGTAGAAGAACCCCGTGTGGTGCACGAAAATCCCATCGCGGAAGCCAAAGCCGTGCCTCCGCCAACCCCGATCCATGATCGCGTTCCCAATCGCATCACCGGGCCCTCATTCCTGGGTTTGAGCGATGCTCCCGATACCTCCGGCTCAGATGACAGTAGCTATCTTTTATATGACGAACCCGAGTCGCGCTCCCACGCCGGGGCATACGTCTTCATCGCGTTGCTTGTGATCGTGAGCCTGCTCGTGATTCGCAACTGGCAAGACGTGCGCGCCATGGCGATCAACTATTCGCAAAAGCTCGGCGCATCCGATTCGCCCAAGCCTCCCGCTGGCCCCCAGCGCGTGACCTCCAGCAACGACGCTTCGCAAATGACTCCCGACGCCGCTCCGGAAGAAGGCAAAAGCACAGAGCCCGCCGATCAAAGGTCTGCCGACAAGAAGACCGCTGATCAAAACTCTGCTGACAAGACGCCGGCATCAACCGACAAGTCACAACCGAAGCAGACCGCAAAGCTAGAAAAACCGCAGACCGACGAATCATCGACAGACAAGACTGACAAATCATCAAGCGAATCGACCGACACTGACACCGCTCCCACGAAAGCCGCTGCCAAAGCCGCTGCTCCCGCGCCTGACAATTCTCAATTAGAAGAAGCTCAGAAGTACCTGCAAGGACGCGGCGTTCCTCAAGACTGCAATCGCGGACTCGATCTCCTTCGTTCTGCAGCCAAGCAGCCCAACGCCAAAGCTCGCATCCAGATGGCCGCGCTCTATGAGAGCGGACACTGCGTAACCGAAGACCCTGTTTTGGCTTATAGCTGGTTCAACCGCGCACAAGAAGTTGAGCCACACAACAAGTTGGTCGAGCGAAACCTGAATTCATTGTGGGCAAAGATGTCAGATGAGGAGCGCCGCGAAGTCACCAAATAAGCGAGACAAGCTGATTGCTCCCTAACGGCTCTCGTAGGCATCTAGCTTTGCCGCATATATTTCGCAATTGAATGTGAAGTCCGCCTTCTGGCAATTCGTGAAGTAAATGGTCTTCCCATCTTTTGACCACTTCGGCGATGTCGCGCGGCCCTCGCTCGGCGCCACCTTGCGCACGTCGCTACCGTCCGCATTCATCATGTAGATCTGATAGTTCGTATTGCCACGATTGCTAGCAAAAGCGATCTTCTTTCCGTCCGGCGACCAAGCCGGCCACCCATCGAACGCGGGATTATTCGTGATGTTGCGCTGCTCGCGGCCGTCGGCAATGGCCACGAACACTTCGGAATTCGTCTCGCCCACCATTCGCCGAAATGCTATCTTCGCTCCATCGGGTGAAAAGACCGGGAACGTATTGACTCCGCCACTGACCAGTTTCTGATTTTGCCGCGAAGCGACATCTATCAAGTAAATGTCAGAATCGTTTTTCTTGGGCGGCTTCAGATCATCATCCGTGCAATACGCCACTTTCTTGCTGTCGGGCGTCCAACTGGGATGTATCGTTCGCAACTCAGCCGGAGTCAATGCCTCCACACCTGTCCCATCAGGATTCATGAGATGAATCTGTTCTTTCCCGCCGGCGATCAGTACAAACGCCACTTTCCTCCCGTCCTGCGACCACGCCGGATCCTCATGGTCAGCATCATCGCGCGTGAGTTGCGACGGATTCTTTCCATCCATGTCAATGGCAAACAGCTGCTCTTTACCCGCCACCACGGAGATGTAGATCATTCTCTTGCCATCCGGAGAGAAAGTCGGGTCTTCATTGTCAGAATGTGTAACTTGGTGTGCCAGCGTGATCGGCCCGTTCTGAGCCGCCGCGAAGCCGCAAGAAAAAACGCCTGCAATGATCAGGCGTCCAAATATCTTTTCATGTTGATGATGGACTCTGGCATGAATCTTGGTGAGCAACTCGGGTAGAGCGGAGTGAGCGCCCTATCGCGCGAACAGAGCTCCAGGGCAAAGTCGCTTGCGACGGAGCTCGGGAATAAACGCTTCGCTTAAATCCCCAGCTTCTTCACTTCTTCGTTGTAATACTTCCTGTACAGGATGTCCCACTCCTGCGT
>JAICLA010000253.1 GCA_025927695.1 Terriglobales bacterium | reverse complement strand
TCTCCGGTGAATTGCGTGTGAAGTAAATGAAGTTGCCGTCTGGGGAAAAACTCAGGCCGCCATATTGGACGTCACCAGCGGGAACGATCTGCGTGTTGCTCTCGCTGGGGATGTTTCTTATCCAAAGGCCGGTCTGGCCTTGGGAATTACGCTGCGTATAAAGGATGTACTTGCTATCAGGCGAAACCGCCACGAGACCGACCGTGCCGGAGTCGGTGACCTTGGTCAGCGTGGTGTGATCGAAGGCTACCGATTGATTGCGCGTGATCAACGTGTACACGCCGAAGACGGCCGCAGCGAGAATGGCCACGATGAAAAGCAATCCACCTGTCGTTGTAGCCCAATGCTTCTTCGCGGTGGCGATGACTACAGAGCTGCCGGAGGTGTGATGGCTCGCGGCCGGGGCTGCAGGGGTGGAAACATGCGAAGTAAGTGCGGCTGTCGCAGCGGCTATGCTTGAGTCTGCTGCGACGGGCACGGCTTGCGAGCGGCCGGAACTGTCGCGTCGCAGGCGCTTGAGGTCGGCACGCATCTCGCTGGCGCTTTGGCAGCGCATGTCGCGATCTTTTTCGAGCGCCGTGTTGATGATCTCTTCGAGCTTTTCTGGCAGGGATGGATTGAGACGGATGGGCGCGACGGGGGCGCGATTCAAGATGTTGTCAAAGATGACAGCGGAGGTGTCGCCGGTGAAGGCGATCTTGCCGGTGGCCATTTGATAGAGTACGGCGCCAAAAGAGAAAATATCAGTGCGCGGATCCAACTCTTTGCCGCGTGCCTGCTCGGGTGACATGTACGCGACGGTGCCTACCGCTGTGCCCGGACTAGTCAGGTGATCCATGGTGGCGGCGGTCTCGCCACTGTTTTTGTTGGGACCGGTGAGCTTGGCTAGGCCGAAGTCGAGGATCTTGGCTTGGCCACGCGTGGTAATAAAGATGTTGCTGGGCTTGATGTCGCGATGAATGATGCCTTGGGAGTGCGCGGCGTCGAGTGCGTCTGCGCATTGAATCGCGTACTCCAGCAGCGGCTCGAGCTCGAGGGGTTCGTTGTTCACGAGTTGGTCGAGTTGGCGGCCTTCGAGCAGTTCCATCACGATGAAGTGACGGCCGTCCTGCTCACCGATGTCATAAATCGTGCATATGTTGGGATGATTCAGCGCGGATGCGGAGCGGGCCTCGCGTTGGAAACGCTCGAGCGCTTGCGGATCTTTCTCCATGCCTTCGGGCAAAAACTTGAGCGCGACACGGCGCCCGAGGCGCGTGTCCTCAGCTTTGTAGACGACACCCATGCCCCCGGAGCCGAGCTTGTCAGTGATCTTGTAGTGGAGAAAGAGTTGGCCGATCACGGTGACCGTCATTCTAAACGCAAAGGACGCGGAGGACGAAAGGTTTTGGGACGTCACTTTGCCGAGCTTTGTCGGAGTAATGTAACTGAAAACCCGACCCTAACCCAAAGAGAGTTAGGGTTGGGCATGTTTTCATCGGAGACAAAAAAGCCGGCCTCGGGGGAGGCCGGTGGGGAGGAGCAGCACTTTACTACTGACAATTCGCTTAGAAGAGGAGTTTCAAAGCGAATTGGATCTGCCGGGAGGAGCCAGAATCTCCGGTGGGGAAACGGGTTGAGCTGATCACACCAAATGATGCGGTTCCGGCGGTCTGGCCGGGCTGTCCGAAGTTGGGGTGGTTGAGCAGGTCGAAGAACTCGGTGCGGAACTGCGTGGAGAAACGCTCCGTGATCTTCGTAGTTTTGAGGACGGAGAAATCAACGTTCTGGAACCCCGGGCCCACCAGCGAATTGCGGGCCACATTGCCGAAATGAAGTCCATTGGCCGGTTGGCCGGCGACAACCGGGGCTATGAAGTTAGGATTGTTGGCGCATGTAGCTATCGCAGCCGCAGAGGTGCCGAGCGGGTCGCAATAGGTGGCCGTGAAGTATTGAACGGAGCCGGGGTGCACGGTGACGGGTGCGCCAGCGTCCGGCCGAATCCCTCCGACACCGTTGATAGCCGCGAGATTGAAGGTCCCTGGTCCCGCGCCTAACACCGGGTTTGAAGCGAAGATGGTGAAAGGATTGCCAGACTGTAGTTGCACGATGGTGGAAAGCTCCCAGCCTGCGACGACGCGATTGGCCTTAAACGGAAAGTCGTAAATGCCGTTGAGCACTATGCGATGACGAGCGTCAAAGTCGGAATCGCCGCGGTCGCCGCGGATGTTGTTAAAGTTTTGCACGACAAGCCCTTCTGAATTCTGCGAGTTCTCGTCGATGGAGTGCGACCACGTATAAGAAGCATTGAATTGAAGTCCGCGTGAGAAGCGCTTGTCTGCGGTGACCCAAAGGGCGTTGTAGTTGGAAGTGCCCGAGCTATCCGCTTCGCGAATGCGACCTACCGCTGCGCCGGGGAGAATCGGACTCGCGGCTGACAGCGCAGTAACGGGGTTAACAAAGGCGTTGCCTACCAACACCGGCTGATTGATATTGCGATCGATCTCAAGGTGCCTGCCTACAGAGCCGAAATAACCGATCATCGTAGCGAATGATTGAGAGAACGCGTGCTGCAGGTTCAGGTTGTAAGACTCTGTGTAAGCGTTGTGGAAGTTGGGATCGATGGAGCGTGGCGCTAATCCGACACCAGCGGCAGAATTAAACGCGGCTGCTATTGGGATAAATGGTGTGGCCGCGCTGGCGGTGAAGCTGACCGGATTTTCAAAAGGTGGATTACCGGCCAACGCCGTTACGTAGTTAGTAGCAGGTTCCATCACCTGATAACCGTATCCGCCACGGAGTACTGTGTTGCCGTCGTGGAAGATATCCCAGGCAAAGCCGACACGCGGCTGGAAGTTCAGGTTGCTTTGCTGGTAAACAGGATCAATCCCATTGCCGACTTGAAGAAGAGAGTTAGTGGCCGCACTATAAGTCACAAAGCGGTTCTGCGCTTCACTCGGCGTCATGTTCCAGGAGTAGCGCAGGCCGAGTTCGAGCGTGAGAGAAGGCTTTATTTTGTAATTGTCCTGAGCAAAGAAATCGAGCGAACCTTCATTGATGCGGCTGGGCGTGTTGCCGGGGGTACGAGTGAATGATGTGACTTGGCCGGCGACGAACTGCGCCGATGTGGCAAACGTCATAGTTCCGCTGTCCGCACTGAAATTGGCGTTACGGAAGTCGCGGAGCTCGGTGCCAAATTTGAAACTATGTTTGCCTTTGAGCAGGCTCAAAGTATCTGAGAGCACTGAGGTCGTGTCTCCGCGCCCTTGCGGCTCGCCGGCGAGGCCGCCGAAGGAGATACCGATATCGGTGATAGCGATGCGCGGGATGGAGACGGTTGGAATCGGTCCGACGCCGATGCCGATGGCCGTGGGATCAGTAAGGTCATTTGGAATAAATGTGATGTGAATGCGGTTGAAACCGAGACGCGTTTCATTCACGACCGCGGAACTGAAACTGTGAGTGAAGTTAACGGTGGCTATCTGGCGATGGGAAGCGCGGGTATCACCAAAGCCAGGAATGTTTGCCGGGCCCTGCGTCGGTTCCTGGCGGAAATCCTTTTGAAAAGCGTAATAAACATGCAGATTGGTGGCGTCAGAGATATTGAAACGCGTGTCGCCTGTCCATTGATCGATGTTCACTGGCGCGACTGCGGAACCGAGGAAACGAGTGCCGGTGGAATCATTCGCAGCCGCAGGCATCAAGTTGGTGAGCGCCACTACCGCCGGAATGCCGGATGCTAACGCTGCTGCCCTGTTGGCGGGAGAAAGCAATACAGAGTTGGTGTTGAGACCCTGGCGTTGACGGGTACCTTCATAGCTGGCGAAAAAGAACGCCTTGTTACGGACGATGGGACCACCGATGGCGCC
>JAICLA010000255.1 GCA_025927695.1 Terriglobales bacterium | reverse complement strand
TAGCCGTCAGCAACAGCCCAAAGATACGCATCATGATGCCGATACCCGTCTGTCCTAGGTAAGAACTCACGCGGTCCGCCGCGGCCAAGATCACAAACGAAAGCAAAGAGGTGACGGTGATCGCGATGAACACAGGAATCGTATGCTCTACCGTGGGATTCGGCCCCATCAGCACCATTACCGTCGATATCGCGCCCGGACCGGCCAACATAGGTATGCCTAGCGGTACGATGCCGGCATCCTCTTTTTCCGCGCCTTCTTCTGTCTCTTTTGGCAGCTCTTGGGTGGTCGAGCGTTTGGCCTGGATCATCTCAATGCCGATCAGCAGCAGGATGATGCCACCAGCGATCTCAAACGCAGGCAAGGTAATCCCAAAAAATTTGAAGATGAGGCCACCAGCCAAAGCGAAAGCGTTCAGCACGATGAAGCAAGTCATGGCCGCCCGCCACGCCATGCGTCGGCGGCGCTTAGGCTCAGAATTCGGCGCCATGGTAAGGAACGCCGGAATCGCCGCGAACGGGTCCACCAGGAAGAAGATGGAGCTGAGCGCAACTATCGAGAACTCAAGACCGTCTTTGAATGCTTCATGCATGCGGAAACACTATACGCGACGGCGTTTCCCGTTTCCGGTTTCCCGTTTCCCGACCGTGCAAAAGCAAAGGCAAAAGCTTTTCAACACAAAGAGCACAAAGTCCACTAGGGTCACAAAGAAAACCGTTTAGGTTTTGACTTTGGTTCTACCCTCTCGTTTTCTTAGTGCCCTCGGTGAACTCTGGGTCCTCTGTGTTGAAAGCTTTTGGTTTTTCCGGGAAACGGGAAACGGGAAACCGGAAACCTGTGTCCACGGACTAACCCGATGGAATCACGCGAGTTTCGGGCCATTTGATTAAGGCTAATTGCCGATTTCACCTGCTGGCCGAAACAGGTACTCTCAACGGGTGAGAAAGTCCTACACAGGACGCATGCAATTCTTGCTCGCGGTTGCGTTAACGCTGTCGCTCGCTTCGCTGAGCTTCGCCGGAGACGATAACAACAGCAATACCGCGCACGGCGATGCCACCAGTGCGAATAGCACCGCCACTGTGGCGAGCGTGGATCACACTCCGACAAAAGTCGGCGTCGTTGCGCCGAAGATCCCGACACTGCAAGCCACATATCACATCAGCGCCGGACTCGATGGCGACATCTTTCCCGTCTTCGCCAACTACGCTTCCTTGCAGTCACAAGATGGACGCAAATGGGGCACGGTCGCCGTCACCATCCAGAATCCCACTGACCGCGCGCTCCGCAACCGCATCGCAGTGAAGATCGCGGGATGGAGTGACGACGAGATCCAGACGGTCGACATTCCTGCTGGACAATCACGCACCTTCAAATTTGCACCCAGCTTCTTGCCGCGCCTTTATCACAACCATGAGATCTCAGCCGGAAGCGCTCGCGTAGAAGTGAGCGATGTTACCGGCCACTCGCTCTATGAAGGCACTGTGCCCGTCCGCCTGCGCTCAGTAGACGACATGTTCTGGGGCGCAAACTTCAAGTACGCGCCATTCATTGCAAGTTGGGTCACGCCGCACGCGGCGGAGATCGAAAAGATCCTGAGCATCGCGAAGGATAAAGTGCCCGCTCGCCGCCTACCCGGATACGAAGATTGGAAAGATGCCGCCGGACAGGAGAAGAGCACTGAGACTCAGGCCCGTGCCATCTATGCGGCTGTGAAAGAGCACGGCGTCTCTTACGTAAAGAGCTCGATGACCTTTGGCAAGAATGAAGATGTAAGTCAGCGTGTCCGCATGCCGCGTGAAAGCATCTCTGAAAATTCCGCCAACTGTATTGACGGCGTTGTTGCTTTCGCTTCGATGTTTGAGAACCTCGGCATGGACCCAGAAGTAGTCCTCGTTCCCGGCCACGCATACATTGGGGTCCGCATGGCACAGAACGCGGACAAGTACCTGTTTATTGATGTAGCTCAGGTCGCCCGCATCGACTTTGACGCCGCTGTCCGCTCCGCGGATACGGGCTTGGCCAAGTACGGCCCCAAAGAGATCACGCGCATCCCGATCGACAACGCGCGCCGCGCCGGCATCTACCCCATGCCAGAGTAGAGCAGTTTCTCGTTTCTAGTTTCTCGTTTCTCGTAAGTCGAAGACAAAGTCAAAAGCCTTCAACACAGAGAACACAAAGTCCACAAAGGGCACAAAGTTTCTTGCTTTTAAACCCTAAGGCCTTCTTCGTGTTCTTTGTGCCCATAGTGTCCTTAGTATTGAAAGGCTCTTGACTTTCGCAAGCACCCCACAAATCCCACTTGACAAGCAATCCCACCGGTTTCAAAATCATTCCTCAGCCGGAAAGCACCTTGCATTTTCCGCATATGACACATTTATCCCAGGGTTCCGTCGCAAGCGACTCCACCCTCACACTATGTTCGCGCTCCACGGCGCTCACTCCGTGCTCACCCGAAGCATCACTGTTCACCATTCCCATCCACGAAGCAACCATCCCTGTGAAACTCCATGCCTGACGCCTGTAAGCATCCCAGAGTGCGCGTAGTCTCGCGCGATGAAGACGCCGAATACGTAGAGTGTGAGCTCTGCGGTGAAGTCTTTGATGCCAGCGAATTCCGCGATATGGCTATCGAAGAGAAGCTTCCACAAGACGAAGCGTAACGCCCGAGCCCATACAGCCGATAATCCTTTCAAGTTCGGAAGCGATTCCTCATTCGGGAATCTGTAACTTCTGTGGGGTTGAATCATCTTGAATGGCACCATGCTTATTGATAATTTCGCTTCACCCCTCGAACGGGAGTTTCCTGTGCAACGCATTGCTCTGGTTGTTGATGATTCGATGTTGATCCGCCACACCGTCTGCCGTTTTCTGCAAGAGCGTGGTTTCGCGGCCGAGGCAGCATCGAACGGGATCGAAGCTTTAGAGATAATGAAGACTGTTCTGCCCGACGTCATAATCACCGATCTGCTTATGCCGAAGATGGATGGGGATGAATTGATCGAGAAGTTGAAGTCGTGCGCTAAGACTGCGGGCATTCCTATCGTGATCTTGAAGGGGAAAGATTCCTCCGGTACACATCCGCAGGCGAACGCGGCCATCTTTAAGGACATTGATATAGTGAAGAATCTCGATGAGGCCTTGAAGGCCGTACTTGACGCTACGAAAGTGGCCGCAACGGTGAGAGCGAGTTAAGTACCGCCGGCGTCCCGCCGGCTGTCGTGAGGGCGTCCCCGCCCTCACACGCGACAAGAGGGAACCTCACCTCAGCACCAAGCCCGCCTCGGCAGAAAACTCATCTTCGGCAAAATCACCCGCCAAGAATTTCGGATACGCCGCCGCCGCGATCATGGCAGCATTATCAGTCGACATCTTGCGCGAAGGGAACGCGACCGTGATTCCCTCCTGCGCAGCGCGTTGTTCGAATACTTCGCGCAACTTTCCGTTGGCTGCAACGCCGCCGGTCACAAAAAGGCTGGCAGCATTGCATTCCCGCGCCGCCGTGAGAGTCTTGCTCACCACATCATCGATCAGAGCCCGCTGGAATGAGGCGGCGAGATCAAGAGTGGTCTTACTGCATAGTGGAAGAATGTCGTCTGCCTTGGGCTTGGTCATGCCCGCCAATGCTGCTCGCCGCTTTTCAATCTCTTCTTTCAGATCATGCGTCTCCACGTATCGCAGCACGGCAGTCTTCATTCCGCTGTAAGAAAAATCGAACGTCAGAGCGTCAGCGGCACGTTGCGGCTGCTTCTTGCTGATGTTTCGCGGCGTGCCTTTTAGTTGTACCGGGGCGAACTTCACCGCATGCGAACCTCCG
>JAICLA010000015.1 GCA_025927695.1 Terriglobales bacterium | reverse complement strand
ACCATGTCAGTCGCATCGAAGAAAGAATCTTCGTTGTCGACATAAGCGTACGGCGCTGGCCCCTGCGCGTGTCCGTCTGGCGTAAGCGCAACATGCTTCGGGCCAAGACCCATGTGGGTGAATGACGATGCCGATCCCGGGCCACCGTTGAATACGAACGCCACAGGGCGCGTCTTCGGGTCCTGCACGCCGTCTTTTGTATAGGCGACGAAGAACATCGACGCCTTCGGGACACCGGCGTCGTCTTTGATGATGTAGTTGCCCGCGGTCGCCGTGTATTCAAACGTCTGTCCGCCCACGTGCGCAGTATGGTGCGTGACTGAGAATTTCTCTTCCGGCGCGGGCGCTTGTCGCGGCTGGCGCTCGGCTTGTCCCGGCGTGCCGCCTTGTTGCCGCGTAGCCGCCTGCTCTTCCGGCTGGCGTGCCGTGGGGTTCGCGGTCGTAGTCGGTTGCTGCTGGCGCTCTCCATCGGGATTGCGCCGCTGTGCGCTTGCGGTGATCGCAAAAGAGATGGCAAATGCCATCACGAATAAAAGACGGATCAGTTTGGACATTTGGGCTCCTTAGGGTTGGAGTGTTTTGCGCGGCCAAGCATAAACGCCTTGGTGCGGCTTCGGCCAGTAAAGGAATGTAAACGTGCGTCCGTCTGAGACTGAGCCAAGCGTGGCACCGCCGCAGTACGTAAGCACCTTGTTATGATGGATGGCCCGCATGAGCTCATCCACCCTCGAATCTCCCGCACAACCTATTTCGCAATCGTCCACCGGCCAATCGCGCATCATGTTCGCGGTCGCGCTCGTCAGCTTTGCCAGCCTGCTGCTCGAGCTCGGTCTCACCCGCCTGTTCTCAGTAGTGCTCTTCTACCACTTCGCATTCCTAGCGATCTCGGTCGCGTTGTTAGGGCTCGGAGCCGGAGGCGTGTTTGCTTATGTGCGCAAGGCATGGCTGGAACAATGGACATCGCGCCAACTCGGCGCCTGCCTCTGCATCGCCAATGCCGTCGTCACGCTGCTGGTGCTGGAAGTCGTTCTGCATTTGCCCATCTCGCTCGAACTCACGCGCGGGAACTTCGGCAAGCTCACCATCATGTATCTTGCCAGCGCCATTCCATTTTTCTTTACCGGACTGCTTTTTTCCGTGGTCTTCGCTCGCGAGACAAGAGGCATCGGCGCCATCTACGCCTCTGACCTTATGGGCGGAGCACTCGCCTGCATGGCCGTCGTGCCGTTGCTGAATATTATTGGCGGACCGAACGCCATCTTGTTTTCGTCTGTCGCCATGGCTGCGGCAGCCATTATTTGGTCAGACTCAGCGCGCGCCCGAGGCATCGCTATCGCGCTTACCCTCGCATTCATCGCCCTCATCGCCGCCAACTACTCCGGCAAACTCATTGACATCGTTTACGCCAAGGGCATGCGCCGCGACCAGCCTTGGATGCTGTTCTCCAAATGGAACGCCATCTCGCGCATCGAGGTCGATAACGTTGGCGGCGGGCGCTACATCGTGATCGACGCGGACGCATCCACCGCCATCATGAACGTTGACCCCGCCAAGTGGGCCGTGGACACAGCCACACCTGCGCTCAAAGACAACGGCAATCCGCCGGTCGCAGGCTACAACTGGAAAAAAGATCTCATGTCCGCCGCGCCTGCTGTGGTCAATGTGCTTCGGCCAAACGGCAAATACGCCATCATCGGCCCGGGCGGCGGCGTAGACGTGTTGCGCGCCGTGGCCAACGGCAGCAAAGACGTGACCGGCATTGAGATCAATCCCATCATTGCCAACACCATCATGCGCGGCAACTACGCTGACTACAGCTACCACCTCTATCAGCGCCCGGAGGTGCACATCAACGTGGCCGACGGCCGCAGTTGGATCCGCAACTCAAAAGAAAAATATGACGTCATCCAGATGACGCTCGTGGATACATGGGCCAGCACCGCCGCCGGCGCCTTCGCCCTCAGTGAGAACAACCTTTATACGGTGGAAGCCTTCGAGGAATACTTCCAGCACCTGAAGCCGGACGGCATGATCGCCATTACACGTTGGGAGTTCAAGGAGCCGAGGGAAGCGCTGCGAGTGGTGAGCCAGGAGATCGAGGCACTCAAGCGCCTTGGAATATCAGGTGGCCACCCATATACGGGTTACTTGAGCAACTTCATTGTGATTTCGGACGGAGACTTAAACACAGATGGTCGTCCGGTCTTGGTTCTTGCCAAGAAAAGCGCTTTTACCGAGGATGAGGAAGTTGCTGTGCTAAAACATGTTCAATCAACGAACAATCTCTATCCGATTTTCAGCCCGTTTGGCTATCGGGATCCAGACCACGGCACCTGGAGAATAGGAGGGGATATAGAAACAATCGATCCTTTTGGACTGCGCGACTTTGTCGACACGCGGAGAGTACCAGCAGCCTCGGCAGCTCCGTTTTCTGAGCTCATTTACGGTGAAATGCCGACTTCGGCCACAAAGACCCGCGATTTCCAAAGGCAATACAAATACAACATCACCCCCGTCTACGACTCCTCGCCCTTCTTCTTCTTCACGCTCAAGACCAAAGACGTGATGAAGAACATCCTCGCGGGCACGGGCAAGGGCATGGACTGGCGCATCAACCTGGGCATCACCGTCCTGTTCATGGTCTTCGCCATCAGCATCGCGGCTGTTCTGCTGTTCCTCATTCTGCCGCTGTGGCTGCATGGCGGCGGAGCATCCGGCGCACCGCGTGGCCCAGCTTCACGCCTCTTCTATTTCATCTCTGTCGGCCTCGGATTCATCTTGGTAGAGATCGCGCTCATCCAGCGCTTCGTCCTCTTTCTCGGACATCCCACCTACGCGCTCACCGTAGTCGTCTTCCTCATGCTGCTCTCGAGCGGTATCGGCAGCTCCGTCTCGCGCAAGTGGCTCTCGCAGACATCGCAAGTCCGCATTCCGTTGCTGGCCATCGCCGCCGGCATCATCGCGTATGTCTTCATCTTGCCCGCCGCGCTCTCCGCATGGATCGGCTTGCCGTTCTTCGCCAAGCTCTGCATCAGCGGCCTATTCCTCATCCCACTCGGATTCGCCATGGGCATGCCTTTCCCCACGGGATTGCGCGCCCTCGGCGAACTCAATGACCAGCGCGTGGAATGGGCATGGGCGCTGAACGCCGCCGCCAGCGTCCTCGGCTCGGTGTCCGCCATGATCATCGCCATCCACTTCGGATTGAATGCCACGTTGGCGTGCGGCGCCGCGGCGTATTTGATAGCGATGGCGCTGGTCGGCAGTTTTCGGAGCTATCAGTCATCAACCGCCAGCATTCAGCCGTGAAAACGCAAAGACAAAGCTGCTGCATGCGATGCTTGCTTCTGCTATCATTCCGCCGCTCCGATTCTTCTACAATTGAACGTCGCGTGAGGAAGCATGCCTAGCCAGCAGCAACTGCGTTGGTCACAACTTCGTGTAGGAATCACCGTGCTGGTGGCCAGTATCGCCTTGGCTGTTCTCATCTTCCTCATGTCCGGCAGCAGCGGACCATTTTCTAGCCGCCTTTATCTAAAGTCATACTTCCAATCCACAGCCGGATTGCGCGTCGGGGCGCCGGTCACTGTGCAGGGCGTGAACATCGGCAACGTAAAGAACATTGAGGTCATGCAGGACCCGCCGAACAAGTTAGCTCCCGTGCTCGTCACCATGAAGGTGAACAAAGATTTCGCTTTTGAGATCCGCAAGGATTCCATCGCGAAGCTCGCCACGGCCGGCGTCCTCGGCGAACTCTTCGTCGACATCATCAGCAAGGATGCCAAGGGTCCCCAAGCTGAGAATGGTGACTTCCTGAAGTCGGAAGGCGCGCAGGATATCAATGACATGATCTCCGCTGGTCAAGGCACCCTCGCCAACATGGACGTGCTGCTCAAGCGCATGGACCGCATCCTGGCGACGATCGAGAATGGTCAGGGCACCATCGGCAAAGTCATCAACGATCCCACCATGTTCAATCGCGCCAATGACATTCTTGGCCAGATGCAGCAGATCGTGACGGAGATCAACAACGGCAAGGGCAGCATCGGCAAACTACTCAATGACGATGAGCTCTACCGCAAAGCCAACAACACCCTCGACCAGTTGAACCAGATCGTGTCTGACATCAACGCGGGCAAGGGCAGCGCGGGCAAGCTCCTGAAAGATGAGCAGCTCTACAAGAACGCGAATGACACTATTGCGAAAGCAGACCAGCTGATCACCGACATCAACAACGGTAAGGGAACGCTGGGCAAGATCGCGCATGATGAAGAGTTCGCGAAGAAGATCGACACCATGGTCACCAATTTCTCCAAGTTGAGTGACCGGATGGAAAAGGGTGAAGGCAGCGTAGGCAAGCTCTTTAACGATCCCTCGCTCTACAACAATTCTGACCAGATGCTGGTGGAGACCCGCAACTTGGTCAAGGCCATCCGTGAAAATCCAAAGAGGTACCTGACCATCCACTTCAAGCTGTTCTAAGTAAAGAAGCGGCCCAGGCAGCTACCTCGCTTTACGATATACAATCGATTCCGTGAGGATCTTTATGCGTAAAACCCCAGTGTCTCTAATGATGTTCGCTCTGCTCGCTTGCTTCGCCGTCTTTGCCCAGACCGCCAAGACGCAATCCAGCGCCAAGCCGGCTGCCAAAGGCGAAGCCGGTTTTGACATGAATGCCATCGACAAATCCGTCGACCCTTGCGTGAACTTCTATCAGTACGCTTGCGGCTCGTGGATCAAGAACAATCCCATCCCGGCTGACCAATCGCGTTGGGGACGGTTCAACGAACTCATTGAGCGCAACAATGACATTTTGCACGGCATCCTGGAGAAGGCCTCGAAAGGCGGCGCCAGCCGTTCTGCCACTGACCAGAAGATCGGTGATTTCTACGGGGCCTGCATGAACGAGCAGGAAATCAATGCCAAAGGCATCAACGCACTGAAGCCCGAACTCGACGCCATCGACGCGATGAACTCAAAGTCGCAATTGACTGACGTCGTCGGACGCATCCACGCCGAGAACGGCCCCGGCTTCTTCAGCTTCGGTTCCGGACAGGATTTCAAAGATGCTTCGCAGGTCATTGCGCAATACGGACAGGACGGGCTCGGTCTTCCCAACAAGGACTACTACTTCAAAGATGACCAGAAGTCGAAAGACATCCGCGACAAATACGTCGCGCACGTGACCAATACGTTCAAGCTCATGGGTGAGCCGGCTGACAAAGCCGCCGCTGACGCAAAGACGGTCATGGAGATCGAGACCGCACTCGCGCAAGGTTCCATGGCGCCCGTGGAGATGCGCGATCCCGAGAAGATCTACCACAAGATGACGATGGCGGAACTCGGCCAACTCACGCCGGGCTTCGACTTCAAGAAATATCTCGTCGCCATCGGCGCGCCAGAAATCACCGCAGTGAATGTCGCCCAGCCAGATTTCGCTAAGACCATGCAGCAGGTCATAGACAAATACAGTGTTGACGACATCAAAACTTACATGCGCTGGCAAGTAGTGCACGCCGCTTCGCCGCTGCTCTCAACCGCTTTCGTGAATGAGAATTTTGATTTCTACGGCAAGACATTGCGTGGTTCTAAAGAACTGCGGCCGCGATGGAAGCGTTGCGTCAGCATGGTAGATGACCAACTCGGTGAAGCACTGGGCATTGCATATGTGAAACAGACCTTTGGCGCAGATGGCAAAGCGCGCATGCTGCAGATGGTCAAGAACCTTGAGAATTCTCTCGGTGAAGACATCCAGAATCTTGACTGGATGACGCCCGAGACCAAGAAGGCCGCCGAAGTGAAGCTCACCGCCATCGCCAACAAGATCGGATATCCAGACAAATGGCGTGACTACTCCAGCGTGAAGATCGTTCCCAACAACTACATGGCAGACTTCCACGCCACTAACACTTTTGAACTTCATCGCGTGCTCAACAAGATCGGCAAGCCGGTGGACAAGAGCGAGTGGGGAATGACTCCGCCTACCGTCAACGCCTACTACAATCCGCTGGAGAACAATATCAATTTCCCCGCCGGTATCCTGCAGCCGCCATTCTTCGTAAAGGGCGCGGATGCAGCGTCAAACTACGGAGCCATCGGCGCGGTCATTGGACACGAGATGACCCACGGCTTTGACGACGAAGGCCGCCAGTTCGACGCGCAAGGTAACCTGCGCGATTGGTGGACCCCGACTGACAGCAAGGCCTTTGACCAGCGCGCTGATTGCATCGTGAACGAGTACAACGGGTTCAAAGTGGGCGACGAGCACGTGAACGGCAAACTCACTCTTGGTGAGAACACCGCAGACAACGGCGGCGCACGCATCGCGCTCATGGCGTATCTCGCCAGCATCAAGGGCCAGCCAAACGCGGACGCGAAGCTCGAAGGCTATACGCCTGAGCAGCGCTTCTACCTCGGCTACGGACAGATCTGGTGTCAGAACTTGCGCCCTGAGGCAGCGCGCTTGCAGGTGCTGGGCGATCCTCATTCACCCGGCGAGTTCCGCGTGAACGGTGTTGTGCAGAACATGCCGGAATTCAAGAAAGCGTGGGGATGCAAAACGGGACAGCCCATGGCGCCGGAGAACTCCTGCCACGTTTGGTAAGCGATATCGAATAGATGAAAAAAGAAGCCCCGTCTTGAACGGGGCTTTTCTTTTCGGAGGGCGGGGGCTCGTTTAGCTGGCGATACGAAGCGCGCGAACGCCTAGCCATTCTTCAGCCATTCTTCGGCTTGAATCCATTGAGAACGTTTGTCCCCAATCGAGGATCTCACTCGAACCTCGTCGCGTGATGATGTAGTGATAAACCGGGGGTTGGACCTGATCGTTCGCGAACAGATCGGCCAGATACGGGCCATCCTGCAGCGTCTCCACGATCGCGCTCGTGGCTGCATCTCGGTTGAATCGTAGGGGCCCGGACTGATTGGGCATGAGCGGTACTCCTTGCCACTGAAGATGCTTCATTCCTCAAAACGGTTGTTTGGGACCTGTCATTATTGGTGACAAAGTTACGCGGATTCCAGATTACATAGAGAGGGGTGTCAGCTAAGCTGCTGATTCCATTATCTGAATTCATCGAAAAAACGTTTGCCGTGCCTTACAGACGGTTTATGTCAGGTGTATGATGGCTTCGCAATTTTCCTGGGCGCGGGTTCGAACTCTCGTCTCGAGCCCGCTTCCAAAAGTTTCTGAGAAAAGATCGCCACACAAATCCCAAACCTTTAAAGAGGCTAAAAGTATGCGACGCGTTTTATCTTTGTTGTTCCCGCTTCTGGTCGGCTCGAGCCTGCTGGTGGCGCAAATGGCCTTACCGGAAAGCAGTGCTGCCCCTGACACGAAAGCCAAGACTACTCCCGGCTTTGACATCAACTCGCTGGATAAGACCGTTGATCCCTGCGTGAACTTTTACCAGTTCGCTTGCGGCGGTTGGCGCGCCAAGAATCCTATCCCCAGTGATCAAGCGCGTTGGGGGCGCTTCAACGAACTCGCTGAGCGCAACCAGGCCGTGCTGCATGACATTTTGGAGAAAGAATCCAAACCTGATCACAAGCGCACCGCCATCGAGGCCCAGGTAGGCGACTACTACGCCGCTTGCATGGATGAAAGCACCATTGAGAAAAAAGGGGTGCAGCCCATCGAGCCATGGCTCAAAGAGGTGGACGCCATCAAAGATAAAAAAGATTTCGCGCGTGTGCTCGGGCAGTTCGCCGCGAACGGTGTGCGCGGCATGTATAACTTCGGCGCTTCGCCCGATATGAAGGATTCCAAGAAGACCATCGCCAGCGTGGGCCAGGGTGGCACTACCCTCGGCGACCGCGACGATTACCTGAAAAACGATCCCAAGTCAGTCGAGAAGCGCCAAAAGTATGAAGAGCACGTGAAGAACATGTTCGTCCTCCTCGGCGACGATGATGCCAAAGCCGCAGAAGAAGCCAAGACCGTTCTGAAGATCGAGACCGAACTCGCACAGGCTCAGATGGACCGCATCTCTATGCGCGATCCTAAGAACCGCGACAATCCGACTACTAAGTCAGATTTCGAGCAGACGGCGTCGAACTTTGATTTTCCCGCTTACCTCGCCGCGCTCAACGCGCCGGACTTCACTCAGATGAATGACAGTTCGCCAAAGTTCTTCAAGCAGGTCAATGACATGTTGGCCTCGGCGTCGGTAGATGACTTGAAGACCTATCTCCGCTGGCACGTGCTTGAGACCGCCGCGCCGGCGCTTCCCGCAAAATTCGTGAAAGAGGATTTCGACTTCAACAGCGCCTATCTCCGCGGCGTGAAAGAGCAGGAACCGCGCTGGAAGCGTTGCGTCCGTTCTACCGATCAAGCTCTCGGCGAAGCCCTCGGCCAACTGTATGTGGCCAAGACGTTCGGTCCGGACGGCAAAGCCCGCATGCGCAAGATGGTTGATGCGCTGACCGACGCTCTCCGCGAAGACATCAAGAACCTCGACTGGATGACGCCTGAGAGCAAGACTAAGGCCCTTGAGAAACTCGCGGCCTTCAACACCTCAAAGATCGGCTACCCCGACAAGTGGCGTGACTATTCCAGCGTGAAGGTCACGCGCGATGATTATCTCGGTGATCGTATGCGCGTGGCGCAATTCGAGCGCAAGCGCAACCTAAACAAGATCGGCAAGCCGACTGACCGCACCGAATGGGGTATGTCTCCGCCGACGGTCAATGCCTACAACAACTCATCCAATAACGAGATCGTCTTCCCAGCCGGCATCTTGCAGCCGCCGTTCTTTGATAAGACGATGGATGACGCCGTGAACTTCGGCGCCATCGGCTCGGTCATCGGCCACGAGTACACCCACGGCTATGACGATCAAGGTTCAAAGTATGACGCGCAAGGCAACTTCAATAACTGGTGGACTGACGCGGACCGCAAGCAATTTGAAGAACGCACCGGCTGCATCGCAGATGAATACTCCGGCTTCGTCAGCGTGAAAGATCCCCAGAACGGTGACGTTCACCTAAAAGGCCGCCTCACCCTCGGTGAGAACACGGCTGACAATGGCGGCGTTCACGTCTCATACCAGGCGCTGGAAAAAGTGCTGAAAGAAGATCCGGCGAAGCGTAAGAAGATTGATGGTTTCACTCCCGAGCAGCGATTCTTCCTGGGCTACGCACAGGTCTGGTGCCAGAACGCGACCGACCAGTCGTTGCGCGAATTGGCTAACACCGATCCGCACTCGCCCGGCGAGTTCCGGACCAATGGCGTGGTCAGCAACAACGCTGACTTCGCCAAGGCCTACGGCTGCAAAGCCGGACAGCCCATGGTCAGGGACAACGCCTGCCACGTTTGGTAGGAAAACGGTAGTCAGTGATTAGGAACTGAAAGCCCGAAGACATATGGTCTTCGGGCTTTTTCTTGATCGCCCCGGGCGTCTCAGCAGCGGCTTTCAATCACAAATCACAAATTTTGGAAATTACAAATCGGACGATGAGATTTCTCCGAAACCAAATCGCGGTCCCATCCGTCTATCGTCTCAGCTAGAACCCTGTACACTTGCCCTACCCAATCCAAGTTTTGAGGTAACGTATGCGACGTATCTCCCTGCTCACCCTTGCGCTGCTGTTCGGTGCCGGCACCATGTTTGCCGCCGACAACGCGGCCAAGACCGATGCAAAGACCACTGCTCCCGCCAAGTCTGAAGGCGGCTTTGATATCAAGGCGCTCGATAAGACCGCCGACCCCTGCGTTGATTTCTACCAATTCGCGTGCGGCGGATGGCGCACCGCCAACCCGTTGCCCAGTGACAAATCCCGTTATGGCCGTTTCGACGAACTCCAAGAACGCAACCGCGCCGAACTGCATAACATTCTGGAATCTGTTTCAGATGCCAAAAAGAAGCGCACTCCCATTGAAGCTAAAGTGGGCGACTTCTACGCCGCTTGCATGGACGAAGCCACCATCGAGAAAAAAGGCGGCACGCCGCTTCAGCCCTGGTTCAAGCAGATTGACGCGATCAAGACGCGTGAAGACCTGTTCAAGACCGTCGGCAAGTTCAACAGCGAAGGCATCCCGGGATTCTTCGGTTTCTTCGCCTCGCCAGATATGAAGAACTCCAAGCAGACCATCGCCATGGTCATTCAGGGCGGCCTCTCACTGCCTGATCGCGACGACTACTTGAAGACTGACGCGAAGGCGCAGGAGAAGCGCGACAAGTTTGTCGATCACGTGCAAAAGATGTTCGAACTCACGGGCGACAGCGCAGACAAAGCGTCTGCAGAAGCCAAGACCGTGCTCGAACTTGAGACCGAACTCGCCAAAGATTCCATGGACCGCACTTCGCTTCGCGACCCTAAGAATCGTGACAACAAGATGGATACCGCCAAACTCTCCGAACTGGCGCCCAACTTTGACTTCAAAGATTATTTTGCTGCCACCGGCGCGCCCGCATTCACAGAGTTGAACAACATGACGCCCAAGTTCTTTGAGCAACTCAATGCGTCAGTCGCCAGCCGTCCTCTAGATGATTGGAAGACGCTGCTGCGTTGGAAAGTGTTAAATGACGCCGCAGACTCGCTCTCGAAATCATTCGTTGATGAAGATTTCGCCTTCAATCAGGGCTACCTGCGCGGTATCAAGGTGCAGGAGCCGCGTTGGAAGCGTTGCACCTCTTCTACCGATCAGGGACTCGGCGAGGCTCTAGGCCAGATTTACGTCGCCAAAACTTTCGGTCCCGAGGGTAAGGAGCGCATGCACAAGATGATCGACGCGCTTACTGCTTCGCTGCATGATGACATCGAAGGCCTCTCCTGGATGACTCCTGAAACGAAGGCCAAAGCGCTGGAAAAACTGAAGGCCGTGAACACCACCAAGGTCGGATATCCCGACAAGTGGAAGGACTACTCCAGCGTCGTAGTGAAGCGTGACGACTACCTCGGAGACGAACTCAACGCCGCGAAGTTCGAAGTCAAACGCAACTATGACAAGATCGGCAAGCCCACCATCCGCACCGAGTGGGGCATGACTCCTCCCACCGTCAATGCCTACTACAACCCGGCAAACAATGAGATCGTTTTTCCGGCTGGCATCCTGCAACCGCCGTTCTTTGACCGCAGCATGGACGACGCAGTCAACTTCGGCGCCATCGGCGTGGTCATTGGACACGAATACACTCACGGCTTTGACGATCAAGGCAGCAAGTTCGATCCCGAGGGCAACTTCCAGAACTGGTGGACGCCTGCTGATCTCGAAGCGTTTAACAAAGGCACCACTTGCATCGCAGACGAGTACTCCGGTTTTACCAGCGTGAAGGATCCAGCAGGTGACGTTCACCTCAAGGGACGCCTCACTCTCGGTGAGAACACCGCTGACAATGGTGGCATCCACATCGCCTACAACGCGCTCGAAAAAGTGCTGAACGAAGATCCGTCAAAGCGTAAAGAGATCGACGGCTTCACCCCCGAACAGCGCTTCTTCCTGGGCTTCGCGCAGGTCTGGTGTGAGAACACGTCAGATGCGGAACTTCGCCGCCGCGCAGACGTGGATCCGCACTCACCCGGCAAGTACCGCGTGATCGGCGCTGCCAGCAACTCAGCAGAGTTCGCCAAGGCCTATGGCTGCAAAGCCGGACAGCCCATGGTCCGTGAGAACGCCTGTAGAGTCTGGTAGGGAAGAACGTGGTCAGTAGCTAGTAGTCAGGAAGGGCCAAGGCCCGGAGATGAGGATCTCCGGGCTTTGTCGTCTCGTCGAATTTCGACTTTCAATTGCAAATCAAGGCGATTACAAATGCTTCACTTCACCCGCAAAACCGTCTCAAACGGGTCCACCACCAGCTTTTTCGTACCCGTGGGCACAGTAAGCTTCAGAGCAGTCTCATTGCCGTCAGCAAAAACACGCTCAACAAAAACCAAGCCACCCGCCGTCTCTGCGTAGATAGGCACTACCGTCACGAGCGAATCTGGCGCTTCACTCTGCACCAGGTTCGCCCGCGCGATTTTCTTGCCGGCCGCCTCGCTGAACTTCACAGACTTCAATTCGATCTTTGGCACCGACGTCCCATTCACCCAGCCATCAAAAAACCATCCCAGCGATTTCTTCCCCTCATACCGCAATGACGCCGGCCACACCTCTTCTAGTGCCAATTGAAGATCCTGTGTAGACATCGCCTTTCCCGCATATTTTTGCTGCAAGCCGCGCAACATTGAGTAGAAAACAGCATCTGGATCGCGCTTGTCGCTCGGATTCCGCAACACTTCGCGGATCATGTGAATCAGCCATGTGCCGCGTCCGTAAGCCACCGCCTCGTACGCATTCGGGAACGGCGCGGAGTTCAGGCGCAATCCGAATGAGACAGGCCCCGCTTCTTTGCGAGCTGTTGTTTCGCCTCTTGCGGGTGTTTCTAATTCTTCCCGATAAAAATCCAGGATATCTTTCGCGTCTTGCGGCGTGGTGGCTTCCATCTCAAGCAGCGCTGAGTAATTGGCCAGAGCCTCCATCAGCCACTGGTCGCGATACGACTGCCATAACACCGCGTCCCCCCACCATTGGTGTGCGGTCTCATGAGCCACCATCAACTGGCTGTAGATCAACTCTTCTGGCGACGTCGCATAATCAGAACCACGCCCCTGCGCACGTTGTGCCGGTGTAAGAAAAACGTGGCTGGAGAGGAAGATCAGCCCGGGCCAACCCTGGCTATCGGGTCCCGGCATTTGCGTGAGTTCCAGTGACGAATAGGGATAGGCTCCCAGATGCGGCGCAAGAAAGTCGATGGTATCCCGCGCCTTCTCCGCCACCATCCTTGCGTTGTGCGCAGGCACTAACGGTGTGACCTGTGGAACAGCCAGGATCGGTTGTTGTGCTCCCTCGCTCGGAATAATGACTTCTGTTTTCTGCTGTGCTGACGGAAAAGCGCTCTCCAGACCCTGCGTGGCGTATGCGGTCACGTCAACTTGCCCTACTGTGGTCTTTTCCGTCTCCGCTGTGTACCTGCCCAGATTGAATCCCGCGAGCGGAATCGGCCTTTCTGAGATCCAGTGCGTGGTCTCCACTCCATCTTTCGTTGAACGCGACGAAAGCTTGCCCGTTGCGAGCAGTTTCCACTCCAGCGGCGACTCAAATTCCAGATCGAAGTTTGACATCATGGGCCCGCGGTTCGGATACCAGGCACCGCGTCCGCCCACGTAGAGCAAACCGCCGCCGGCGTCAGACAACACTGACCCTGAGTAGACCAGATGTACTTTGAACTGCTCCCCTTCCTTCAGAGCGTGCGGAAATGCGATTGCGATCAGATCATTGCCGCGCCGTGCCAGGTCGGTCCCTTCGATAGCCTCATTCTGAATGAACTCAAGCGGGACGGTGGCCGCGATTGCCCCGGGCTGCGCGTTCTCCAGTGTCACGCTGCTTACTTTCAGATAGCGCGACAGCTCAAAGAGAAAAACCTTGCTGCCACCCCGGCGCACTTTTATATCCATTGTGGCATCCACAGCGAGTTCGGTAGGCGGAGTTACACGCGTCCGTACTTTGTAGTTTGTGATCTTGATCTCGTCCTCATATAAAGTGTCACTACTGACACCGCGCGCCAGCCGTTCTGCGTCACGCTGCCGCACAGTCCGCATAGGAAAGAGCATCCACTGGTCGTAATATGCGCCGCGCTCGTTGTATGAAGTCTGACCGGCGGATATTTGTTCATTCACGGCCGTGTCCCAACTCGCGTCGAATGTGCTAGTGGCGCCTACGAAGCGGCCGTGCATGAATTCTCCGGTCAGCGTGTTGCCCGGTTCAATCCGCGCCTCGCGCGTCATCGACAACAACAAGCGCAGCGAATCCAGTGGCGCCAGCGCTTTTACCAGTGCGTCATTCTCCTGCAGGAAACTCTGCGGATCATCCAGCGCCCGCAAGTAGGGTCGCAAGTCGCTGAGAAAATGCGAATCATAAAAACGAAAGTAAGCGTGGTTGAATTGCCGGTTCAAAACGGCAGAGCCGGTGAACATGCCCAGAGAGTGCCGCTCCACGTTGTCCGGGGGAACGATCAGCACCGTCCCTTCGCCCACGAACAGCGCGCCCGTTATTCTTCCGTCCACTTCTTGAGTGAACGCGATGGTGCCGTCGTCAAGAGAAACATGCAGGTCTTCGCGATCTATCGCAGCGCCGCGCACGTTGTAGACGAGTTTAGGGTCGAGCCCGACACTATTGATTCGGCGATAGAGTGCCGTCACGGGTCCGGCATTGGTAGCTTGTGGCGCTTGCGCGAAAGCCGCGCCTGCTACCACGAACAGCACCACTATCCACGCATTACCAAAGTGTGTACGCAGGTGTAAAACCCATTTTTCCGTCATCGGCTTACTGGTAAGATTTTCGGCTGCAGGGAAGTCAAACATGGATTTTATGGGCCGCATTCGTGAGTACGGGGCACTCTTCCTGGTTGGAACGCTGCTGGCGCCCGCGTTTGCAGAAACCATTCATTTAAAGAACGGACGCACCATCTTTGCTGATAGTGTGCGCGAAGTGAATGGCCGTGTCGAGTACACCATTGGCGACAACACATTTGCCCTTCCGAAGAGTTCTGTCCAATCCATAGACTCCGGCGGGTCACCCATTGTCACCCACGCTGAGGATATTCCCTCAATCCCGGACCAGCCGAAGCTCGGCGTCAACGATCCCGATCAGTTTGCCGCCAAGCTCATCGTCAATGGAAAGCTCGATGAATCCATGCTCAATTCCGTGGAACGCGAAGGCAACCCAATAAAATTGGCTTACGCCTATTCGCTTGCAGCGCACTTTGAAGAGACCAATGGCAGTTTTGAAGACGCCGCGAAATACATCTCCCGAGCGAATGACATTCTTCCTGACAGCGCAGACATCCTTACGCATTACGGCTCCGTGCTGCTTCGATTAGGTCGCAACAAGGAAGCCGAGTCGGTGGCCGATCGAGCCACGCGCCTTGCGCCCGGATCAGGCCCGGCATTCGGCATTCTAGGCTACGCGCAATATCAGTTAAGCAAGACGAAAGAGGCGATCGCCTCGCTGAAACGCTCGCTGGAATTGCAACCCGACGCCAAAGTCGCGGAATTGCTGAAGCGCGCCGAGCGGGAACTGGCTACGGGTGCGGACTTCGCCCAGGAAAACAGCAGCCACTTCACCATGATGTATGAGGGTGGTCAGGCTCCGGCTCAGTTACGCCGTGACATCATACAGACGCTCGAACGGCACTTTAACGACCTGAGCCGTGACTTCAACTTTGTACCCCGTGAGAGCATCCCTGTGATCCTCTACACTGACAAGCAATATTTTGACGTTACGCAGGCTCCAAAGTGGAGCGGCGCGCTCTATGACGGCAAGTTGCGAATGCCGGTCAGCGGTCTCACCATGATGACGTCAGATCTTTCTCGCGTACTTAAGCATGAACTAACACACTCGTTCATCAATGCTATAGCGAAAGGCCGCTGCCCCACGTGGCTGAATGAAGGCATCGCGCAATTGGAAGAGCCGCGCAGCGCGAGGGGGCAATCCAGCCAATTGGCGCGGCTGTATGGGGCGCAGCACAATATTCCGCTCAATGAGCTGGAGGCCTCTTTCGTCCGTTTCGACCGCGCGGAAGCTAACGTGGCATACACCCAATCACTATTTGCCGCGGAATATATCCGTGACACCTACGGATTGTCTGACCTAACGGGCATTGTGAAACGCCTCGGTGATGGCCAATCCACCGAGTCTGCGCTGCGCAGCACTATTCATTCGGGATATGGACAGCTTGAACAGGAACTTGCTACCTACCTTAAGAGCAGTTACGGCGACTAAGGCCGCATAAACAGCGGGCTTTCCTCGCATCCGCTGATGTGTTAACTTTCTCTTGTTCCCGGCCCCTGAATGAAACTGCCCTTTAAATCCAATGCTCCTGCGCCCACGCTGCGCAAACCGGCGCCATCCGTCACGCCCACGCTGCACGCCACAGAGGTGGCCGCGGGATATCGCGCCGCGCGCACCGGCGGTGATTTCTATGACTTCCTCACCGTACAGGATTCCAAGCTCCTTTTCATGATGCTTGACATCGCCGGCAAGCGCGAGACTGCACTCCACATCGCAGCCGCCGCCCAAGACATGTTTCGCGAAAAGGGCAAGCTCCTCTTCGACGATCCAAACAACGAGGATTCAGAGGCCATCACCAAACTGCTTCTGGAGATGAACCGCAAGATCATGGCGGAAGCCGGCGGCGTCTGCTGCGCGCCTGCCTTCCTGGCGTGCTATGACGAAGACATCCAGACGCTCACTTATATCAATGCCGGACACACACCGGCTGTACTAAAGGACGACGAAGGCACGCTTCTGCTCGAGGCCAACGGCCTTCCACTCGGGCTCTTCTCGCATTCCACCCATGACAGCCAGTATTGCGCCATGGAAGATGGTGCCACTCTGGTTTTGGTCTCCCGCGGCGTGACGGAGTCTAAAGGCGCAACTGACGATTTTGGCATCAAACGTGTACAAGACCTCTTAAGTAATGGCGGTTTCAGTTCCGCGAATGCAGTCTGCCAGATGATCTTGCAGGCGGTGGAGGCGCATCAGAAACAGCCATCGCGATTCGGGCCCAGCTTGCACATCCCCGGCCTCGGCGGTGACGAGCCGAATGATGTGACCACACTCGCCTTGATGCGAAGCTCGGCCGCGAGCCACGCGGCCCGTAGTTCAGCCTAGCGCCAGTCTCGCGATGTGCAGTTCGCGAACGCCTGGTAAAGGTGCACATCCATGAAAAAGCTCTGGATAATCGTCGGCAGCGTCATCGCTCTCATCGTCATTATTGTGCTCTGTATTCCTTTCTTCGTTAACGCAGAGAAATTCCGCCCCATGGTCGAGAGTAAAGGCAAAGAAGCTCTTGGCCGTGACCTCACCATCAAGAGTATGCAGGTTTCGCTGTTGAAAGGTGGCGTGGTACTGGAGGGTGTCAGCGTGGCTGACGATCCCGCCTTTAGCAAGCAGCCTTTCTTGACCGCGAAATCGCTCACCGTTGGCGTGGAGATGATGCCGCTCATCTTATCGCGCGACATCCGCGTGACGTCCGTCCAGCTTGATGAGCCGCAGATAAATCTCGCGCACAATGCGGCAGGTAAATGGAACTTCTCCACCCTCGGCGCCAATACTTCACAAAAAAACAAGGCGCCCTCTTCCGGCGGACAGAACATTTCTGTGCAAGATCTACGTATCGCCCACGGACGCATCACTGTCGATCAATCCACCAAGCGCTACACCTATGACGATGTCAACGTCAGCGTTAAGAATTTTTCTGATAAATCCGCGTTCCCGTTCACCGTGGACGCAAAGACCCCCGGCGGCGGCAGCCTGAGTGTTGAGGGCGAAGCCGGGCCGCTGGCCAAGGCCGACGTGACTGACACCCCCATGCACGGCACGATAAAAGTCGAAGGGCTAGACCTCGGGGCCAGCGGATTCGTTGACCCAAGCACCGGCATCGCCGGGATCGTGGACTATGACGGCACGGTGAAATCTGACGGCAAAGATCTGCATTCCGAAGGGAAAATATCTGCCAAGAATCTGAAGCTGGTGAAAGGCGGTTCGCCTTCACACGAAGTCATCCATCTCGATTACGCCTCTGATATCAATCTCGAAGCCAAGAAGGGAACTATCTCCCGCGCTGACATCTCTGCGGGCAACAGCAACAACCCTGCCCGTTTCACCGGCACCGTTGATACTCACGGCCAGAGCATGGTGGTGAACGGCGTGCTCAAAGCCGCGAAGATGCCCATCGAGACGATCGAAGGATTGTTGCCGGCAGTCGGCGTTGTGCTTCCGCCTGGCTCACAGCTTCAGGGTGGAACTGTCAATGCAGATCTCAACATTCAAGGGCCGGTCGACCGCCTCGTCACCTCCGGTCCGATCGATATCGCGAACTCCAAACTCGCTGGATTCAACCTCAAATCCAAAGCCTCCGCCATCGGCGCACTTGCGGGTATTCCTTCCGGCTCTGACATGCTTATCCAGACGCTGGCCTCCAAACTGCGCGTGGCGCCGGAAGGCATCAAGGCAGACGGGTTACAGCTGGTCATCCCCGGCGTTGGAACAGTCACCGGCGACGGCATCATCGGCGCCAACAATTCACTGAATTTCAAGATGAAGGCCAAACTCGCCAATGGCGGAGGCGCCGTAGGACAGTTGGCGAATCTCAGCAACCTTGGCCAAGCCAAGGGCGAGATACCCTTCATGATCCAGGGCACCACACAGAATCCGGTCTTCATTCCCGATGTCGCCGGCATGGTAGGCAATACCTTGAAAGCTCCGGTGCAAGGGACGCAAGGTATCACCAACGTTTTAGGCGGTCTCTTCGGCAAGAAAAAAGGGAAATGATCTCAGCGGGTGCCCCACCTGCGCGCTTTTCGCAGGCGGGGCATTCTTCCGCAAACCGTGTTTTTTCACCCTAGCCCTCGCTTCCCGCCCTGAACCCCTGTAAAATCTAGCTAAGTCCCATGATCTCCAAAATCCGTAATACCGCACTCATACTTGCATGTCTGGCCGCTACTGCCTCAGCGCAGACAGTCATTGAAGATATCGTCGCTCGCGTCAATGATCAGATCATCACGCGTTCTGACCTTCAGCGCGCCAAAGAAGCCACTGCAACCGAACTCAAGCAGAAGGATCCGAATGTCACCGATAAAGACATCGCGGCCAAAGATAAAGACGTTCTTCGCGATCTCATCGATCAACAGCTCTTGGTGCAGCGCGGCAAAGACCTTGGTATCACCGGTGACACTGAGCTCATCAAGCGGCTCGACGATATCCGCAAGAGCATGAATCTTGAATCAATGGAAGACTTGGAGAAAGCCGCGCAAGCGCAGGGCGTCTCTTTCGAAGATTTCAAGAAGAACATGCGTAATGACATCATCACCCAGAGCGTGATCGGCCAGGAAGTCGGCCGCAAGATGGTCATCGCTCCGTCCGACATCACCAAATATTACGAAGAACACAAGGCCAGTTTTGCCCAGCCGGAACAAGTGGCCTTGGCAGAGATCATGGCATCGACCGCGGCCCCGCAGGCTGTCGATAGCAAAGATCAACTGCCTCAGGCGGAAGATCCTGCAAAGGTCGCAGCTGCCGAAGCCAAAGCTAATGCATTGCTTGACCAGATCAAGAAAGGCGCCAAGTTCGAAGACGTAGCCAAGAAGTCGTCTGAAGGGCCTACGGCAGCCGACGGCGGCGTGCTCGGAGCATTCAAGCGCGGGTCGCTCTCCAAAGAGATCGAAGACAAAGTCTTCAACATGAAGAAGGGCGAAGTCACGGACGTCATCCGCACGAAACAGGGCTTCATCATTCTGAAGGTCTTGGATCACATACCCGCCGGCATTCCTCCGCAGAAAGACGTTGAGCAGCAGATACAGGAAGCGATCTATTATGAGCGGCTGCAGCCGGCGTTGCGCGCTTACCTCACGAAACTCCGCGAAGACGCATACATTGATGTCAAACCGGGATTCGTCGATACAGGCGCGAGCCCGAATCAGACCAAGCCCATTATCGTGGCTGCCGCGAATTCGCCTGAGGAGGCGGCGCAAAAAGCTGCTAAGAAGAAAAAGAAAAAACTGTTAATCTTCTAACATCAGCTCCCCCCAAGGGCCCATCATGAAAGAGTTTTTCCTCGACCAGTGCGCCAAGCACGAGAACCAGAACATCACCGCGTCCTTTGTGGTCGCTTCCAAGCAGATCAAGCCCAAGAAAACGGGCGAGCCTTACCTGGCGCTCACGCTCTCTGACCGCACGGGTAGCATCGAGGCCAAGATGTGGGACGGCGTGCCTGAAGCCATGGGCACCTTCGATCAAGACGACATCATCAAGATCCGCGGCCTCATCAATAAATATAACGGGCGCTTCCAACTCACTATCCACAAGATCCGCCGCATGGACGCCACCGAAGTCGAATTCGGCGACTATCTTCCCAAGACCAGCAAAGATATTGATGTGCTCTGGAAGACGCTGGGCGATTTCGTCGGCAGCATGAAAGACGAAAATCTACGTGCGCTGCTCTGCGCCTTCATGGCAGACCCCGAGATCGAACGCGCTTACAAGAACGCCCCCGCTGCCAAGACCCTGCATCACGCTTTCATCGGGGGTCTGCTAGACCACGTGATCTCATTGATGACCTCATGCGATCTGGTCTGCCGAAACTATCCGAGTGTGAACCGTGACCTTGTCATCACTGGCGCGTTCTTGCATGACATCGGCAAGATCCACGAGCTCACCTACGCACGCTCGTTCAGCTATTCCACCAGCGGACAGCTCCTCGGCCACATGATCATTGAACTTGAGATGCTGCACCAGAAGCTTGCCGCGCTGCCCGACTTTCCGTCACAACTGAAGATCCTCATCGAACACATGATCATCAGCCATCACGGCCAATACGAATTCGGCTCGCCGAAACTTCCTATGTTCCCCGAAGCGCTGCTGCTGCACTACATGGACGACCTCGATTCCAAGATGGAAGCGATGCGCGCGCAATTCGAACGTGACATGTCAGATTCCGATTGGACGCCATACAATCCCTCGCTCGGCCGCCCATTGCTCAACACCGCAAAGTTTCTCGCGGCGAAGCCTAAAGCACCGGAGCCGCCCGCAGCTCCCAAGGCCGAAGCAGCGGCCGCAGCAGCATCATCGGAGGCTGTCGTTCCCGAGCCAACAAAATAATCTTCGCGATCCTCAGCGTCCTTTGCGGTTAATCTTTATTTTGCATGCTCGCCTTCTCCCAGTTCCGCTGCCTCACCTTCGACTGCTACGGCACGCTCATCGACTGGGAGACGGGTATCCTCAACGCTCTGAACACCGCCTTCGCAGCTCACGATCGCAATATCCCCGCGCAACCACTCTTAGGGGCCTACGCCGACATCGAACCGCAGATCCAAAATGAAGGCTACATGTGCTACCGCGAAGTCCTCGCCGAAGTCATGCGTCGACTCGGCGAGCGATTCAACACTGTTTTCACCACAGACGAGATCGCCTCTTTGGCGGAATCCATCCGCGACTGGCAGCCGTATCCCGATACGGTCATCGCGCTCACTCGCCTGAAGTCACGCTACAAGCTAGCCATCATCTCCAACATTGACGATGACCTTTTCGCACACTCTGCGAAGAAGTTAGAGGTTCCATTTAACCAGGTGATCACCGCGCAACAAGTCGGCTCTTACAAGCCGTCATTGCGAAATTTCGAAGTCGCGCTGCAGCGCATCGGATTGCCCAAAGAAAATATCCTTCACGTTGCCGAAAGCACGCACCATGACATCGCTCCCGCAAATATCTTAGGTATTCATTCTGTTTGGGTGAATCGGCGGTCCATCACCGGCAAAGGCGCTTCGCTGGCTGCGAATGCTAAGCCTGACCTGACGGTGCCTGATCTCAAGACGCTCGCAAGCGTCGCTTTGTGACCGCGCCATCCGCCGACCGCCGTTCCGTCAATTTCTTGGTCTTCAGATAAGAGGCCGTGGCCTCGCGCAGCCGCGCATCGAGTGAGTTGCCGATGCGTACCATGTCAGGCATGAGCGCGCTCGTGTTCAACGTAAGCAGGTTCTTCTCGATGGTCTCAGAGATGATATTGCGCAGCATCCGGGTCTCTTCTATCAAATGGATGACCGTGAATCCTTGCCGCCGGCGCAACTGGCCGTGTTCCCGCGCCGCTTCCGTCGAACCTTGTATCTGGTCAGAATTCCGTTCAACCAGGTCACGGATGACTTCATCTAGAATCTTCGGCACGTTGTTCCGTACCTCATCTTCGTTAAGTCCATCCACAGGGAAGCTGCCGCGTCGCATTCCTGCAACGTACTTCTCAATGATCTGGTCTCGATTGTTCCTCAGGACGTTCGAAGTATGTCGCAGCGGTTCCAGCACATGCCGAGTGCGGTTCTTCACTTTTTCTTTTATGGTCTGGATCAGGTCATCAACATTAGCAGGCTTTGAGATGTAATCATCCACCTGCTCGCGAATAGCCTGCAGTGCGCTCTCAAATGCCGGATAGCCGGTGATGATGATAGTGACAGCTTCGGGCTGAACCCTTCGCATCGCGCTCACAACAGTGAATCCATCACTCGGTGCGCCAATATTCAGGTCGGAAAGCAGCACGTCGAATTTCTCGTGCTGCATGAGGGTAAGGGCGTCTTGCACGTTCGCGGCTGCCTTCACCTCGAACTCGTGCATCTCGAGTATTTTCGGCAGCGTGAGCCGGATAGTCGGCTCATCATCAACGAACAGCACCTTGGTCATACTTCGGGCCCTTTACTTCGGGCCCATCCAATCCGCTCATTGACTGGATGGGATTACGAACGGCTTATCCGTTCACCGGTATCTTGATGATCTTCTTTTGGATCGCGTACGTGACCAATTGCGCTTTATTGTGGATGTCAAGCTTGCGCATCAGGTTAAACTTGTGCGCTTCCACCGTCTTCACGCTCAGGCCAAGGATGACCGCGATCTCTTTCACTGAATTACCTTCGGCCAGCAACTTCAGGATCTCGCGTTCGCGCGGCGTCAGCGTAGAAATGCGCGGACGCAACTTCGTATCCCGAACCCGCGAGCGGAAGTCTTCCACCAGCTTGCCCAGCACTTGCGAGCTCAGGTATTTTCCGCCCTTATAAACATCACGCACGGCGGACAACAACTGCGGCGCCGGCGTATCTTTCAGCACGTAGCCTGCGGCTCCGGCTTCCAGGCACTGCACGAGGTAATCCTCATCGTCATACATGGTGAGGAAGAGGACCTTCGTCTCCGGCCGGTTCTTGCGGATCTGCCGTGCCGCCTCAAAGCTTGAGAGGCCCTGCATGCCGATGTCCATCAGCACCACGTCCGGACGCAGCTCTCGCGCTTTCTCCACCGCTTGGCCTGCGTCAGAGGCCTCGCCCACTACCTCAAAATCGGATGATTCCGTCTCTAACAGGCGGCGTACGCCTTGGCGGAACAGCGTGTGATCGTCAGTGAGTAGACACTTTATCTTTGGCATTCTTATCGCTTTCCCCGAGTTCAGCCGTCGCCGCTCTGAACATTCCCGGTTCACTCGCGACCATCGCCATCGGTATTCCCGCTAGCGGTTCAGTCGCCGGGACTTTGATCTCAATCCGAGTCCCTTTGCCCTTCATGGAAACCACTCGCACTACTCCGCCCAGCATTCCCACTCTTTCTTTGATTCCTGCTAGGCCGAAGGAGTTCCCTCTGAAATTGCTTTTTGGAAAGATTCCTACCCCGTCATCTTCCACCAAAACCGTCACTTGGCCGTCAGCCCGGGTCATCGAAACGTTGGCTTTTTGCGCTTTCGCGTGTTTTGCCACGTTATGAAGCGCTTCCTGCACGATCCGGTAGATAGTCATCTCCGTTTCGGCGGAAAGCCTGCCTACGTCTTCGGCAATGGCTACGCGGGTCTTAACCCCGCGGTTCTTTTCCAGGTCTTTCGCCTCTTTACGTAGCGCGGCGAACAAACCCAGCTCCTGCAAAGCCATGGGTGAAAGCTTGGAAATGATGCGCCGAATGCCCTCGATCGTTCGGTCCACTACCTCGACCGTCTCGCCGACCTTGCCCTTTTGTGCCTTCTCTTTCAGGTCTTCGTTCAGCATCTCCAGATACAGCCGGATGACCATCAGCCCCTGGCCGGTCTCGTCATGCAATTCGCGGCTGATGCGTCGGCGCTCTTCTTCTTGCGCCTTTAACAGATGGCTGGAGAGTTCCGCAATGCGCGCCTCGCGCTCGCGTAAAGTCTGCGTCATGCGCGCGCGGTTGATAGCCAGCGCTGACCGGTCTGCGATGGCTTTCAGCAGGTTCCGTTCAGTCGGCATCCATTCGTACGGTTTCGCAAAGCCGATCAGGATCACTCCGATCACTTGCCCGTCATACCGGATAGGCATGCCCCAAAGCGTCTTGGCCTTCTCTTTCACCTCGGTGGCCAGCAGTCGCGGATCGCGCGCCACATCCATCACCAACTCCGGCTCTCCCGAACGTGCGATAGACCCGCAGATGCCTTGCCCCAACGCAATACTGAACTCCCCGCGATGTTTTGCGTCCCAGCCCACCAGCGCTTCCATGCGTAGCAGGTCGCTGTCCGCCTCTTTCAGCAGGACCACGCCCATGCTGGCGTCAAAGGTCTTGCAGGTGATCTCCAGTACCCTCTGCAGCATCGCGTCTAGCTTGGCGTCGACCAGTTCCGCGTCCAGAACACGTAACAACGCATTTTTCTCTCTAGCACGGGTGTCAAAGTACGCATTGGAGAGACAGGCGAATACCGCGGACGATAATGTCTCCATCGCGGCTAGCGGTCGCTCTACATCACCGAATATCGCGGCGATGTACGGCTCGCTCTCACGCTCATAAGCTGCCAGAGAGCGGCGCACCAGGCGCAGGTCCATGTCCAGCTTAGAGAGCCGCGAGCCGATGTAAGTCAAGTGCTCAAAGAAACCGTTAACGTCACCGTGAGAGAAATAGGCCGCTCCGGTGCATAGCACCGTGCGCTCCAGCGTAGCCAGGCAACGCTGGTCAAGTTCACATTCTTTGGTAAGACGGTCGCGCCAGTGCGCGGTGATGTCAGGGAAGTACGGCTGCAGTTCGCTGGCGATCTCGGCGATCAACTCCTGCGAACGCGGGTTCAGCGGCAATACTGTGGTCACAGATACTCCGGGGCCCATGGGGATATTGGGATGCAGGTACTAACACCCTAAGAGGCTTACTAGGGGGTAACGCCAAGCTTCATT
>JAICLA010000260.1 GCA_025927695.1 Terriglobales bacterium | reverse complement strand
GTGGAAGCCAGCAAGTACAGCCTTAACTACATCAAGCTGGACGGCAACGTAGGCTGCATGGTCAACGGAGCCGGACTAGCGATGGCGACGATGGACATCATTCAGTACGCAGGTGGTTCTGCTGCGAACTTTCTTGATGTAGGCGGTGGTGCGAACGCGCAACAGGTAGAGAATGCGTTCAAGATTCTGCTAAGCGACAAGAACGTGAAGGCGGTTCTCATCAACATTTTTGGCGGCATTCTGCGTGTTGACACCCTAGCCAATGGCGTAGTCGAGGCGGCAAAGAAGACCAACATTCAACTTCCTATTGTGCTGCGCCTGGAAGGCACGAATGTGGAACAAGGACGCGAGATATTGAAGAAGTCAGGATTGAACTTCATCGTGGCTGAGACGATGAAAGATGCGGCGGAAAAAGTAGTGGCCGCGGCGGGAGGGAAGAAATAATGTCCGTTCTCGTCGATAAGAATACGAAGCTGATCGTGCAGGGAATCACTGGTCGGGAAGGAACTTTCCACGCGAAGGGCTGCGCGGAATACGGAACGAAGGTCGTCGGCGGCGTGACGCCCGGCAAGGGCGGCACTACACACGAAGGCTGGCCAGTATTCAACACTGTGACTGACGCCGTAAAGCAGACAGGCGCGAATGCGACCGTTATCTTTGTTCCCCCACCGTTCGCGGCAGACGCCATCATGGAAGCGGCCGACGCGGAAGTGCCGCTCATCGTTTGCATTACCGAAGGCATTCCGGCGCTGGACATGGTACGAGCGTGGGAATACCTGAAAGGCAAAAAGTCGCGATTGATCGGGCCAAACTGCCCGGGCATCATCTCGCCGGGCAAATGCAAGATCGGCATCATGCCGGGGAAGATCCATAAAGAAGGCAACGTGGGCATTGTCTCGCGTTCCGGCACGCTGACTTACGAGGCGGTCTATCAGCTGACGACGCGCGGCGTGGGGCAATCGACGGCGATCGGTATCGGCGGCGATCCAATCATCGGAACGAACTTTGTGGACGCGCTCAAGTTGTTCAATGAAGATCCGGAGACCGAAGCCATCATCATGATCGGCGAGATCGGCGGAAACGCCGAAGAGATTGCGGCGGAGTACGTGAAGAAGAACGTGAAAAAGCCGGTGGTGTCATTCATCGCCGGGCAGACCGCGCCGCCGGGACGCCGCATGGGCCATGCCGGCGCGATCATAAGTGGCGGACACGGAACAGCGGCCGAGAAGATGAAGAGCCTGGAAGCGGCAGGAATTCGCGTAGTGAAGTCGCCCGCGGTGATCGGCGAGACGCTGATCGCGGCGATGAAAAAATAAGTTCAGAATCTAAAACCGAAACGAGACCCCAAGAAAAATGAACATCCAACGCACATTCGCAATCATTAAGCCCGATGCAGTAAAGAAGAACGCTGTGGGCGACATTCTTACCATGATCCATGGCGCCGGGTTCCGCATCATCGGCATGCGCATGCTGGAGATCAGCGTGGAACAGGCAGAAGGATTTTATGCCGTTCACGCGGAGCGGCCGTTCTTCAACTCGCTGTGCGAGTTCATGTCCAGCGGGCCGATCGTGGCGCTGGCGCTCGAAAAAGAGAACGCAATCGCCGATTGGCGCAAGCTGATGGGTGCGACGAATCCTGCGAACGCCGAAGCAGGAACGATCCGCAAGAAACACGCGTCGAGCATTGAACACAATGCCGTACATGGCTCAGACGCAGAAGACACTGCGAAGTTCGAGCTGAGTTATTTCTTTGCGGGGTATGAGCTGTTCTAGCAAGTGCGCAGTTTGATGAGGACTGGGATCAGTAATCTATGTTTCTATCCATCGTCATGATGCTGGCGTTGCAGACAAGCCAGTCCTTTGAACCACCAATCCCGTTGATGCCGCGGGATGAGGAGATCTCCCTCGCGCAACAGGGTGGCCCGACCCAAGTCTCAAAAGACGCGACTGTCTACGTCTTAACGCGCGAGGGATTCACGAAAGCGCGCGAAGGTACGAATGGATGCGTCTGCCTAGTGAATCGCTGGTCAGCGAAAGACAGAGAGCCTACTTGTTACAGCCCTAAGGCGGTAAAAACCGTGTTGCCGCGCGACCTCCGTGAGATGGAACTGCGACAGCAGAGAAAGACCGAAGACGACATCGCAGCGGAGCTCGGTCGCGAGTTTCTGAACGGGAAGTTGCAGCCACCGGAGATCGGGACTGTCATTTATATGATGTCTCGGAACGCGGTTGTCATGAATGGCGATCGCGCCGTAACTCCGCCGCCCCATGTGATGCTATCCCTGCCTTACGCAAAAAATGCTGACATCGGCATCTCAGATCCTAAAGGGGCGCGGCAATCCGGGTTGCCGGCCATTTCTCATCCGGGTTCCGCCGATGCCATTATTGCGTTTGACATGACCGCCTGGCTGAAGGAGCCCGCGGCGCAGACCTCCGCTGAGGCCACTATCTTGGTGCAACTGAAATATTGGGCGAAGCCCGGTCAAGTCGAAGCGTTGCAGCGGACACTGGCAGAGATGGAGCAAGCCCACGTGCGCGCCGGTTCGCCCCCGGGCGCGATCTTTCGCGGGCCCGGCGGGGAAGAAGCCGACTTCATTTACGAGGTGCAGCTTCCGAATGCGGCCGCGGCCAAGCAGATCCATCAGGCCATCGCACAGAGTACAGAGATAAGCGAAATCTGGGGGCAGACAGAGAAGTTGATCTCCCGCTTCGAGGATCGCGTCTTTGTCCAGGGTTCCCCTGCGGGGAAGCCTGCTCCGACAGTGCCATGATCCGGTGACGATTTACAACGCGGTGCACGGCTCCGATGCGGAAGACACAGCGAAGTTCGAGCTGAGCTATTTCTTTGCGGGGTATGAGCTGTTCTAGAACGTTTCTGCGATTCGCCGTCGGCAGCTTCTTGCTGTTGACGGCGGTTTCGCTTTCTGCGCAGACAAAGCCTGCCAGGGCGAAACTCTCTCCTGAACAATCTTGTAAGGCATACGTCAAAAAGTTTTATGACTGGTATGTCGTTGCGGTATTCAATGAGTTTGGCAAGCACCAAACGCCAGCATCGGAAAGGGCATTGAAACGAAAGCAGTTCAGCTTCAGCCCCGAATTAACAACCGCTTTGAAAGCTGACTTTGCTGCGAGTGCAGCGGATCCAGGTTACATTGTTGGACTGGATTTCGATCCATTCACTGCGTCCCAGGATCCTTATCGGAAATATATAGTAGGAAAGGTGACGGTGGATAACGGCACCTGTGTAGCCAGCGTGCATGGAGTAGCCAATGGCAAACAGTTGCAGAAGTATGATTTGCAGGCAGAGTTAAAACCAAAGGCAGATTCATGGGCGTTCACGAACTTCTTCTACCCTGCTGAAGGTACTCAGAAAAAAGACAACTTGCTTTCGTTGCTGAAGCGGCTCGCCGATGATCGGGCCACAAGCTCACTAAGCCATTGACAATCTTTCCATGGCCTTTTTTTCCGCAAGTTCAAACTAGGCTGATGGAAACAAATACGCGCGAACTCACTCGCTGGTGAAGTAGTCCACGCTCACTGGGTTCTCAAACAGCGAGTAGTCACGTGTAACTACGGTGATCCCAGACTCGGAGACGAAGTATTTTTGCTTGTCTTCTTCCACGTCATAGCCGATGACGCTGCCTTCCGGGATGTGGACGTTGCGGTCGATGATGCATTTGCGGATGCGGCAGTGGCGACCGATATTGACGTGGCTGAAGATGATGCAGCTGTCTACGTCGCAGTAGCTGTTGACGCGCACGTCTGGCGAGAGGATGGAGT
>JAICLA010000072.1 GCA_025927695.1 Terriglobales bacterium | reverse complement strand
TCGGCGGAGTCGGCAACGAGCTGCAGTTCGCGCAGTACGAATTGCGGGATCACGATCACACCGTCGAGGAAACCGGTCTCGGCGATGTCCGCGATGCGGCCGTCAATGATGACGGAGGTGTCGAGGATCTTCTGGCTCTTGCGCGCTTTGGTCTCTGCACCGAAGACGCCCCCTAGCGCGGCAAGGTTCAGCAAATCGCCCTTGCTACCGCCCACGATCAGGCCCACGTAAGACATGAGTAGCATGACCAGCAATTGCAGAAAGCGTTGCGTGCTGCCGGCGGCCAGGCTGTCACGAATGACGAGCGAGAACAGGTACGCGCCCAATATGCCGAGCACGCTCCCGATCACGGCACCAATGAGTTGTTTCAGACTGACTTTGCGCAGGCGGATCTCGAAGAGGACCACACCGAAGCCGATGAGTGAGCCGGCGATAGCGGCTTCCATTTTGGCGAGGCCGAAGGGCTGAAGAACGTAAGAAGCGACGCCCACAAAAACGATGAAGACTAAACGAATGAAGACAAGGTCAAGCATGGCACAGCTCCCGAAAAGCTTATGTAATGGGGCCCGATCTTATGTGCGACTGACGGAATCACACCGCCGACTGCCAAATATTGTGTCGACTTCTTATGAACTCACTGCGACTTCATTTATGAAACGCCTGCGTGACGCAAGCGTGCTTGCTGCCCGAGAAGTATATACCTGAATTGTAAAGTTGAGGCGTTTTGGCGGCCTGAGCGAAGCGTAAGCCGCCAGCCGGAATCCTGAGCAAAGCGAAGGATCTGTTCCTAGTCCTTTTCTCCGACACGCGCTTCTCCATAGCATCTACCAAGTAAACAACATAGCCGCCTTTTGCGTTGACCGGAATGACAACAGAAGGCATCTTCTTAGGTGTTGTTATTGGCCATCCCTTAAACGGGGGATATGAGCGGCCGATGCGTCCTTCCAGGAGAGTTCTGGAAGACGAACAAAAGAGCCGGCGCACAAAATTCTCGGGGGAGAACTAGCGCCGGTTTTTTTGTGCCTGCTAATACTTCGGCATCGTCTTATCGATACGATCAGCCCAAGCCAGTATCCCGCCGGCCAGGTTCTGCACTTTCTCAAAACCCTGCTGACGGAGGAAGTCCACCACCTTCGCGCTGCGTACTCCTGAACGACAATGCACAACGATGTGCTGTTCGGGATCGAGTTCCTGTTGGCGCTTTTGCACGTCGCCCATGGGAATGAGCTTGGCGCCATAATCGCCAAGATTGCAGATCTGGTATTCGTGCGGCTCGCGCACGTCGAGCACGAAGATGTTTTCTTTGGCGTCGAGTTTGGACTTGAGTTCTTCTACCGTCATCTCAGGCAGGGCGTTGGGCATGGTTTGGGTCTTCTCCGGAGAGGGTGATTGCGAAGCAGCGGTTGCGCCTACTCCACAGAACTGTTCGTAGTCGATCAGCTTGGTGATGGTACGTTTTGTGCCGCAGATAGGGCAATCAGGATTCTTGCGCAGCTTCATCTCGCGGAATCTCATGGCCAGTGCATCGATGAGCAGGAGCCGGCCGATGAGGGGCTCGCCGAGTCCGGTAATGAGCTTGATGGTTTCTGTGGCCTGAATCAGTCCGACGAGTCCGGGCAATATGCCGAGCACTCCGCCCTCCGCGCACGACGGCACCATCCCTGGCGGCGGAGGTTCGGGATAAACACAGCGATAGCAGGGACCTTGTTGTCGTCCTTCCGTAGCGGGCGCGGCGAAGATGCTGGCTTGGCCTTCAAAGCGAAAGATGCTGCCGTACACATTCGGCTTACCGCTCAATACGCACGCATCATTAATAAGGTAGCGCGTGGGGAAATTGTCAGTGCCGTCTACGATGACGTCAAAATCTTTGAATATTTCCAGCGCGTTCGCGCTCGTGAGACGCGTCTCGAACTTGCGGACGGTCACATTGGGATTGATGCCGTGAACTTTCTCTTCGGCGGAGGTCAGTTTTGGGCGGCCAACGTCCTGTGTGAAATGGATGATCTGCCGATGCAGGTTGCTGGCGTCCACCACGTCGAAATCAACGATGCCCAGCGTACCCACGCCAGCAGCGGCAAGATACATAGCCAGTGGCGAACCTAATCCGCCCGCGCCCACGCACAAGACCCGCGCAGCTTTCAGCTTGAGCTGGCCTTCCATGCCGACTTCGGGCAGGATGAGGTGTCGCGCGTAACGTTGGATCTCGTCGTTCGAGAGCGGCGCTGATTTGGTTGGCGCAGTCATCTTCCGCCTGCGATCGAAGGCATGATGGTCAGTGTGTCTGAATCACGCAACGCCGCATTCATCTTCGCCGGCAGGTAACGCACATCTTCGTCATTCAGATAAATGTTCACAAAGCCGCGCACGTTGCCGTCGTCAGCGTAGATGTAGCCCTTCAGGTCCGGATATTGCGAGATCAACGCGCGCATGGCTTCAGCGATGGTCGAGCCTGAGACATCTACTACAGAACGTTTGTCAGCATAGGGCCGCAACGGTGTAGGCAAGAATATCTTCACGCACCCACCTCCGCGAGGACCTCGATCTCTTCGCCATCAAAGCGCTTGGTCTCTTCGTCATTGCCGCAAAGCACGTAAGACTTCGTCTCCGCTGCGCGACCTTTCTCCACCGAAGTGATCACATACGAGCATGCGAACCAATGCGCTTCCTCAAGATCATGGCTGGACCACTGCGGCGGATGGTCGGGATGGGAATGGTAGAAACCGACAATGTCCATGTCCTGTTCGCGCGCGCGTTTCTGGGCAGCGATCAACTCCTCGGCGGGGATGCTGTAGCGCCGGTCTGGTGTTAGCGTTTGCCCGTTGCGGCAGCGGATATATTCCTTCACCAAGCGGTCGCCACCGCTAAGCTTGCCGATCAAAACGCCGCAACATTCCTGCGGATATTCCGCTTCGCCGTGGGCGCGTATGCCGTCGAATTGTTCCCTGGGGATCTTTAGCATGTGACTAAAGTTTGTTGCCAAGTAGATTCTAATCGCATACCGTCGGTTGCTGCTTTTGGCAGTTCTGTGCGAAAGTAAGTGTCCCCCGGGATACAGGTTGCGTCTAATAGGCGAGCAGCACGATGAGCTTGCGCGTCATCTGAGCGATAAGGACGAGCTTCACCACGAGCTGGCAGGAAGAGATCATGACCAAGAAGATCAAGGAACGTACATTTGAAGAAGCCACCGCGTGGCTGAAAGAAAACGGTTTCGACGTGATGGAAGTGCCGTCAAACCCAAATCGCGTGTTCGTGAAGAAATACGGTTGCTCAGGCGCCATCGAGCGCAGCGATTCCGGCGGCGTGAAGCTTTTTGCCAAGCCGGGATACTTGATCGGCGGCGAGATCGCGCGCCTGGTAGACAAAGGCTTCCAAAAGTTTCTGAAGACCAGCAAGAGTGAAGTGCCAGCCAGCGCAGACCATCTGAAGGCCATCCACCAGTTCTTAGAAGAGTTGCGCGAGGGCAGCGGCAGCACCAGTCTCTATAACGAAGCGCTGGGCACTGTGAGCGACCGCTATCAATATGACCGCGTGAAAGATCGCGATGAATCGGTGGCGGAACGGCCGAAGCGCCCATGGGAACGCGCAAAACAGACTGCCAAGAAACCGGCGTAAACTTCCCTTATCCCAAGTTGCTGGAATTGTCCTCCTTCCGCGCGGTGCGGTAGTATTCGGCATCCCCTAGGAGGGTCTGATCCATGAAGAAACTCAGCCTATTACTTGCCTTGCTCATGCTGGCCAGCATGAGTTTTGCGCAATCCAGTGCGGCCAAGTCCACGAAATCAAGCACGGCAAAGACTGACACCACGAAGTCATCGAGCAGCGACTCAAAGTCTGCCGCGAAGTCGTCTGCAGAAAAAGTTGATTTGAACTCGGCAACCGCAGATGAACTGAAGGCGCTGCCGGGTGTGGGCGACGCCTATGCGCAGAAGATCATTGCGGGGCGTCCGTACGCGAACAAGAGCCAGCTGGTCTCGCACAAGATCGTGCCGGAATCCACCTACAAGAAGTTTTCTGACCAGGTGATCGCGAAGCAAAACACGGCGATGAAGACGGATAAGAGCGCTACCGATACAAGCTCCAGCAAGAAGACGACGACGCCGAAAAAGTAATCGAGCGTCTGCACGAAACATAAGATGGCGGGCTAAAGCCCCGCCATTATTTTTTTGGTCGCCGCAGGGGCGGCGCCCCTGAAGCAATGACCTGACTGAGATAGAAGAAGTTTTTCTACGCTTTCGCCTGAACGGTTTGCCAGATCACGCTGTAAGCCTCCACTAGCTCCACTCTACCCTTAACTTTGAGCGGAGGCAGCGCGCTGAGTTGAAAGCGCGAGCCGAGTTCATCAGCAGTACTGCGCGACACCATGATCTGACCCGGTGTCGCGTTCGACATCAATCGCGAAGCAGTATTTACCGCATCGCCGATGACGGTGTAATCCAATCTGCGCGGCGAGCCGATGTTCCCCGCGGTCACGATGCCGGTATTGATTCCGATGCCGACTTGCAGTTCCGGCCAATTGCGCGCAGCAGCATCACGGTTGATCTCGACTAAAAGTTTCTGTATCTCGACCGACGCTTTCACCGCGTTGACCGCATCGTTCCCTTTGCTGATGGGAGCGCCAAACACGGCCATGACCGCGTCGCCAATGTATTTGTCCAGCGTGCCGCCATTGTCAAAGATCGTGTCCGTCACGCGGGTGAAGTATTCATTCAGCACTTCCACGATCTTTTCCGGCGCCATCTTCTCGCTCAGCGGTGTGAAGCCGCGGATGTCGGCAAACATCACGCTCACCTTTTGGTTCACGCCCCCCAGTTTCACGCCGGTGGGATCTTTACTGATCATGTCTACGACGTCAGGCGAGAGGAAGCGCTCGAGCGCGGAGCGCTGTATTGCGCTTTCTGCCAGCTGTTCATGCGCGGTCATGTTGTCGATGGCATTCGCGGCTTGCGCGGCTACAAGAGCGAAGACGTTTAACTCTTCCTGCGTGAACGCAGACTTGCGCGTCATGTTATCCACGTAGAGGATGCCGAACAGTTGCGTGGCTCCAGCCAAGGGTGCGCACATCGCGGAGCGCAGACCGCTGATCTTCATGCTCTCGCTGCCGCTAAAGCGGTCGTCGCCACTCACATCAGTGATGAGTAGCGGCTGAAGACTGCTCTTCACGCGCTGAAGAATAGTGTTGGAAAAAATAATGCTTGGCTGGTCCGTCGCGCCGACGGGCGGCGCCTTGCGATACTTCACTTCTGTCTCACGCCAGACTTCACCTTTCTTGTCGAAAAGCATCATGAAGCCGCGGTCCACGCCTTCAATGCGGAAGCTTAACTCCATGACCTGTGCGGCGATGTCGTCGATAGACAGTTTGCGGTTCAGCGCTTTGCCGGTGTCATAGAGCACGCTGAGCAGATAGTTCTCGCGCTCAAGGCGTTTCACGGTTTCGAGCAGGTCCGGTGTTGAGGTTTTACTGGTGACGGGCTTGTGCCGCATTGAGACCTGCATGGCGTCGCCCTTGAGCACGTGGTTCAGGGTGGACGGAATCTCTGCATCTTTCACGATCAGCACGGATTCATCCACCTGCTCGAACACAACGCCATACACGCCGATCTTGATCACGTCTTTGTCTTTGAGCGGCGTACCCGCTGTGATGCGACGCCCGTTTACGATCACGCCATTGGTGCTGCCGCGATCGGCGATGGTGATGGGCTGCTCGGAGTTGACCTTGATGACGGCGTGAAAACGGCTGACACTCTTGTCATTTAGCACCAGGTCATTGGCGCTGCCGCGTCCGATGGAGATCACCGGCTTGTTAAGCTCTAGGATGCCGCGCTTGCCGTCGGGTGAGGTAATGATCAGCCGCGCCATAAGAGACCGTGTTACCTGGGTTCGAGTTGGACGTTGAGGTCCTGCACTTTGCCTTTTTCGATCGTGAACTCGCGTTGCACGGGCTTGTAACCCTCAAGACGAAAAACGATGCGGTACGTGCCGGGATCAAGCGGAATGCGGGCTGGCGTCTGTCGAGGCATCTTTCTGCCTTCCAAAACAATGTTCGCCCCCTGCGGCTCAGTCTGTATCTGTATCACGCCTTGGCCGGCGGGAATGCCGCCGCCAAAGATGCGCCTGAATCCGCGAAACGGATTCTTGCCGCCGTTGGCTCTCACCGGTTCGAGCGTCGGCGCGAAGTCATAAGACTCGCCATCTTTGAGCGTGACCGAGGTGTTCTCTTCCTGATATCCAACCTGGCGCACGATCACTTTGTGGCTGCCGGGTTCAACGCTGAGCACCGCAGGCGTGACCTTGCCGGTGGGAAGACCGTCGAGAAGTATGTTGGCACCGGCTGGCGTGCTCTTGATGTTGATCTTCGCGAGAGATGCACTCAACTCAGATCCGACCGTCGAAAGCTTTCCCGCAGTAACCGCCACATGACGCCGCGCCGCGGTGTAACCGTCCTTCGTGATCACGATCTCGTGATCGCCAGTTGAAAGTTTTTCTGCAGTGAACGGAGTGACCCAACTGGCTTCGCTCCTGCCGTCAATGGTGAAGTGCGCACCTGCCGGTGTGGAGTTCACGTGAACGCTGCCGAACTCCGGAGCCGGAGTCGACGCAGGCACAACGACGGCAGATGCAGGTGCAGTACTTTTCGCCGCTGTCTTTGCGGCTGAAGGTTTCTTGGCGGAGGCTTTGGCAGACGGTTCTGCAGATTTCGTGGATTCGGTGGGGGTAGGCGCTGCGGTTTGCGTCTGCTCGGGAGTCTTAGCCGGCGTTTCACTCACCGGAGCGGATTGTGAATTTTCGGGCGGGCTAGCAACGACTGGAGGCGGTGTAGAAATCTCCGCTTGTGTAACATTCTGCTTCGCCTTATTACGCTGATGGATGAAGACGCTACCGAAGACAACCACCACAAGCGCCACCAGCATGATCACGATCTTTCGCGGATTGAAAATGCTGTGCTGATTGGTCGCCGCTTTTTGCTGTACCGTGACCGTGCTCTCGATGGACTCAACCGATTTCGATTTTCCGCCAATGGTTTTGTTGCCGATCAGCGTCGCGATCTGCCGCGCTTTCTTCGTTGCGTTGCTACTCGAAGCTGTAGCCGCGGCGGGCAGAGAACCCGCGGTAGGTGATGCCGGCATGGCGATAGTCTCGGCGTCCATGCTAGCTAAAACTTGCGTCTTCTCGGCATCGGAACCAAAGTCTTTGTAACTTTCCAGTTGCTTGACCAGTTCTTTGCCGGTCTGGAAACGCTCGTTCGGATCTTTCGAAAGCGCCTTGGTGACGATGGCACTCAGCCCCGGATGAATGCTCAAGTCAATGTCGCGCGGTGGCACCGGATGCTCGTTCATGATCTTGTAGATGATGGTGGTGACGTTCTGACCCTGGAACGGTTTTTCGCCCGTCACCATCTCGTACAAGCACACACCATAACTAAAAAGATCGGAGCGGCCATCGAGCGTCTTCCCGCGAACTTGTTCAGGAGACATATACGCAGGCGTCCCCAAAACCTGTCCTGCATTGGTCATGCCGCCTTCAGCCTTGGCGATGCCGAAGTCCATGATCTTGGCGCCGCCGGACGACGTGAGCATGATATTTGCGGGCTTGATGTCACGATGAATGACTCCGCGCTTATGTGCGAAATCAAGTGCGGGCAGGATCTGCCGCGAGATCTCAAGCATGAGTTGCGCGGGTATCACACGTTGTTGATGCAGCAACGTCTGCAGCGTGACGCCTTCCACATGCTCCATCGCTATGTAAAAGATGCGCTGGTCTTCGCCTGCGTCATAGATCGTTACGACATTCGGGTGGCTGATAACGCCGGCGAGTTTGGCTTCATGCTTGAAGCGGCGCAGGATCTCTTCTTCGTCGGCGCCGTGAACATCAAGGCGCATGGTCTTGAGCGCCACGGTCCGCCCGATGTTGGGATCGAGCGCCTTATAGACGATGCCCATGGCCCCGCGCCCGAGCTCGCCTGTGATCTCGTAGCGTCCGATCTTTTGCGGGGTATTCGCCATTTGCGTGGACGTTGACATGTTCTGATCCCGCTGCCGCGCTAAGCCCCGCCATTTCAATGGCAAAGCCGCCGGAAGACAGGGATATCCCAAGGCGGAAAATTACAGGAATACCGGGGGCAGGTCAATGTTCAGAGGTATTGAGACTTAAGGAAAAACACCCTACGCGGAGCCAGTTTAATCGGCAGTGCCACCGTGAAATAGCTCCGTCATCCGGTCAAAGCCCACACGATAGAGTGCGAAAACAGCGCCATCATCTGCAACGCGGCGGAAGAGCAGCTCGCCCAAGCCGTTGCCATCGGCGTCAACCGCGTCGATAAGCTCCAGCTTAGGAGTTACGTCCAGCCGGTCATTCACCGTCACGCTGCGAAAGATGCCCTGCGGATTGCCCTCGTAGCCAACGCGGGCCACATAGGTCACATACACATCTTGCGTAGCGCCAGCGGTAGCGCCGGATGGAGTCATAGTGCGCTCGCGTCCGCTAAAGACCAGGACGGGATCGTTGCGATGACTGAGGTCAAGCACTTCAAACTGCGTCTCTGCGAATTCTGACTTGCGGTCTTCGGGTTTGGGAGTTGCGGTGCGTTTCTTAGGCGCGCTCTTTGCGGTAGTTTTTGACGCTGGCTTTTGTGCATCTGGTGATGCCTTGCCCCGGCCGATCGATCTCAGATATTTATCCACTTCATCTTGCGCAAGCGCATCTAGCTTGGCCTGCAATTCTTCTTTTTCACTTTGCGCCATCTTGTAACGGAAAATGTTGGGCTGCTCAGGAGTCGCGTCGGAAACGGCAACAGCTTCATACGTACGCGTGCGCTTCAACATGGGCTCGCCTTCATTGCTCTCACCGATCAGCGGACCGCGATCCAGCACGCGCGGCGGCACGGGAATGGCTTGCTGTTTCGACGCTGAGTTGTTCGCCGCGTTGCTGCCATGCTTCATAAACGGACGATCTGGATCGTCTTTGGATTTCGGCGGTTCGATCTGGGGCAGCTCTGTCGGCTTGCCGCGCTTCAGCTTGGGGCGATCGGGATCGTTCGCGCTGGTGAGGGGAATGTCAGACGCTTGGTCTGTGCTGGTCTTGGTCTGCTGCGTACTTTGTGGCGGTTGCGTGGGGGTCTGCGTTGGCGCGGACGAACCCGTCGAATCAGACCCCGTCTGCCGCTTGATCGTCGGTCGATCCGGATCATCCGACGCTTTTTTATCTGCACTATTTGTCGAATCAGCGCTGGGCGACTTATCTGGCGTTGTCTTTATCCGCGGCTGAGTATTTCCCGCGCCGCCCATCGGAGCTGCGGGCGATGCTTGCGTACCCTCGGGCATGGGATTGCCGTTTTCGTCATAGACCGTGGTCTTCTTTTTGTTCAAGTCGCGATCGTCGTTGTTGTCACCGGGATTAGAGCCTGTTTGCTCAGGTGCATTGCCGCGAACCACTTCAACTGATGATTTCCGATTGTCATCAAGCTTTTCCATTGGCGGCGAAGCGCTTTGCCAATCGCCCAGCGCGATCCAGTTCTCTTTTCCGGGAAGCTTCAACTGTTTCTGCGTAGTGAAGTAGCCAAGGAGCTCGCCCTTATCCTGTGCTTCGTAAACGATGCCCGCGAGGATCGGCATAGGCGCGGGTGCAGCTTTGTAAATGCTGGCGTCGTAGAACTGACCATCGTCAAGGATGCAGACAGGAATCAGTTTGGGGACCGCCTTGTCTTTTACGTCCGCGTCCCAGCGGATGACCGCAATAGCGCGTGGCCCTCTTTGCTTTTTTGATGAAGTGGTCTCGGGCTTCTGATCCTGGGTGGGTCGTCCGTAGATATCTCTCTGACCGCCTTGGGCGGCCGCGCTCGCGAGCATGAGTGCGCAGGTGGCGCACAATAGGATTCTGCGATATAAACGATGTCTGCTTGACGCTTTGTAAAAGGACATTTAATGGCCCTTAAAGAGAATGATAAGGCACCAGCCTTCACTATCCCAAATGAGCAGGGCGAGCCTGTCAGCCTGAAAGACTTTGCGGGCAAGAACGTTGTGCTGTTCTTTTACCCCAAGGCCGACACACCAGGTTGAACGATAGAAGCGTGCGGGTTCCGCGACGCATTCAAAAAGATCCAAAAAGCCGGGGCTGTTGTGCTGGGCGTCTCCGCCGATTCGGTGGCGAAGCAGAAGAAATTCAAGGAGAAGTACGACCTACCGTATTCACTTCTCGCCGACGAAGACAAGAAGATGTGCGCCGCCTATGGCGTGATGAAAGAAAAAAGCATGTACGGGAAGAAATTCCTCGGCATCGCGCGCACCACATTCGTTATCGGCCCAGATGGCAAGATCGAAAAGATATTTGAAAACGTTAAGCCCGATGGGCATGCGGAAGAAGTCTTGGCCAGCTTGAAGTAGGCTTACTTCCTCAGTGCAGCCAAAGTTTCCCTGAAGAGCGTCTCAAAAGATGCGCTCTTTTCTTTTGGCACATGCTTGAGGGCTTGCTCAGCCGCAGGGCGCTGATACCCGAGATTGACCAAAGCAGAGAGTACATCTTCTTCCACCGCGGATGCCGCCGCCGGCGCTTTCATCGTAACTGCGAACTGGTCTAGCTTGTCGCGCAGTTCCAGCACCATTCGTTCGGCGGTCTTCTTGCCGATACCACTGATCTTTGTGAGTGACGCCAGATCATTTCCCCGGATGGCCGCGACCAGGCGTTCCGTGGAAATGCCGTTGAGCACGGTGATAGCCAGCTTCGGCCCGATGCCGCTTACGCTGATGAGTCTTTCGAACAATCGCTTTTCGTCTTCGCTGACGAATCCGAAAAGCGACAGTGCATCTTCGCGCACGTGCGTATGAATGTGCAATGCGATTTCTGCACCAAGATTCGGCAGCTCAGAATATGCGGGGCCAGTAATGGCCACGTCATAGCCGACTCCGCCGGCCTCGATCACCGCCCGGTCAGGTTGTTTGCTGAGAAGCTTGCCGCGTAAGTGCGCGATCATGGTGGTTCACATCCCGAAGCGAAGCGAGGGATCCCTACGTTTCTGCAATCAACTCTTAAGTGCCCTGCGCCACAGGTACAGGAACAATATACCGAACACGAGCAAAAGAATTGCTAGGAGATCGCCGAACAAGCCGGTGGTGCGAGTCAAACATGATTCTTTGACTTATCAAATAGTATGTATACGGAATCAAAGACACTAGGAAGAACACTGCAAGGCCGAGCCAAACGATTCCCGTGGTACGCACTACTGCACCTGCCCCCGCAGCACACTAGCCGCACTAACTTCCTTAGCTTCCTTCTTAGACGACGCACTCTCCGGCACGGCATCACCCTCGCCCGGCGCCAGGAAAAGATTCGCCTCGAGGTTGTGCTGCTTGTCATGCAACTCGCGATATCGGCCGCCGACTTCATACAACTGCTCATGCGTGCCGCGCTCCACGATCTTGCCCGCTTCGATGACCAGGATCTGATCTGCGCGGCGGATA
>JAICLA010000273.1 GCA_025927695.1 Terriglobales bacterium | reverse complement strand
GAGATCAGCTTCTGCGCTTACAACACGGGCGTGGGCTGGCGCAACATCATCGAGAAGATGCACATGACGGCTACGCTCACCAAGTGGTATGAAGAGCACGGACGCCATGAGATCTTCGCGGGCGGCAAGAAGGTGGGCATCGGCGAAGCTGAGATCCGTCTCAAGCTGAAGCAGGAAGACGTTGACGGCGGCTTGCAGCATGACCTTGACGACAAGGGCATCGCGAAAACGGCGCGCGAAGAAAAGATCCGCGCACGCGACGCGAAGATCAAGCAGGATGCTGAGAACGCCCGCATGGCCAAGCTGTATCGCAAGGAGATCTTGAAGGAACAGGAGCCGGAAGGCGGCTTCGTGAGCCTGAACCAGATCGGCAATGCTAAGCCTGCTGCGAAGAAAGAAGAGAACGAGCCGGTGATGGGGGATTAAACCAGTTGCTAGTGGTTAGTGACTAGTGGCTAGTTGAAGTCAAAAACAAAATCTAAAGCAGCCGCCGCGATGAGAGTCGCGGCGGTTTTCTTTTGCTTCAAATTCTCAGGTACGGGATTACTTTGTGGAGATGACTGACATCGCTACCTGCACCCATCCACTCTTCTGCTGCTGCCAGACTGACATATATCGATTGCCGCCCATGGTGTAGGTCACAATGGCGTGATTGCCGCTCGGCGTCACGTTTGCGTCGCTAAGCGTTACGTCGCTGATCGTCATTTGCTTGAGGTCGGCTATGCGCTGGGCTTTGTCTTTCGTTCCACTCGCGTCTTCGTAGACGAAATTTGACGCCATGTGGGATTCGACGGCGAGCCAGTCCTTCTTCTGCGCGGCCTGCCAAAGCAGGTTCTCGTATTGCTGAACACCAGTGGCGGACTTCCATCCTGGGTTCTTTTGTTCTTTCCAAATGGATTGCGCGGAAACTGCGGTGGCGAAACTGACGATCATGAGCCAAGAAAAAACCGAGCGGCGATTCATGCGCGGAAGTGTAGCAGCGCCAGACGGCAACGGCCAAATGTTAGGGGCGCAGCTCTGTCCGAGGGTTGGCAACCAAGCTTTAAAACATGGGAATATTTCCTAAAATGTAACAAAAAGTTACATTAGTGTGTGGCGAACTCTATGCACTGAAGGCGCGCGTGAGACCGTAACGTAAGGTTTTTAAAGCAGATAACCCCGCTCGAATACTTGTGGAACTCAGGATGCACTAATGCTAGCATCCGTGCAACGAAGCTAGGTCAAGTCTGCGCCGAGCTAGCGTAAGCACAGGAGAGCCGAATGAGAGCCAAGCCATTTAATCGAGAAGCGGGATTTTCCCTTTTGGAACTGATCATCGTCATGGCCATTATCTTGATCATCGCTGCAATGGCGTTCCCCAAGATCCAAGCGGCTACCGAAGGCATGAAACTGCGCGCCACGATCACGGATATTGACGGCATGTTGCAGCAGGCGCGGATCCAGGCGGTGCGGGCGAACAAGTCCTATACGATGCGCACGATAGCGCCGGCTGGAACGAAGGGCACGATACTTTATATTGACGCGCCCGTAGCTGGTAATGCAGCAGGAAATAGCACGCTTGATGCGAGCGAACCTTCAATAGAGCTGCCCACAAACACCACGATCAGCGACGGCACAGGCGGCCCAGCGACACTACCGCCGAACGCGACAGCGGCTTCGATCAAGGCCAATGCCGTCACGCTTTCGTTCAATGAGCGCGGGCTACCCTGTAACAACCCGCCCGGCTGCACTAACGCCAACATTTCTTTCCTTATCTACTTTCAACAGACAAGGCCCACTGGAACTTCCGGATGGGGAGCAATCACAATAACGCCCGCTGGCCGGATCAAGGCCTACACCTGGACGGGAGGGGCTGCCGGAACCTGGCAATAACTTTTCGGCAGGGAGAAAACATATGCGAATCAATAGGAAAAGACTGACCACACAATCGGGGATGACGCTGATCGAACTTATGATCGCGATGACGGTCCTCGCCGTAGGCTTGGTCGGCATCATGGCCATCGTAGTAGCGGCACTATACGGCAACTCGCGCAACCGCCTGGATACCGCCGCTACCCTCATTTCGCAACAGGTGATCGAACAGATGGCAGACATGCCGGCGACCACGAGTCCAACTTTCATCATCAAGGATTGCGCCGGCGTGAGTTGGACTGTCAACACGGCAGCGGGCGCGCTTAACGTACCTGTCGGAGCCACCCTTAAGGGCACGAACGGAGCCACCTGGGTAGCGAATGATATCGACTTCAACGTCGCTCAGCCTGGGGCCGGCTATTTCATGAATTACACAGCCTGCTCGACAAATGGCTCAGCCGGGCTTGTGTATGACGTCCGCTGGAATATCACCAGCACAGGCGGAGGTTTCACCAAGAACGTGGTGGTAGCCGCCCGCCCAAAGAATGCCGCCACAGCCATGTACTTCACCATTCCCGTGCAACTGAAAACCGTTTTGGGATCGTAAGAGGGCTTATGAATCGCAATCTAAAACACTCCCAGCAAGCCGGATTCTCATTGATAGAGATGATGGTGGTTCTCCTTGTACTTAGTATCGTGATCGGAGTCACCATGAAGGCGATCAACGATGTGGCGCAACGTAGCCGCACCGAAGAAGCGAAGGTGGATTTGAACCAGGAGACCCGCGAGTTTGTGGACCAGATCGTTCGCGACCTGCACCAGAGCGGCTATCCGACGTCAGGTATGTATAACTCCAACCCGAATGTGCTGAGCAAATATTATGCGCAGGGCATCACCGCGGCGACGCAGACCTCTTTGACGATGGAAGGCGACGTGGACGGTGATGGCGTAGTAGATGTGGTCAGCTATCAACTGAGCACGGATACGGCTGTCGCGCCGGCGGGTCAATGTCCGTGCAAACTGCAGCGCAGTCAAGTGACAAAGGTTGATATGGCCGCTCAACCGGCCCCGGTCTACAACGTCGAGGTCGATCAAGTGCTGAACAGCATGGGTGCGGGAAATGTTCCGTGGACCATCTCCGGCACTTTCGCCTTGAACAACACTACTACTGTGGCGAATGACACTTATTACGCCAATTACAAGACTGACCCGATCTTCCGCTACTACGATTCGACCGCCACTGAGTTGACGCCACCCATCGCAGACCTGACGGCGATCCGATCGGTCAAAATATCTGTCAGCAGTTTCTCGCAGCTTGCGGACCCTGTGACGAAGGCTTACCAAGCTATTTCAGTCTCCGCTTCAGCGCGCATTGCTAACCGGTAATACATAAGGAGTACGTATGAAGAAAGCAATCATAAGCTCCAGGGTGAAAGAAAAGGGCATCGCGCTGTTCATGGCGATCTTCGCCCTGATGCTGCTCTCGGCCATCGCCGCCGGATTCATGTTCATGGCGAATACGGAGACGGCGGTGAACAAGAATTACAAGTCGGCGCAGGCTGCGTACTTTGCCGCGCGCGCAGGCCT
>JAICLA010000161.1 GCA_025927695.1 Terriglobales bacterium | reverse complement strand
CCGGGATTCGCCTGGAACTGCGAGAACAGCCAGAACAGTTCTTTGTAGGCGGTCTGCACGGCGGCGAGGCTGCCGAGTCCGACTCCGCCATTGGCCACCGAGGCGCCCGCGCGGGTCAACTGCCAGTTCGCGGTCAGGTCCGCATATGAGAAAACCGTGCCTTGCCAGGTTTCTCCCACCACCACGTCGTGGGTGAAGTCGTCACACATGGCGGTGAAGCTGGCGCTGCCATTCACGCTCAAGAAATAAGGCACGGTGTAAACACCGTTCTGTTGGTTGCCGCCCACTCCGGTAAGCTTCACGGTATCGGCCGAGGCTGCAACGCTCAACAACATGATCGCTGCAATGGCTGACATTAACGCTTTCGAGACTTTCGACATTCGTTTTTCTTTCTTTTGGTCGAGTTTGACTTAGTAACTTCAGCCTCATTAGTGCAACCTTAATGCCAAATACTTAGGGCTAAGCTATTGAATATAAAAGGACACGTTTTGCCTTCGGTTGCAAATTTTTGCACTTTGTCTACGCAATTGTCCTTTTGTAAAGCATTGGCCTCCAAATCGTGTCATTGCTGACTCAATGGCCACTGTCGGACACACCCGCCTCAGCCGATTCTTGCCGTAAGTCATTTATTTTCAGCGTGCGGCCACCTGGTTAGTTCCGTGCAATCTCCATTGGCGTAAGCGACACACCAAGGAGAAGCAGATGCGGCGGATCAAGGAGATTCAGAAAGTAAAGGCAGTAGCAGCAGCAACGTTCATAGCAGCAACCATCCTTCTTAACCCCGCGAAAGTGTTCGCGTACCAAAGCAATGTTCCTGCGGCGAAGGCACAACAGAGCGCGCCGCAGGTCGCTACGAGCAGGGTCCAACGCCAAATCATTGTCAGCCTCCCGGACAAGCAGTTGGCCCTGCTCGAAGACGGCAAAGTCTTGAAGACCTACAAGGTCGCAGTGGGCGCCGACGTAAGCCGCAGCCCGGAAGGCGACTTCACCGTCGTCAACCGCATTGAAAATCCGACGTACTATGCGCCGGGAAAAGTGATCGGTCCAGGCAAAGAGAATCCCATCGGCACGCGCTGGATGGGATTGAGCAAGAAGGGCTATGGCATTCATGGTACGAACGTGCCCAGTTCGATCGGCAAGGCTGCGTCACACGGATGCATCCGCATGCGCAAGCATGACCTGGAAGAACTGTTCGCGATGGTGCAGGTCGGCGACAAGGTTGAACTGCGCAATGCGCAGATGACCGCACTGCTCGCTCCGATGCAAGCGGCCCCAGCCGACGCGCCGGCTCTGGCTCTTAACACCAACACAGTGGCAGTGAACGCGACGCCTGCGATCGTAACCAGCGAAGAGCAGCAGTAGATGTGAACCCACGCTAGCTCTGCACAAAAAGGCGCGAGCGTTAAAAAGAGTTTCAGGGATCCGGAAGGATCCCGACAAGGAGCAACACCATGCTGTTCATTAAGTACCTGCTGATGTCACTGGGGTTGGGGATGTACGCACTCGCCGCCGGCCTCGCGATCAACAACTTGCTGCAGATCATTTACTACAAACGTCGCCCGCTCGCGGTGCCCGCAGGCGACCAACCACCAACCGATGTCGAACTACCGCGCGCTCCAAAGCTCGAATGGGATTTCATTCGCAAGCTCTGCATCGCCGGATGCATCCCGGTCTTGCTAGCACTGAGCTTTGAGGTGGTTCCCAGCGGCATGGGCGGAGTTCGGGTAAGCCAACTGAGCGGAACAAAAACCGGAACGCTTTACCCCGGCGTCCACTTGGTAATGCCCCTGATCGACCGCGTGGCGCTCTTCAATATCAAGGACCAGGTGCTGACGACCTCGACCGCAAAAGAACTAGCCGAGGGAGCGGCTGACGCCGAAACGAAACCTTCCAAAAGCGAAATCTTCAATGTGCAGGCGCGCGAAGGCCTTACGCTCGGCCTGGCGATCACCGTGCGCTACCGCCTTGACCCGAAGAAGCTCGATTTTATTCAGAGCAACCTTCCCTTGCCTGTCGAGAAGGAGATCGTTCCGCCGGTGGTGGCCAGTGTCTTTCGCGAGGTAGTTCCAAACTTCACCGTCCGAGAGGTATTCGCCGCTCGGCGTGAAGAGATCCGCAAGATGGCTGCCGACCGCATCACGCAAAAACTGGCACTTGATGGCATTGAAGTTAAGGAAGTAATGCTCCGTGACATTCAGTTGCCGCCGGAATATGCGAAGGGGCTCGAAAGCATTCTGCTGAAGGAACAAGAAGATGAAAGCCTGGGTGTTGAGACTGACATGAAGCAGAAGCAGGTTCGCATCGCTGAGCTCGAGGCCGAAGCCGCTAAAGCGCGCGATGTAAAACACGCTGAAGGCGATGCCGCTGTCCGCGTACTGCAGGCCAAAGCCGAATCAGACGCAATGCAATACACCTTGCCGCTCAAGGAAAAGCAGATCAAGCAATCGCAGCTCGAAGCCGAAGCCCGCAAGGAATCGACGCTAAAGAATGCTGAAGCGCAAGCGGGAGCGAAGGTCATCGACAGCAAAGCGGAGATGGAACGCCGCGATCTGCTGGCGCAGTCGGAAGCCAAACGCATTCGCCTGGTCGCCGCGGCGGACACCGAGCGCATGCAGCAGGAAGCTGTCCTGCTGAAACAGAATCCGCTCCTCATCAACAAGATCATTGCGGAGCGCTTGTCAGACAAGTTGCAGATCATGATGGTGCCCTCCGACGGCAAGTTCTTCTTCAATGATGTGCTCAAGGGCAACACACCCATGGCAATGGCGGCACAGGCCGACGACGCCGAAGGAAACGATCCCAAGGGCGGAGGCGATGACGGAGAGCCGACACAGAAGCCTTCGCCGCAGACTCCGCAATTCAATTATTACGGCAAGCGGAAATAACGACGTTCAACGACTTTCGCCGGTAATCCAAAACCGTGCCGCCTGTGACTTCCGCCGAAGCGCAGGCCGCACGGAACCGGCGAGAATATGGCGAGGGGAAAAATGAAATGCACAGCGATCTCGAGCAACAATGGCAAGGAATCAGCGTGCTATACTTCGCCCCTCGCGCAAATGTTTGCCACTCCAGGCCGGCTCTTCTCTTGCATCGTCTTCGTATTGTTTTTTTGCGTGCACGTAACCGCTCAAGACGAAGCAAATCCATTTACGCCGCAAGCCGCGCAACTTGTTACCCAAATCATGGTCCGGACAGGCTCGCCGGGTTTTGTGACACTTGATGTCGCAAATCAGTCATCGCTCAGCGCCGCCGAGGTAAGCGCAGCGCGGAAAGCGGTAGAAACACAGCTAAGAGCTGCCAATGTAAGACTGGTAAAGCCCGAACGCGCTGTCGCCGAGATCACGGTGACAATCTCAGAGAATCTCAAGGGACTGTTGTGGGTCGCGGAAATCAAACAGGGTCTCACGACGCAGATCGTGATGTTGCAGTCTGGCGCCGCCAGTGCGGTAGCGCCTGCGCATATGCCCACTTTGCAGGTGAGGCGCACATCTATCTATTCCGCCACTGACGACGCCCCGGTGCTTGATTTCATTTTGACTGATGCAAAGTTACTCTACGTGCTGCGCAGCCAAAGCGTTACCGCTAACAGGTGGGACGGCGCACAATGGAAGCAACTCAGCGAACAATCCCTTGTGCGTTCCACGCCCGCGCCGCGCGACGTGCGAGGACACCTTTTGTGGCAGCAATCGCAGCTCTCAGCCTATCTGCCGGGAATGCAATGCACAGCGCCGCTCGGCTCTGATGGACAGCTCGCAGAAATCCAATGTCGCGAGGTTGATGATCCCTGGCCACTGGATAATTCTTTCGAAGCGTTCTTTTCTTCAAACCGTAATTTCTTCAGCGGGATCATTCGAGGCGCGAACTTCAATAGCGCTGTGAAATCAGTCGAAGCCTCCATTCCACCTTTTTATTCCGCCGCGGCGATTGGCGACGTGAACACTGTCTGGGCGTTTACTGGCACCGACGGTCGCGCGCGCTTCTACTCATCCTTCACGCAGCCACCACGCGTGTACTCAGGTTGGGGAAGCGACATCGCTTCCATCCACAGTGAATGCGGTTCGAAGTGGCAATTGATGATCTCCAAGCCGGGTGACCGCTCGCAACCGGACGCAGTTCAGGCCATGGAGATGGCGGGCGGCGAACCAGTACCCGTCAGTGCAATGTTGGAAATACCAGGAAGCATTACAGCGATGTGGCGTGCGCAGGCTGGTAGCGCCGTAAACATCATCACCAGAGATCCTGCGACCAAGAGATATGAAGCTTCGACTCTTACTATCGATTGCCGTTAGTTTTTCGCTCATTTCGCCGGCGGCGCTTGGCGGTACACGGCCGCACTATGGCGGAATATTGCGCGTCCAATCCCGCGACTTTGTGACTTCCATCGACAATGTTTGGGTATCGCCGCAGACTGTGCTGCAACAACAATTGTCAGAATTGCTGTTTGACCGCCTAACCGCGGTAGACGATGCCGGAGTGGCTCGCCCATCGCTAGCTGCATCGTGGCGAAGCGACCAGCAACAGCGCATCTGGGAATTCCAGATCCGCACCGGAGCGAGCTTTTCTGACGGTTCGATCGTGAGTACGCAAGACGTTGCCGCCTGCATCGCAAAAGCCGCACCGCAGTGGAAAGTGACAACCAATGCGCAAAGCGTGATCGTGGAAGCGGATAGTGCGACACCGCATCTTCCTGAACTGCTGGCATTGCCTGAGTTTTCCATCACTAAACTCGACGTGGACAAGAACGTGATGGGCTCAGGTCCATTCCGCATAGATGTCTTCCAAGCCGCACGCCGCATCGCGCTGATCGCGAATGATGATTATTGGGCCGGCCGCCCTTACCTCGACAGGATTGAGATCACGATGGGTGGCTCGGTTCGCGAAGAGCTGATCAATCGGCGCTTGGATCAGGATGACGTCGCCGAGCTTACTCTCGATCAAGCGCGCACTATCGGCTATGGCGCGCAAAATAATCCTTCCAGTCTCCCGGCACAACGCATGGCTGTTCCCCGTCCCGGGGATCTCTACGCGCTACTCTTTGTTCATAATGTTCCCGCTGTTAGTACCGGCTCGCGAGCTACTACGCCAGCGGATGATCCTCGGATCCGCGAAGCAATTGCGCTTACCATCGATCGCAGCTCGATCAGCCGTGTGCTGCTGCAGAAGCAAGCAGAGGCGGCTCCGGCGCTGCTTCCGCAATGGATGACCGGATATGAATTTCTCTTCGACTCGCAGCCTGATGCTGAACAAGCACGCAGATTGCGGAATGATGCATTCCGGGCTACCCCGGTGTCTATACCGCTTGCATATGATTCGGGAGACAATGTGGCGCGCGCAATCGCAGACCGGCTCGCGGTGAATGCCCGTGAGGCCAATATCACTTTGCAAACATTTGGTGAAAAGAATCTGACATTGGATTCTGCAGCTAACACCAGCGCCCAGGTGATGTTGCTGCGTTTGCCTCTGGCATCCACTTCGCCGATAGCAGCGCTTAGCGATCTTGAAATGCGCACGGGGTTTGCCGCGCCTGTTGTTGCACAGACCGAATCCGGTTCCTCGACCGAAGGCAATCTTGCTGCCGAGCGTGCCGCACTAGCGAGTTTCCGCATTATCCCTGTCGCGCATGTTCCGCAGATCTATTGGCTCAATCCGCGGGTGCGTGACTGGACGACTCCTCCCACTGGCGGCTGGCGTTTGCAAGACGTCTGGGTGGAAGGCGACCGGCCATCTTCTTCGCCTGTGGCAATATTGCGATGAGACTCTCGTTTCGCGAACGCCTCGTCGCCTTGATAACCATCACCATTGCATTGACCGTGATTCTCGTTGCTTGGTTAGTGGAATCAAACCTTCGGCGCTCCTTCGAACTTTCAGATGCAGCGCGAACCAATGCTTTAGTCAATCAATTCAACGCCGGCTTTGAACAGCGCGGCGAGCAGATCGCACAACGTGTTGACGCGATCAGCAATTCCGAACTCCTGTTGCGTATGGGACTGGCAGCGTCGCAGCAACAGCCTGATCTCTCACCCTTTGTGAATGAAGCCCAGACACTCGCTGCCGATCACCAGCTCGAACTGCTGGAGATCCTGACGCAGGATGGAACAATCATCTCGTCCGCTCAGTGGCCCGCCCGCTTTGGATACAAAGAGTCTT
>JAICLA010000237.1 GCA_025927695.1 Terriglobales bacterium | reverse complement strand
TCCGCCTGCGACGCTCGGGCTGAAGCTCCTCGCCGTTTACATCTATCTTGTCACCGGACGTGCGCTGGACGTTTCGCCGATCTGGTTCCTTCACATTCCGATGATCATGCTGATCCTGCTGATCATCATGACCATTGCCAGCGGGAACCTGAAACACGCGATGTCATCGAGCATCTCGAAGTACTTCCTGGCATTCACGATCTGGGTGGTAATTTGTTTCCCCTTCAGTTACTGGCGTGCCGGTAGCTTTCCCTATGTGCAGTGGCAACTGCAGTCATTCGCGATTTTCCTGATTCTCGTCCAGATGATCAGGTCGGCCAGCGACTGGCAGAAAATCGCGGGTGCGTATGCGTACGCTACTTTGACGGCTGCGCTACTGAGCTTTTACATGGGCGTCAATGTTCAGGGCCGCGTCGCTTTACCAGGCGGAACGCTCGGCGACCCGAACGAGTTTGCCATCACGATGGTGGCGGGTCTGCCGTTCTGGTGGTACAAAGCAAGCCGCGCATCCGGATTCAAGAAAGTTGCCTTCCTGCTGGCGACGATTCCGCTGTTCGCAGCATTTGCCCGCGCAGGGTCCCGCTCCGGCCTTCTGGCCATGCTGGTCCTGTCCGTAATTGCGTTCGCGTTCGCCAAGGGGAATCAGAAAGTCATGATCGTGGTCGGAGCCACCATCGCGCTTGCCGCTTCGTCTGTTCTTCTTCCCGACTACCTGAAAGCACGGTACATGACCTTCTTCTCTCAGGATGGAGATTACGGCAAGGCTATGGACGGCCGGCTCGGAGCGGACATTGCTTCCAGCGAGGAACGCAAGGCGCTCCTGATTCAAAGTCTCCAGATGACGATCCACCATCCAATCTTCGGAGTTGGACCGGGTGATTTCTCGTACGTCAGCTGGGATGAACGCAAAGCAGCAACCGGAGCGGGCGGCGAAAGCCTTGTGTCGCACAACACATACACTCAAATCTCGAGCGAGACCGGATTGCCCGGATTTTTCTTCTTTGCCGCTTCGCTCGCCTTGTCATTCAGGTACGCATATCGCAGCTATCGGGAAAGCGCGGAAAGCAATCCGGGGCTGCATGACTGTGCAAAATACCTGATCTACGCGACGGGTGCTTTGTTTTCCGGGATCTTCTTTCTCAGTGTTGGATATACCCATATCCTGGCCACGTTCTTTGCCCTTGCAGCCGCGATACGCCTGGTGCATGAACGGACACTAGCAACGGCAAACGTAGTGCCTGGAGGCACTCAGGGGCAAGTCTCTCCCCCGCCGACGACCCGACGCCCGGGCATTCATTGGGGCAGTACAGTTCGTCCCCTGCGTCCACGTCCGCGGCGGTTCCGTCATGGGCTGGCCAATAGCTATCTTGCGAAGAGATCGTCTTCTTAGGAATTTGGCTCAATGTGTGGAATCAGCGGGTTTATAAAACTTAAGCCGGTCACGGGCTCGGCCGCGGACCTGCGGCACATGATGGAAGCCATCCGGCACCGTGGGCCGGACGGCCATGGAGTGCATGAAGATGGCACGGCATTTCTGGGACATCGCCGGCTGAGCATCATCGACGTCGCCGGCGGCCATCAGCCGATGTCGAACGAAGCTGGCACCCAGTGGATCACGTTCAATGGCGAGATATTCAACCATGCGTCCATTCGGCCCGAACTTGAGGCCGCCGGCCACCATTACGTTACCCGCTGCGACACAGAAACGATTGTCCACGCCTACGAGCAGTATGGCCCCGCATGCGTTGAAAAATTCCGCGGCATGTTTGCGTTCGCCATCTGGGACAGTCATCGCCAGACGCTCTTTTGCGCCCGCGACCGGCTAGGCATCAAGCCGTTTTACTACTTCCAAAACGACCGCATCTTCGCGTTCGCTTCCGAGATCAAAGCGCTGCTGCGCCATCCCGAGATCCGCTCCGCGTTTGCCGAAGAGCTCCTGCCCGAGTATCTGACCTTCGGCTACGTCAGCAGCGATCAGACCCTTTACCGGGGCATTCGGAAGCTGATGCCGGGGCACACATTGACGCTGGACGCGCGCACGGGTTCGGTAAGCATCCGGCAGTATTGGGATATTCCGGCTCCGGGTTCGCTCGAAACAAAGTCCGACGAGGAGTGGATCCGGGAGTGCCGGCAACGCCTGGAAGAAACGGTTCGCATGCGGCTTATGAGCGACGTGCCGCTAGGCATGTTTCTGAGCGGCGGACTGGATTCGAGTGCCATCGCCGCTCTCATGAAGCGGATGCGTTCTGAGCCGGTCAAGACGTTTGCCGTTGGCTACAAGGAAGCGGCTTACAGCGAACTGGCCTACGCGCGGCAGGTCTCCCAGGCAATCGGTACGGATCACCATGAGATTGTCATCACCTCTGACGATTTCTTCAATGCCCTACCGCGTCTGATCTGGCATGAGGATGAGCCGATCGCCTGGCCATCCAGCGTCTCCCTCTACTTCGTCTCGAAACTTGCGGCCGAACATGTCACCGTCGTTCTGACCGGTGAAGGAAGCGACGAGCTGTTCGCGGGATATCACAGGTATCAGCATTATCTGTTCAATCGGCGTTGGGCTGATGCCTACAAAGTTGCACCTTCGTTCTTGCGTAAGGGCGTGCGGAACACGATTGACTCTTCGACGCTCATTTCTCGTGACCTGCGAAGGAAGCTGCAGCATACGTTCCTCGGAAGGGACGGCTCGGTTGAATCGTTACAGCTCGACAATTTCTACGGCGCGTTTTCGGCATCGGAGCGCAATGCCATGCTCCTGAAAGCAAACGGGTCGAATCCGTACGAGTCCTACCTTGACTACTGGAATTCAAGATCAGGATCTACGCTCGCGCAAATGCTGTATGCGGATGCAAAGACCTACCTGGTCGAACTTCTCATGAAGCAAGACCAGATGAGCATGGCGTGTTCCATCGAGAGCCGGGTTCCGTTTCTCGATCATCCGTTCGTGGAGTTTGCCGCCCGCGTTCCCGATCACCTCAAGATCCGCGACAAGTCAGGCAAGTACATCATGAAAAAGGCGGCGGAAGATCTGCTGCCGCACGACATCATTTATCGCACTAAGATGGGCTTCCCTACGCCGCTCCGCCAATGGTTCCGCGACAAAGAGAACGACCCGATTGTGTCGCTTCTCCTCCGTCGCAAGTCGTTCCTTTCCGAATACGTGAACTTGAACTACGTCGAGGAGCTTGTTGCTAAACAACGTGGTGGAGTCGAGGATGCAACAGACCGCTTATGGCGTCTCTTGAATCTGCAGGTGTGGGGTGAGATGGTTTTCGCGGGTCGTCGGGAAGAGTACTGGGACGGTCTGTTGACGACGGCGCCGGCACGGGTGATGGCGTGAAGATCCTCTGGGTAAAAACCGACTTTCTGCATCCGACCACGCGCGGCGGCCAGATCCGCACGCTCGAGATGGTGCGGCAGCTACACAAGAATCACGAAGTCCACTATCTTGCGTTCAATGACCCGGCGAATCCTGAAGGTCTGGCGCGCGCCCGCGAATATTCGTCGTACGCTTACCCCGTCTCGCACAAAGTAGTTCCGAAGACCTCTCCAGCGTTCGCGCTTCAGCTTGCGCAGGGTGTCGTTTCTCCAATCCCTGTCGCCGGGATGCGATATCGCTCGGAGGCGATGCGTGACGCCATTCGCGAAGTGACAAGCGAACACGACTTCGACGCAAAGATTTGCGACTTCCTGTTTCCCGCCATCAACATCGACGATCTGAGCTCATGGACGCTGTTCCAGCACAACGTGGAATCGATGATCTGGGAGCGGCATGCCAGCGCAGGCAGGACGTTCGCGCATCGCGCCTACTTTGCGCAGCAGGCGAAGAAGATGCTGAATTGGGAGCGTGACGTCTGCCGCGCGGTTGCCCATGTAGTCGCGGTCTCTGACGTTGATGAGCAGGCGATGCGTTCGCGCTTTGGAGTAAGAAACATCTCGTCCGTTCCTACCGGAGTCGACGTGGATTACTTCGAGAAGCCCGCCTCCGCGTCTCTCTCGCACGATCTGGTGTTTGTGGGGTCCATGGACTGGATGCCCAATATCGACGGGATGCGCTGGTTCCTCAGCGAGGTCTTTCCACGCATTCAGGCCCAGAGACCCGGATCAACGCTCGCCATCGTAGGCCGTACACCGCCTCCGTCTATCCTCGAAGCTGCTAAGACTCC
>JAICLA010000274.1 GCA_025927695.1 Terriglobales bacterium | reverse complement strand
ACTTCTTCGCGCCTTCCCAAGTCACGCGCCAGATACTCTTTGAACCGTCGTCGCTCACGAGGAGCGACCCATCTTGCATCACCGTCACGCCGACCGGTCTTCCCCACACCGTTCCATCGGGATTCACGAAGCCGGTAAGAAAGTCTTCGTATTCGCCGGTCGCGTGGCCGTTCTTCATGGGCACGCGGATCACTTCGTATCCGCTGCGTTTGTCGCGGTTCCAGGAGCCATGTTCGGCGGCGAAGGCATCGCCCGAATATTCCTTTGGGAAACTTTTGCCTTCGTAGAACAACATCTGCAGCGACGCGAAGTGCGGTTGCAATAGCACGTCTGGCGTGATGACTTTGTCTTTGAGCTCGGGATGTTTGCCGGCGAGGTCGGGGTCTTGGTGGTGGCCCATGTAGAACCACGGCCATCCGTAGAAGCCGCCGTCTTGCACGTGAGTGATGTAGTCGGGGACGAGATTGTTGCCGAGATCATCGCGTTCGTTCACTGACGCCCACAGTTCGTGCGTGATGGGATTGAAGGTGATGCCGACGGCATTGCGAATGCCGTAAGCGAAGATGCGTTTGCCGCTGCCGTCAGGATTGAACTCCAGGATGTCGGCGCGGTCTTTTTCGCGCGCGTGCGTATCCGCGTCGTCGTGATTGGAATAGGAACCGACAGACACGAACATCTTCTTTCCGTCCGGCGAGAATGCGATGTCGCGGGTCCAGTGGCCGCCTCCTCCCACGCGCGCGCCGGTGGGCAGGTCAGGCACGATAGTCTCAGGTTTGCTTGTTGCCTTCAGGTCGCCATTCTTGTAGGGGAAGCGCACGACTGAACCGGTGTTACCGATGTAAACCCACTTTGGATCGGGCCCGGCGGGATAAAATTCGATACCCCATGGACGCTCCAATCCCGTGGCGAAGACTTCCGTCTGTTTTGCTTTGCCATCCGAATCCAGGCCACGGAAGACTTTAATCTCGCCCGTGCGGCTTTCGGCGAGAAAGATATCTCCGTTCGGCGCCGTGCGCATCAGGCGCGGGTAATCGAGACCCTTTGCAAAAAGCGTGACTTTAAAACCAGCCGGCGCTTGCGGCCATGCATCCGCCGGACGCGGCACTCTTTTTGGCTCATTGTCCACCGCCTCTTGTGGCTTGGGCTCAGGCAGATCAGCGACAGTGATCTTTCTGCGTACGCCCGGCTTTTGCTGCGTATAGTCAGCGAATGCAGCTTGTCCCGTGATGACGTTAGTGGAAGTTTGAGACTTAGTGGCGGCAGGCTTTTTTTGCGCGTAAAGAGCGACGCTGACGGAGAGAATAGCTACGGAAAAAGAGACAAAAATCTTGCGGGCGGGCATGAGCTTCTCCTGCCAAGATTCTAATCGCAACCAGGATTTATAGTTTAGGCCGCGCGCAACGCACGGCGGAACGGCTCAAAGAATGTTTCCACAGAATCGAGCGCGCGCTTGAAGGAAAGTTCCTGTCCCCAGAAGACGATCTCATTCGAACCCTCGGGCTGCACTACATAGTGATAGATGGTGCCGTAATCCTGCTGATTGCTGACAATGATGTCTGCGATGTAGCCGTACTTTTGCAGCCGCGCCGTCGGAAACCGGGAAGCAAGATTTTCAGTGGAATTCTCAGACCTGCGCTCATCGATCCTACGGATTTTGCCATTGCCTTTCATGGGGCTCCGCCGTACGTTTGTTTGGAGGACGTCCAATCACGCCGAGTTGCGCCAAAAATCGCCTTAACCCCAAGAAATCCAGCAGCTTGCGGTTTCCCTCATTTTTCCTCAGATGGCCCTCATTTTGGTTCTGACACAGCGCTCTGCGGTGGGCTAGTATTCAGCTACCGTGCCCGGCGCGAGCAAAACTTTTTTTCATGTGGATATGGACGCCTTCTTCGTCTCGGTGGAGGAGTTGTTCGACCCATCGTTGAAAGGAAAAGCAGTAGTGGTTGGCGGACAACGCGACGAGCGCGGCGTGGTCTCAGCCGCTTCTTATGAGGCGCGCAAGTTCGGCGTGCATTCTGCGATGCCCTTGCGGACTGCAGCGAAACTTTGCCCGCACGCCATCTTTGTTGACGGGCACATGGAACGCTATCAGGAGTGTTCCAAGCAAGTCCGCACCGTGCTGAACAACTTCACGCCGAAGGTCGAGATGGCATCCATCGACGAAGCCTACCTCGATATGACTGGGACTGAGCGTCTTCTCGGGCCGCCGCTTAAGTCTGCGCACGATCTTCATCAAGCCATGAAAGCGGAGACTCGACTGAATTGCTCCATCGGGATTGCGTCGTCGCGGGTCGTCGCGAAGATCACCTCTGATCAAGCGAAGCCTAACGGCGTGCTGTGGGTCATTCCCGGACGCGAACCGGAATTCCTTGCGCCGCTCGATGTACGCAAGATGCCGGGCATCGGGAAAGTGACCGAAAAGCGATTGCATGAACTCGGCATCAAGAAGATAGGCGACCTGGCGAAGTTGGAAGACGGCTTTCTTGAAGAGCACTTCGGGCAATGGGGCGCAGCCATGCGCGCGAAAGCGCGCGGCGAAGATGCGGGCGGATGGTTCACGGATGACGTCGGCGAAGACGACGGCGCAAGGTCCATCAGTCACGAAGTCACGTTCGCGAATGACACGCGAGACGCCGCGAAGATCGAGGCCACTCTGTTGCGATTATCAGAGATGGTGGCGCGTCGGTTGCGCGAGCAGAAACTTTTTGCGCGCACAGTACAGTTGAAACTGCGCTACACCGACTTCACCACGATAACCCGTGCGCACACACCAGAGAATCCTACTCAGCTTGATACTGAGATTTACACCGAGATACGCAAGCTCTTTCGCGACAATTGGAAACAGGGTGCAACGGTGCGTTTGCTGGGCGTCGGCACATCACACTTCGTTGATTCCGGCGGACAGATGGAACTCTCACTTGACGGCTCTACTCACGAACGCTGGAACAAGGCCATGGAGATGGCGGACAAGCTGCGCGACAAGTTCGGCGATAGCTCTGTCATGCTAGGCACCAGCCTGAAGAACCGTTTTCGCGAGAGAGTGCATGAGAATCCGGCGGAGAGGAAGAAGCGTTAAGCGTTTCCGGTTTCCCGTTTCCCGAAAAGTGAAAAGGCGCGCTTGGCGCGCGCCTTCGGTTTTTCAGCTCAGCTATTCATCTCTACTTCGATTCGTTGATACTCGCGCTGGCGCGCGTGGTGGCCCAATCGATATCCAACTTGCACGCGTCGCCGTCTTTGTTCAGTGTGATGGTGAAGAGTTCTACTGGCGCGTCGAGCGATGATTTTTTCAGATCTACCCTCGCGAAATCGAATTCTTTGCCCGGATATGGGATGCCCCATTCGCCCGTCTTCTTGCTGATGATGAGTTGCCAGGTCTTGTCTGCCGACGGCCGCATGAACAGCGT
>JAICLA010000145.1 GCA_025927695.1 Terriglobales bacterium | reverse complement strand
TTATATTGCCGGCCTTCACGCGCCGCCTGGAAAGCATGCTCGAGTTCGCGTTGTGTGAAAGCATCCGGCGCCACACGTCCCGCAGTTACACCCTTGGCATCCGCATTCAGAAGAGTCGCATAATCCAGAGTGTCAGTCTTTGAGACAAAGCCATCCAGTAGCGCGCGCAACTCCGGTGTGCTCACGTGCGCACCACTCAGGTCATTGCCACTGGCGATCTGGATCGCTGAAGAAAGATTATCGAGGCCGGTGCGTAGATTGACTTGTCTTTGCGCCACGTCGTCAGCCAGAGATCGCGCGACTGTGTTCTGCAGCAAGCGTTCGTTGGTCTTCAGGCGCTCGCGATTGATGCCCACCACCTGGGTCCCATAAAAATAAAGCGGCACAACGCCCACTACGATCAGAACCGCCAAGATCAGGTAAATAATGGGTACACGTGCGGGAACGAATTTGCCCAGGTTCATAGTTTGGCCAGAGGAACGCTTGCGATTGTAACCCGACTCCCGGCGATTTCAGGCCATCAAAATTTGCGGATGAGTTACCTGCGTTACTTGTTCACTCTTCGCGGCCTGGCCGCATCATCAGATCGCGCAGCGCTTCTTTCGGCGATTTGCCTTCTTGCAGCACCTGGTGCATCTGCGTGGTGATGGGCATCTCGCAATTCATTTTCTTCGCCAATCCGACCGCAGCATTCGTGGTCAGCACGCCTTCTGCGACCATCCCGTGCATGTCTCCCATAATGTCTGCGAGCTTGCGGCCTTTGCCTAGCTCCACTCCCACCCTGCGATTCCGCGACAAACCGCCCGTACACGTCAGCACCAAGTCGCCGAGCCCCGCGAGCCCAGCCATCGTCGTTGGCTTTGCCCCGCAACTCACCGCTAGTCGCGTCATCTCGGCTAAACCTCGTGTGATGAGCGCTGAGACTGCGTTGTGCCCTAGACCTAAGCCGTCGCAAACGCCCGCCGCGATCGCGATCACGTTTTTTATCGCGCCACCGATCTCGGTTCCCACAATATCGTCGTTGGTATAAACGCGGAATGCGGGATCGCTAAATATTTTTTGCACCGTTGTCACCAGTTCCGCGTCGGCGGAAGCGACTGTGATCGCCGTCGGATCGCCCTTTGCGACCTCACGAGCAAAACTCGGACCACTCAAAGCGGCAATGCGCGGTTCGAATCCAGAATGCTTTTGCACGGTCTGTGAAATAACCTCTGACATGCGCAGCAACGTTTCGTTCTCAATCCCTTTCGTGGCCGACACCAGCCTCATCTCTGGCGTCAACTGTCCAGCCATCTCCGCGAATATGTTTCTGCAGTGATGAGAAGGCATCACGCTCACTACCGTTTCGGCTCCATCCAAAGTGCGCGCGAACGAATCCGTCGCGTGAACATTCTTCGGCAGAATGAAGCCATCAAGAAACAGCCGATTCACCCGGCGATTCTCGATGCTCTCCAATACCTCTTTTTCGAACGCCCACAGATGAACGTCATGAGCGCCGCCACGGGCCAGCACAATGGCAAGTGCCGTGCCCCAAGCTCCCGCGCCGATGACCGCGATCTTGCTCATGCTTTCGCCGCTCCAAACTTGTTCTCATTGCCTGCAAGCAGCCGCTTGATGTTCTGACTGTGCTTCAGAATGATCACCAGGCAAGCCACACTCAGCAGCACCAGCGCGCCATCTCGCATTCCGAAGAAATAAGAAGCAATTGGCATTCCCACTGCCGCGAGCACCGATCCGAATGATACGTAGCGCGTTGCCGCAACCACCAGAATGAAGATCACTAGTGCGACCAAAAGCGCCTTCGGCATAAGGATTGAGAACGCACCCAGGGACGTCGCTACCCCTTTGCCGCCTTTGAATCTCAACCAGACAGGGAAGCAGTGACCAAGGATCACACACAGCGCCGCGAAGGCTTGCAGCTCTTTCGAATATCCAAAACCATTTTGCACGATTTCAACCGATAGCAGCACCGCAGCCGATCCCTTCAGCGCATCCAGTGCCAACGTCGAGATCGCCAGTCCTTTGGCGCCGGAGCGCGCTACATTCGTCGCACCGATGTTCCCACTTCCGGTCGCCCGAATGTCCTGCTTCATGAACAACCGTACGAGGATGTATCCGAATGGGATCGATCCCAGCAGATAGGAAATCACCGCAACCGTGATGTAGGTGTGTGCGCTCAACTAGATGCGTGGAACTAGCGGGAACCGCGCCAAAGCCGTGTAGCGCGAACCGCCCGGCAGAGTCTCGCTACGGTACAGAATGAATTCTTCGGCGGTCATTGTACCGAACTCGGGCTGCGGCTGTTTCGCAACCAGTTCCTGCAGGCTGAACATGGCAAGTTTGTTGCGGTCTCGGGCACTTCCCGCTGGACGTCCGGAGCCGGTTCTGGCCAGCGTCACATGCGGCTGGTACTCCTCGTAAGTGTGGGGTTCTTTCGGTACTCCGATCTTTGACAAACGCGCATCGATGTCCGCGGCAAGACTCGCTAACTCCGGTGGCGCTTCGACGCCCGCCCAGAACACACGTGGTTTTCTTGGGGTGAAGAATCCCACTCCTTTGAATGTCAACGTGATCGGCGAATATTGGATCGAGTGCAGTTCTTTCGCGATTCCCACCGAATCTTTGTTCTCGCCAATAAACTTCAGCGTCACATGCAGCGATTCCGGCTTTACCCACTTATTCTCCGCGCCCGAAGAATCTCGCTGCAACTTCTTCGTGTACTCTCCAATTGCTTCACGGATTCCCGCTGAGATCTCGATGCCCACGAAAAGTCGCATCTCAGACCAGCTTCAGGCGGACCATATCCAAAGCCTGCTGGGTCGCATAAAAGCGCACGCGATCACGGCTGCCGGGCACCTTGCGATCAATTACATCTGTTTTCTTGCCGTCAGCCACCGCAATATACATAAGCCCGACTGGCTTTTCGGCAGTTCCGCCACTCGGCCCTGCAATTCCTGTGACGCCCACGCCAATATCCGCTTTGCACTTCTTGCGGATGCCCTCAGCCAAAGCTATCGCCACCTCTTTGCTCACTGCGCCATGCTCCGCGATCATCAAAGGCGGCACATCCGCCATCGCTGTCTTCAATTCGTTGGAATAAACTACCGCGCCCCCCAGAAAATATCGCGAGCTTCCTGCCACCGAAGTGATCCGCTCCGCCAGCAATCCGCCAGTGCATGATTCCGCGACGGCCAAAGTCGCACCGCGCATCTGCAAGTAATACCCGACAATCTGTTCCAGCGACTCTCCGCCGGTCGAGTACACGCGCTCATCTAGTTCATCTTCGAGCTCTTCGGCCAGAACGTCCACCAGTTCCTGAGCCTCTTCCAACGTATCCGCGCGCGCTTTCAAGTGCAGTTGAATGTCGCCGGGTCCGGCAAGAATGGTGGTCTGCACCCCGTTGTGCTCTTTATATATAGGTGCGCAGCGCGAATCGCACTCTGATTCCGGCATCAACGCCACTTTGAGCACACGCGTGGCAATGAATGCCGGCGGCGCAATCGCCCGCAGCCGCTCATAAGCCTGTTCCATGAACATTGGCTTCAATTCCACCGGAGGCCCAGGCAGTAGGATTACTACTTTCTTTTTCCCCTCGTAAGACCCTTCCAGCCACTGACCAGGGGCGGAGCCATTATTGTTTGGCATCACCGCTGCACCGGCAATGACGTCAGCCTGTTTGGAATTGTTTTCAGTCATCTTGATGCGACGCGCCGCAAACCTTGCATACAGGCCCGCGACAATGTCCGGATCACGCCGCAGCGGAAGTCGCATCGCCTCAGCCACACTCTCGCGCGTGAGGTCGTCTTCCGTCGGACCGAGCCCACCCATGAAGATCACGATATCAGTACGATTTAGGGCGATCCGCGCAACAGACGCCAGCTCCGCGCGGTCGTCTCCCACCACCGATTTATGCACCACTTCGATGCCGAGTTCGTTCAGCTTTTCAGTCAGGAAAAGGGAATTGGTATCCTGCCGGAAGGGCGTAAGAAGTTCCGATCCAATGGCGATGATTTCCGCGATCATTCGTCGTTGGGCGCCCGTTAGCCGAACAGCGGCATGCCTTCCACGCCCAGATTGAGATAGTACACCGCGTTCGTCGTGGTGATGACCGCGCCTTTGGTCGATGTGAACGCCAACCCCACAATGCCATTGCCGCTTACTGCCAGCGATGCCTGCTTATCGACCGTGATACGAACAATACCGCGCTTGCCCGCGTGTGATCCGGCCACATAGAGATTTCCCGCTGCGTCAAACGCCAGCCCCTGCGGACGCCCCAAACCGCGATAGAACTCCCGAACAGAACCGTCCGGATCCACGCGATACACCGCGTCATAGCTCGACGTAGTCGGTCCCGTCACATACAGACCTTTATCCGGGCCAAAGGCCAGGTGATATGCGCTCACGCTTGGTTCCAGCGTGGCGAAGACAAATATCTCGCCGCTCGGATTTATCTTGAAGATCGTTCCACTGCGGTCGCCAACATAGAGATTTTTCGCCGCGTCGAACGCCATTCCCGTGGCCGTCCCCATGCCTTCGGCGAACGTAGTCATATTGCCGGTGGGATTCACGCGGTACACCGCGCCGTCATAACGCGACGTCACGTACATCTCGCCGGCATGGTCGAACACGATCGCCGTCGCATTCATCAGCTCCGTCAAGAACGGCTTCACGTTGTAATCGGTATCGATCTTGTAGACCGAGACCGGGACCTTCTGCCCGCGACTGCCGGAAAAAGTCACGAATACATTTCCCTTGGCATCCACCGCCGGGCTTGTCACCGGATGCAAGTTGTCAGCCATCAACAATCCCACGCGCAGCATGCCGGCATTGCTCTCATGCCCATCACTCCGCACGATCAGATTGCCGGATTCTGCGCCGTCCGGCACGCGCGCAACAACAAAATTGTCTGAACTGACGACGATTGCGCCCTCCGCCTCGCCGAACGCAACCACAGGACGCGCCAACTCAGGCGGCTTCAATCCCGAACCATTGATGCGCACTTCGCCGCCCGGCAACGCCGCTTCCGGAGTCACCGATTCGATGTGAGGTTTGCCGTTGGAGCTTTTCTTTGCGAACAGGCTCATCCGTTATCCCAAAAGGTGGTAGTGCACTAACACCTGCACAATGATGAGCGCCAAAATCCCCGCCGCCACATCATCCATCATGATGCCCGTGCCGCCCGGCAAACTTTCCAGTTGGCGCACCGGCGGCGGCTTCACAATGTCGAAGGCTCTAAAAAGTATAAGACTCGCGATTGCGTATTTCCAATCCACAGGCAACGCGATCATCGTGATTGCTTGCCCTGCGACTTCATCCAGCACTACTTCTGAAGGGTCTTTCTTGTTGAGTTCGCGCGCAACAATTGTTCCGGCCGGAATGCCAAGCAAAGTTGCGAAAACCGCGAAGGCGGTAGTGACGATTGCGAGCGTTGAGACCGACATCCCGCTCTTAGCCACCAGCCACCAGATGATCAGCGTCGCGACGGCAGCAACCGTGCCGCCGCCTTTGCCGACGAGCCCAATACCAAAGAACGTGCCACTCACCCACGCCCAGGCAGTTCGCTTTGCGTCAGTCGCACTCACCGCCGAAGTATTGGTGTCTGCCATGGATTTCTTACGAAGGTTTATTCCGCGCTTCGCCGTTTTCGTCGATCAACGATTCCAGCACTTCCGGATCGCTGATTGCCGTTGAAACTTTGTACGCGCCGCTGGCCCACTTACCCAGATCAATAGTTCGGCAGCGCTCGCTGCAGAAAGGGAACTCAGGGTCTTTCGCCAAAACAATCGTCTTGCACGAAGGGCAGCGCAGCGACTTGGTCTTCTTCTTTGCCATTCCTCACATCACACGCGCCACTAGATCATAATCATGCGCCTCAGTGATCTGGCAGCGCACCACTTCACCCACCGTCAGCTCTTCGCGTTCGCCCAAGTCGTTAATGTAAACCTTGCCGTCGATCTCCGGCGCGTGCATCTCTGTGCGCCCTTCCCAGAGAAGCTCCGTCTCTTCCGAGACGCCGGTCACGATCAGATCAAACTCGCGCCCAATTAACCTCGCTTTGCTTTTCTTGCTGATCCCTTGCTGAATCTTCATCAGCTTCTTGCGACGGCGTTCGATCTCGCGCTCCGGCACTTTAAGCTCCGCATCCATCCCGTGTGCGGCGCAACCATCTTCGTCCGAGTATCCGAAAACGCCCAGCCAGTCGAACTTCGCTTCTTTTACAAAATCGCAAAGCGCTTCGAAATCTTCTTCCGTCTCGCCCGGAAACCCGACAATGAACGAGGTCCGCAGGGTAACGCCCGGCACAGTCTCGCGCATCTTCGCGATTGACTTCATGAAGATCTCACCACTCGCGCCGCGCTTCATCCGCTTCAACACCTGCGGCGCGGCATGCTGCAACGGCACATCAATGTACGAACAAACCTTCGGGTTCTCCGCAATCACCTGCAGCAGCTTGCCCGTGATCTTGTTCGGATACGCATACAAGAACCGCACCCACTTGAGTTGTTCGATCTGCGCCAGTCGCTCCAGCAACAATGCCAGCCCATCTTTCAACCCAAGGTCTTCGCCATAACAAGTGGTGTCCTGCCCGATCAGCACCAACTCGCAAACTCCACTCGCCGCCAGTTTCTCCGCTTCAGCGATCACCGACTCAAACCGTCGCGAGCGAAATTTTCCGCGTAACTGAGGAATGATGCAGAAGCTGCAAGGATGGTCACACCCTTCCGCGATCTTCAAATACGCCGAATACTTTCCCGTAGAAAGCAC
>JAICLA010000276.1 GCA_025927695.1 Terriglobales bacterium | reverse complement strand
GTCGAAGACCGCGCTGATCTTGTAATTGTTCAAATCGAGCAGTTGCTCTTCGGTGACGCCCATTTTTCTGCCCACGGCAGAGTTGATGTCCATTCAAAAGAGGCAGCCGATGTGAGATGCTGCGCGGGCGCAGACCAGAGATTTCAGTCTCGCGGGCAGAAGGCCGTCGCCGTCGAGCGCAACAGAAAGTTGCGAGTAGCCCCAGAGCAATTTGGGATGATTCGAAAGGACCTGGACGGGTTCGATCTCTTTGCCCAGCCGCTTCACTACTTTCTTGCGGAAGAAACGGTAGAAGAGTTTTTTCCCCAGATGCTGCGGAAGGTGGTGGCTTCGCGACTCTAGACATGGCGTTTCACGTTACAAGTTGCACGTTGCACGAAAAAGCAAAAACAGAACCCAACACGAAGGCGCAAAAGACGCAAAGACGCAAAGGTCACAGAGGGATCAGGGCTGAAAACAAAAATCAGCTACCTTCGTCGGCGGGACAAGGGCGCTACAAAACTCACCCATTAATCCGTCGTTTGTTGTACCGGTGACGGTTGTGATCACCAGTTGATTCGGAAGATGTTTGCCGTTGACCCGCAGCTTCTGGAAATTATTGGTCAGTGCTTCGGTGGTGCCGTCGGAGTTGGGGTGCAGCGTGATGGCTTCCAGTTCCCTGCCCACGAATGATGCGCGGAAGGTGGCGTTCTTCTCAGCTATCAGGTCGCGCAGGATCTTGTTTCGGTCGCGGGCGATGTTGACCGGAACATGATCGGGCATGGTCGCGGCCGCGGTGCCGGGGCGCGAGGAATATGTGAAGATGTGCAGATATGTGAACGGCAGTGAGGCGATGAATGCGCGGTTCTCTTCGAAGAGTTCGTCCGTCTCGCCGGGGAAGCCGACCATCACGTCGGCGCCGATGGCGGCGTCCGGCATGGCGGCGCGAATCGCGTTGATGCGCTCCGCGTAATGCCACGGACGATACTTGCGGTGCATCATGCGCAGCACGCGGTCACTGCCCGATTGCAAAGGCACGTGCGCGTGCTTGCAGATACGGGGTGACCCGGCGACCAGCACGATGAGTTCGGGCGTCCAGTCCATGGGCTCGACGGAGCTGATGCGCAGGCGCTCAAGCGACGTACGGTCGAGGATGGCGTGAATGAGATCCTCGAAGCGTTGCTGTGTCGCGAAGTCGCGGCCCCAGCGGCCGAGGTTGATGCCGGAGATGACAACCTCTTTGTATCCCGCGTCGACGAGTTGGTTCATCTCGGCGATGACGGAATCGAGCGCGAGGGAGCGGCTTTGTCCGCGGACGAAAGGGATCACGCAGAAGCTGCAGCGGTTGTCGCATCCATCCTGGACTTTGAGGTTCGGACGCGTTCGGGCGTTACTGTCTTGGGAGACTTCAAAGATCGGGGCGGCGAGCAGTTCGGTGTGGGCGAAGATGTCGCCTGTGTATAGAGCATTGCCGACTGCGGACAGCCGGACAAAAGAAGAGTCGGCGGGAGCGGAATGGGTAAACGCCGATGCTGCGACTTCGCCCACCTTATGCTTCTGCGCGTTGTCCACAACCCAGGTCACGCCGGGCAGCGCGGCTATTTCTTCAGGCGCTCGTTGGGCGTAGCATCCGGTGACTAAGATCTTGGCGGCTGGATTTTCGCGGTGGACCTGGCGGACGGAAGCGCGCAGATCTGCGTCGGCTGCCGCGGTCACGGTGCAACTATTAAAGACTACGACCGCGGCTGTGGCCTCGTTTGGCGCGCGGTTAAGGCCCTTGGAAGTGAGATACTGCTCGATGGCGGCACCGTCTGCCTGGGTAGCGCGGCAGCCGAAATTTTTAACAAAATATTGCGATTCGCGGTCTGCCATCAGGAGTATTATAGCGGCAGCAAACAGCTCTTTCTTACGCAACAGTTAGCCAGCGCTTAGCAAACATGGTTTACAACCAGAGTAGCTGGTTCGGCATCTCAATGACCGTCTAGAGGTCTCAATCCCACAGGGAGTTTCCATGAAACGACGCATTCTGCTCGTTGATGATGAGTTGGCAATCCTTCTTACGTTGAAAGCAATCCTGGAAATGAATGGTTTTGAAGTGGAGACCGCCGCCTCTGCGCGCGAGGCCAAGCAGAAGCTCAACAAGAACGAGTACCACATGGTCATCACGGACATGCGCATGGAGACCGATACCGCGGGATATGACGTGGTGAAAGCGGCGAAGTCGCAGGCTTATGATCCGGCTGTGGCGCTGCTGACTGCGTATCCGCTGCTCGGTTCTGACTGGCAAGATAAGGGCGCCAACAGCATGCTGGTGAAGCCCATGAACACCAACGACCTGCTGCGCCAGATCGAAGCGCTTTTGATCTCGCATGAGGATAAAAAAAAGTCTCGCAAAGAAGTAGCGGGAGCCGGAGCGGGAAGCAGCAGCACTAAACGTGCTGCTTCGCAGAAACAAGCCAGCTAAATCAGCCAAAAGATTGAAACCGATCGGCCTTCGCGGGCCGATTTTGTTTTTACGGGCGCAGGCTCGGACACACGTCCGCCCGTGCGCAAGTTTAATGAGTGTTGAGAGAGACTACGAGGCTGTAGCCGCCGAAGAACGTTTCCCTTGGAAACATTCACGGCACAGCACCGGGCGTCCTTGAGTGGGCTTGAAGGGGACCGTGGTCTCCTTGCCGCATCCGGAACAGGTGGTGCGCGTCTCGACCTTTTGGTGGAAATTGCCACCGGATCCGCCGGGTTTGTGTCCCATGGCAGCGGCGCGCTGGCCTTTGCAGTTCTTGCAGCGCTTGGGTTCGTTCTTGAATTGTTTGTCGTGGAAGAAAAGTTGTTCGCCGGCGGTGAAGATGAAATCGTTACCGCAGTCAACGCACTTGAGAGTCTTATCTTGGAATTCCATGGCGCGCCCCATACCCTTTGCAACGAACCGATAGCGGAGGACTGATCGGAACCGGTTGCTTTGGGTAAAGGCAACGGATTCCCCGCGAAAGGACCCTGCAAGTTGTGTACAAACCCTTTTCGTGTTCGGCCCACCGCAGAGCGCCCGTCCAGAGATACAAGCGAACTGAGGTTACAACTTACAACCTATGATTCCGGGGGAAACGCGTTATGGAACTGCTCTTGCTACTTGCTTTTCGGTATGGCCGCCGCGATCGCAAGCGGCCATCCGGGTAATAAAAAAACTAGTCTTGCTCTTTCCGAGCCTTTTTCCGGTTACGCTTGCGCGCTAATGCAGCTTTTACGCGCTTTTTCTCACCGGGCTTCAGGTAAAACGAATGCCGCTTCACTTCCTTGATGATGTCCTCAGTCTGGACTTTTCTCTTAAAGCGACGGAGAGCGTTCTCTAACGGTTCGCCCTCTTGAACTTTTACTTCCGCCAACGAATAACACCTCGCCTTCAGCTAT
>JAICLA010000089.1 GCA_025927695.1 Terriglobales bacterium | reverse complement strand
GCGCCTGCTCGCGTGTTTTCCGGTTTTTCATCCGCCGAATTGGCCTGAGGATCAAATGCATCTGGAACTACTCCGTCTGGGTTGGAATGATTTCTTTGCTGCACATTTTCAAGAGACTCCGCACGCTGCATTCACGCCCGCACGCGTGATAGAACAACTGAAAGGACACTACCGCGTCGCCAGTGTCCATGGCGAATCGCTCGCGCAGCTCTCCGGCGCATTCCGCCATGACGCCGCGGACCGCGAAGACATGCCTGCAGTCGGCGATTGGGTCGGCGTCGAGATGATGTCCGGCAACGACCGCGCCGTCATCCATTCGCTTTATCCACGCAAGACGAAACTTTGCCGTAAGGCCGCCGGGCGTGTCGCACATGAACAGATCCTCGCTGCGAATGTCGGCACTGTCTTCATCGTCTCGGCGCTGAACAAAGAACTGAATGTCCGGCGCATCGAACGCTACGTAGCTCTCGCTTGGGACAGCGGTGCGATTCCCATCGTCTTGCTCAACAAAAGTGATTTGGCTGTAGACGCCTCAGCCTTGCAGCTGGAGATCGAAGCGAAATTGCCCGGCGTGGACGTCATTGCACTCAGCGCTGTCACGCGCGTTGGCTTCGAATCACTCTCGCCACACCTGTCGCGGGGAAAGACGTGTGTGTTTCTCGGTTCGTCGGGTGTCGGCAAGTCAACGATAGTTAACGCGTTGCTAGGCGAGCATTCGCAATCCACTGGCGACGTTCGCGCATCCGACGATCGCGGGCGTCACACTACTACCTCACGCCAACTCTTTGTGCTGCCTGAAGGCTCGATCGGTGGTGGCGCTATCGTCATTGACACCCCGGGAATGCGTGAACTTCAACTCTGGGACGCGAGCGACGGCCTCTCCGCCGCATTCGATGACCTCACACAAGCCGCGCGCTGTTGCCGTTTCCGCGATTGCCAACATGATTCTGAGCCAGGCTGCGCAGTGCGCAGCGCCATTGATGCTGGTGATCTCAAAGCTGATCGATTGGAGAATTATCAGAAGCTGCGATCAGAGGCCCGCTATTTGGAGACCAAGACAGACGTGCAAGCTGCGCACACCGCCAAGAAACGTATGAAAAAACTCTGTGGAGGCCAGAAACGCATGTACAAACATAACGACTGATTTAGTTCACAGGGTTTCTGACAAGAAAGCAGACGTCGGCTGGGAAATATCCTTGGTGCGCCTTCGTGTGCCCATCGTGTCCTTCGTTGTGAAAGCTCTTAAACCGATAACCGATAACGAATCTCGTATAGTGAAACCGTGCAACGTGAAACATCCTTTGACGTCATCATCGTAGGCGCCGGCGCTGCCGGTCTTATGTGCGCCATTGAGGCCGGCAAGCGCGGACGCCGCGTCGCCGTACTCGAGCGCTCAGATCGTATCGGTAAGAAGATCCTCATCTCCGGCGGCGGACGCTGCAATTTCACCAACCTTCACACCAAACCAGAAAACTTTCTTTCAGCCAATCCGCACTTCTGCAAGTCCGCGCTCGCCCGCTATACGCCTGTTGATTTCATCGCACTGGTGGAGAAGCACGGGATCGCCTACCACGAAAAAACGCTAGGACAACTGTTCTGCGATGGCTCCTCGTGCCAAATAGTGGACATGCTTTTGCGCGAATGCGATGCAGCCGGTGTGCGCATCTTCCTGAATGCTGGCAACATTCGTATCGAGCGCGAAAACAGTTCCTTTGCCGTAGGGGTAGCGGATCAAGCCTTCCAAGCGACGTCGCTGGTCATCGCCACCGGTGGACTATCGATCCCCAAGATGGGCGCGACTTCATTCGGATACGATCTGGCGCGTCGCTTCATGCTAGCTATCCGCGAACCCTACCCCGCCCTCGTGCCCCTCACATTCAACACCGAAGATTCGAAAGACTACGCCGGCCTCGCAGGCATTTCTACTGAAGTCATCGCTTCCTTGGGTCGCCGCAGCTTTCGCGAAGGCATGCTGTTCACCCATCGCGGGCTCAGCGGCCCCGCCGTCTTGCAGATCTCTTCTTACTGGCAGAAGGAAACTGCAATAACCATAGATCTTGCACCCGGGAAGGAGTTGACAGCTGATTTCCGCGATTCCGCCACGCCACGCAACTTAGCTGCCGTGAAAGCATCATTTCGCAAATACCTTCCTGCGCGTCTCGCCGATCGCTGGATCGACCTCCATCCTCCTGCAGACTTCACCAACCACTCGCTCACGGAGCTCGAACGTCTCGCACACAATTGGCAGTTCGTTCCAGACGGTACCGAAGGTTTCTCCAAGGCCGAAGTCACAGCCGGCGGCATCGATACCGACGAACTCTCAGCACAAACGATGGAATGCAAAAAGGTGCCCGGACTGTATTTCATCGGGGAAGTGGTAGACGTGACCGGCCACCTCGGCGGATTTAATTTCCAGTGGGCTTGGGCATCAGGCGCCGCAGCAGGCCAAGCGGTCTGACTCGCAAGATTCCGCCTCGCAGCGCGATCACATTTGCTTTCTAACCCACGCGTTGCTGCCGCCTGGCATCGCCCGCGGATTTGCTACAATAAATCTCTATCCTCCCGCACAAACGGGCGCTTAACTCAGCGGTAGAGTGCCACCTTCACACGGTGGAAGTCATAGGTTCGAATCCTATAGCGCCCACCACTTCATTTAAGCTGCTTCGAACACTCTTCCCAGATGGTCCGGATTCTCGGCACCTGACTCATCATCGTAGTCAGTGATTCCGGCGGTCATCGTTTCCACGGCGCCTTGCACGTAGAAAAAATTCGCTTCCGGGGTGTCGTTGAATCCCATCACCGCAGGCAGCGCCGCACTCGTTGCTGCCACCGAATAATCCAAGATGCCGTGCACTTTGAAATTCCACACGCGGAAGACTCCATATTCGTAGTCCGTCATCAGCGTGTTGAACAGCACGTTGGTGCCTAACATTGCGGCGCCTACAGCGGCCTTCTTGTTCCCGCGCGCAGCGAAGATACCAGCGGCCACAAAGTTAGCGGCGGAATGCACCCAGTCGATCGCCGAATGGGTCTTTGAGTCGATCACTCGCGGAAATGTATTATCGAATTTCAGTCCTGCCATTTTCTTCTCCTTTATCTATGCAGCTTTGCTTTCCGCCCAGGGATCGATCACCACTTTGGTGCATTCATCCTGCTTATCGCGGAATGTCTTATACATTTCCGGGGCTTCATCGAGCGAAACGCGATGGCTGATCACAAAACTGGGATCGATCTTGTGTTGTTCGATGAGTTCAAGCAGAGGTTTCATATACCGCATCATGTGTGTCTGACCAGTTTTTAGGGTCAAGCCTTTGTTCATGAATTGCCCCAGCGGGATTTTGTCCACCAGGCCGCCGTACACCCCTGGCATCGATATCGTGCCACCCTTGCGGCACGCCATGATGCATTGCCGGAAGACATTCGGGCGGTCGAATGAAAGTCGCATGACCTGCTTTGCGCGATCGATCATGAAAGGCAGCGTGTGTCCCGCTGCTTCCATACCAACGGCGTCACAGCACGAATCAGGGCCCATACTGCCGGTCATGTCTTTCAATGATTGGACCAAGTCGTCTACTTGTTCGTAGTTGATGGTCTCAGCTCCCGCTTCCTTAGCGCGTTGCAAACGGTATGGGAATCGGTCGATCGCGATCACGCGTTCGGCTCCCAGCAAGAATGCCGACTTAATGGCGAACAGTCCCACAGGCCCGCATCCCCATATTGCGACTGTATCTCCCGGGCGGATATTGCAGTTCTCCGCGCCCATGTAACCGGTAGGAAAAATGTCAGAAAGAAATACAACTTGTTCGTCAGACAAACCTTCGGGAATCTTCAGCGGTCCAACATCTGCAAACGGCACTCGAGCATACTGCGCCTGCCCGCCGGCATATCCGCCCATCATGTGCGTATATCCAAAAAGTCCCGAAGGCGAATTGCCCATCATCTCTTCCGCGATCCAATAATTCGGATTCGAGTTGTCACACAGTGACCAAAGCTGTTCATTGCAGAAAAAGCAATTGCCGCAAGCGATGGTGAAGGGCACCACCACCCGATCGCCCACTTTCAGCTTCTCACGATTCACGCCTGACCCAACTTCAACTACTTCGCCCATGAACTCGTGTCCTACGATGTCACCTTGTTCCATGGTAGGCATGAATCCGTTGTAGAGGTGCAGGTCTGAGCCGCAGATACAGGTACGCGTGATACGGATAATGGCGTCGCGCGGATTCAATATCTTTGGGTCGGGGACATCTTCCACGCTCATCTTTTCCTTGCCCATCCAACAGATCGCCTTCATGACACTCTCCTTTTGTGAGCGTTCGCCAAGCTTCGTCCCGCATTTTTCTTCACTGGTTCGTCAGGATTCATCGCGCCGAAGAGTCCACTGAGTAGGCTGCGCGGGCCATGGCTTTGTCCCTCGGTCGTCGGAATCTCACCGGCTTCAAGAAGCGCCTTGAAGCGGCGCATGTCTTGCCGCATGAGGAAGCTCGGATCCTTCCCCAGAAGTTTTGCCGCGGTGTTGCTCAACGCTCCGCCCGGCGACTCATAAGAAATATTCACTTTGATCAGGGTGCCGCGTTTTCCTGCCGCTTCCGTGAATTCAACTATGCCTAGCATGGAGATGTCGGAGCCTTCGATCGATTGCCACAGGATGCGTTCATTCTCTTGTTCGTCGGTGATCTCCGCATCCCACTCGATCTCTTTATTCATAGGCCCATATGCCACCCAGCGCGAATGGCGGCCATCGCTTACCTCTACCGATTTGAGGTGGTTCATGAATTGCGGAAGGTTGGAGAAATCGCGCCAGAAAGAATAAGCGCGCTCACGCGGGACGTTCACAATGATGCTGCTAGTGGCGCAAGAAGATGATTGCGATTGTTCTGCCGAGTCATCGCGTAGTGCGAAAGACGCAATAGTTGCCCCCGTCGCGACCATAGCCACCCGCGTAGCGGATTTTCGCGTCAGTCCGAGTGCTGCAATGCCCAATCCCGCTAACAGCGCGCCGAATTTTGCGCTGCTGTCACTCTCGTGATTGTCTTGGGAAGAAAAAGAAGTGCTTCGAGTCAAAGACCCTCGTGTCATTGGCGCATCCTTTCACCGATCGGAATTCATATGGATGCGCACCGCGCACGCATTCGTTTGCCGGAAAATTGTTAACCAGAAACTCTGGCGTTTATTGTCGCAACGAGTCGCCCATCATCGGCACGCGTAAGGCGCATCCGAACGCAAATACTTTTTCGGAGGAATCATGGCTAAGGAGTTGGCACTCGTTACAGGAGCGTCGAGCGGTATTGGCTACTCACTGGCGCAGGAACTGGCAAATCGCGGATATGATCTCATCGTCTGTTCATCTGGAGACCGTCTCCCCGGCGCGGCAGAAGATTTTCGCAAGGCAGGAACAAACGTCGTGGAGGTGCAAGCTGATCTCGCTACTCGGGATGGCGTGATGGAACTCTGGAATCGCGTTGAGTCTCTCAACCGGCCACTCGCGATCGCCTGTCTTAATGCCGGAGTCGGCGTAGGCGGACTCTTCCGCGACACGGATCTCGACGAAGAACTCAAAATAGTGGAACTGAATTGTACCGGCACCGTCCATCTTGCCAAGCACGTCGTCCGTCACATGACAGCCCGCAACGCAGGTCGCATTTTATTCACCGCCTCGATAGCCGGCGAGATGGTGGCACCGCGCCAAGCCGTTTACGCCGCATCCAAGGCTTTCGATCTCTCATTTGCGCACAGCCTGCGCTATGAACTACGCGATACGAATATCACCGTGACTGCATTGCAGCCTGGACCGACCGATACCGACTTCTTCCGTCGCGCGCATATGGAAAACACTGAGGTGGGCTCAGAAGGAAAAAAAGAAAGTCAGCCGGAAGACGTCGCTAAACAAGGGATTGAAGCGCTTATGAAGGGTGAAGACCATGTCTATGCCGCTTCGATGAAGACCAAAGTAGAGGGCATGATGGCTAATCTTATCCCCGGGAAGGTGAAAGGAGCAGTGCATGAAAAACTCTCCAAACCAAAGACCGGCACCGAAGGGTAAATCGATGAATTCAAGGGGCAAATTCATATCGTAAAACGATATTAAACGTCAATCTACGCCATGTGACTACTACGGGCATCGCACATCGTGGCCGCCTGCATCTGCTTGAGGTCGGGGCGGGAACTATCTGTCCCGGTCTCATCTGTTCAATCTGCCGTTGTGGGAGTTGCAATGAGCAGTGCCGCCGTCTTCGAAAGGCTTACAGATATCTGGGAATCGCCGCCCACACTCTGGGGCTGGCTCTCGACAGTAGATCACAAAAAAATCGGCAAACGTTACCTCGTTACCGCTTTTCTTTTTCTCGTTATCGGGGGCATCGAAGCTGCGATTCTGCGTCTGCAACTGGCGCGCTCCGATCAGGCCCTGCTTACTCCGGAAGCTTATAACCAGATCTTCACCATGCACGGCATGACGATGATCTTCTGGTATGCCTCGCCGATCCTCTCCGGTTTCGCTAACTACTTGATACCTCTAATGCTCGGCGCGCGAGACATGGCCTTTCCCCGCGTCAACGCATTTACCTACTGGTCATTTCTTCTTTCCGGCACTTTTCTCTATATAAGTCCGATCATGGGACAAGCACCCCACAGCGGATGGTTCGCGTACGCTCCCTATACCAGCCTCAAATATTCGCCCGGCTACGGCATGGACTTCTACTGCCTCGCGCTGATCTTCCTTACGATTTCGACGACCGCTGGCGCCATCAACTTCATCGTCACCATCTTCCGACTGCGTGCGCCGGGAATGGCCATCAGCCGCATGCCGCTCTTCATGTACAGCACTATGACAGTCTCTTTCGTCATCGTTGCGTCTCTTCCCGCGCTCACAGCCGCCTGTACATTCCTCGAACTCGATCGACGCTGGCACACACATTTCTTTGACCTTGCTGGTAATGGCAATCCTATTCTCTGGCAGCAGCTGTTCTGGTTTTTCGGCCATCCGTGGGTGTACGTAGTCTTTCTGCCCGCCACCGGCATGGTCTCCATGATTCTGCCCGTGTTCTGCCGGCGTCCCATCGTCGGATATCCGTATGTCGCCATCTCTACCGTGCTCACAGGTGTAGTCGGATTCGGTGTGTGGGTCCATCACATGTTCGCCGTCGGCATGACTCAGATGGCTATGAGCTTTTTCAGCGCTGGCAGCATGACCATCTCTATCTTCACCACGGTGCAGGTCTTCGCGTGGATCGCTACGCTATGGAAGGGCAGGCCGGTCCTCACCGCCTCCATGCACTTCGTTCTCGGATTCATCGGAATGCTGGTAGTCGGTGGGCTCAGCGGGGTGTTCACCGCGATCATCCCCGCCGATTGGCAAGTGCATGACACATATTTTGTCGTCGCTCACCTGCATTACGTTCTCGTGGGCGCGAACATGTTTCCTGTTTTCGCCGCCTTCTATTACTGGCTGCCCAAGATCACCGGCCGCATGATGGACGAATACCTCGGCAAGTGGAGCTTCTGGGTCATGTTCATCGGCTTCAACCTCGCTTTCTTCCCCATGCACATCGCCGGACTCAACGGCATGCCCCGTCGTATCTATACCTACCCGCCGGGTTATGGTCTTGATGGCGTGAACGCGCTCTCCACTATCGGCGCTTACATTCTCGCGCTGGGAATCCTGATCAGTATCATCAATCTGTTCATCAGTGTGCGTAGCGGACGCATCGCCGGGAAAAATCCCTGGAATGCTGACACGCTCGAGTGGGACACCGAATCACCGCCACCACCCTATGGCAGCATCCATATTCCAACGGTAGTCTCGCGCCACCCGCTTTGGGACGAGCACGACGAGACCCACGATCCCACCGGCGAACGCATCCTCGACCAAGGCCGTCTGACGCTGGCCACCAGCGCACTCGACGCGGTCCCGAACGCCATCTCGCGAATGCCGGAAGACACTATCGCGCCGCTGCTGCTGGCGATGGCCATGTTCGTGTTCTTCATTGCGCTCGTCTTTCAAGCTATGTGGCTCACCCTGGCCGGCGCTGTCGCCATCATGCTGGTCTCGTTCTACTGGCTCTGGCCTGAAGCTGAGATTGCGAGGGCCGAAGCGTGAGCACCTTCGTTGCCCCCAGCGTCGTTCCACCGGAGACGCGGCGTCCGCTGCCGGCGCTGCCGTTCGAAGCCGACCGCGGCAAGCACGCCATGCTTCTCGTGATCGCTACAGAGGCGTTTCTCTTCATCTCGCTTTTCTTTTCGTATTTTTATCTCGCCCAGAATAAAGGACGCTGGCAGCACAACGAGCCGCCAAAGTTGATGCTCGCGCTCATCATGCTGGTGGTTCTGTTCGCCAGCAGCGTGGTGCTGCACTGGGGAGAGAAGCAGGTCAAAAACGGGAACTCCGCCTCGGGGCGCATCGCCCTTATCGGTACGCTCCTGCTAGGGATCGCTTTCTTCATCATTCAGATCTACGAATACATGGACCACTGGCATTCGCTCACGCCATTCACGAATTCCTATGGCTCCATCTTCTACGCCATCACCAGCTTTCATGCGCTTCACCTGATCGTCGGCTTGTTGATCCTCGCTTACGTCCTCGTGCTGCCGCATTACCGCCCGACGGACGAATCTCCGTATCTGCCTTACAAAGTCGCATCCATGTACTGGCACTTCGTCGATCTCATCTGGTTCTTCATCGTTGGCATCCTCTACATAGGACCGCACCTATGACCGGTAAGATAACCAATCCCGCGCAAGACCATCCGCAGAGCGTTTCGCAAAAACGCCTCTGGTTCGGATTCGGCGGTGCCGGCATCGCATGGGTCCTACTCGGCTGCGCTGACTTGCTGACCGCCTATTACTTCTGCGCGCATTCCGCATCCGGCGGCAGGACTCTGTTGTTCGTACTGACCTTTCTTTTACTGATCACCGCCATCGGCGCCGGCTGGACGGGCTTCCAGACCTTTCGCAACGCCGCTCGCGAGCCGCTCACCGATTCTCATGCCATCGGCCGGCAGGAATTCATGGGGATGGTCGGCATGTTGATGGCGATCTCGCTCGGTCTCGGCATCATCTGGCTTGGCATTCCCGCAATGATTCTTGATTTCTGCGTGAGGGCCAAATGATGAGGCTCTTTCTTGCGATCCTCGGGCTGTTCGCTTCGCTCAGCTTGGCCGGCTGCATCGGGGACAATACCGCGCAAGCCTACAACGTCTCCACTGGCGGAGACGCGCACCAAGGACGCAAAGTGATCGAAGCTTATGGCTGCGGTTCATGCCACACCATTCCCGGCATCAATGACGCCCGTGGTCTCGTAGGCCCGCCGCTTTATTTCATGAGTCGTCGCACCATGATCGCCGGCGAGCTGCCCAACACGCCAGACAACTTAGTGAAGTGGTTGAAGTCGCCACAATCGATCGAGGCCGGAACGGCAATGCCGACGCTGGGCCTCTCTGATCAGGAAGCCAAAGACGCGGCCGCATATCTGTACACATTGAAGTAATGGGGAATTGATGGAGAGCGAAGGAGCCAAAAAGTTTATGAAGACGAACACAAGATTAATAAGCATTTGCGCTCTAGTCGCAACCTCCCTCGCGCTCTGCGCCGCCGCGCAAGACAAAGGCCCGACCGACGTCCCCGGCTCACTGCCCGGTATAAAAATGGTCAGCCCTCTCCCCAACGGCACGTGGGTCACTCCCGAAGGCGACTACGCCGGCACGCGCTTTAGCCCGCTCAACCAGATCACTAAAGACAACGTGAAGAACCTGCATGTGATCAGTACCATGTCGACCGGTATTCCCCACGGTCACGAAGGCGGCCCGTTGGTCGTGAATAACACGATGTACGTCGTCACGCCTTTCCCCAACAACCTGATCGCGCTCGACCTGACCAAGCCCGGCTCTCCTCAAAAATGGATCTATGAACCGCATCCCGATCCAAAGTCCGTCGGCATCGCTTGCTGTGACGTAGTCAACCGCGGTGCCAGCTATGCCGACGGAAAGATCATCTACAACTTGCTCGATACCAACACCGTCGCCGTCGACGCCAACACCGGCAAGCAACTCTGGCGCACGCAAGTCGGCGACATCAATCTCGGCGAGACCATCACCATGGCGCCGCTCGTGGTTAAGAATGTGGTCCTCGTCGGCGACTCCGGCGGCGAACTCGGCGTGCGCGGCAAGATGACCGCGCTCGATCTTAAGACGGGCAAGATCCTCTGGCGCGCGTACAACAGCGGCCCGGACAAAGATGTCCTCATTGGTCCCGACTTCAAACCCTTCTACAAAAAAGATCAGGGCAAAGATCTCGGCGTGAGCACGTGGACACCCGGCCAATGGAAGATGGGTGGCGGCACCATCTGGGGCTGGGTTTCTTACGATCCCGAACTTAATCTCATTTATTACGGCACCGGCAATCCTGGCGTTTGGAATCCAGACATGCGTCCCGGAGACAACAAGTGGTCACTCACCATCTGGGCGCGTAATCCCGAGACCGGCG
>JAICLA010000044.1 GCA_025927695.1 Terriglobales bacterium | reverse complement strand
GCCTCTCTTTGAGATTTCCACTGACAAAGTGGACGCAGAGATCCCGTCGCCTGCGGCCGGCGTGCTGGTGGAACAAAAGGTCGCCGAAGGCACCACCGTCCAGGTGAACACGGTCGTCGGCGTGATCGGCGAAGAAGGTTCTGCGGCAGCCCCGGCGCCTAAGGCAGCCGCACCCGCAGCTTCCGCCCCAGCAGCCAAAGCTCCCGCGCCTGCGGCGAAACCCGCTTCCGGCGGCGAATCTGAGATCGACACCGTCCGCGGTGCGCAGCAGATGGAACAGCGCGGCGGAAACCAGGCTGTGCAAGCGCAGCAACAGAACGTCGCACAAACTCCGCAGGGCGGAGGTCAGCAACAATCCAGCGGACAACAAGGTGGCGGCTCGGGTGACGGACGCGGTATCCGCTCTTCCCCGCTCGTGCGCAAGATCGCCAAAGACAAGAACATCGATCTCAACAATCTAGCCGGCTCCGGCACAGGCGCTGGCGGACGCATCACCAAAGATGACATCCTGAATTTCGTCAACACGCACGGTGCAGGCGCGTCAGTTCCCGCACAGCAACAGCGCGCCCCGCAACAACAGCAGCAGTACGCGCCCGCACAAGCTTCCGCTCCCGCGGCTCCCTATACTCCACCGCCTGCAGGGCAATACGCTCTCTCCGGCGACTTGGTCCCCATGACGAAGATGCGCAGCATCATCGCGCAGCGCATGGCGGAATCGAAGCACACCAGCGCGCACGTCCACACTGTCTTCAAGGTGGACATGACGCGCATCGTGAAGATCCGCGAGAAGCAGAAGAACAGCTTCGAGCAGCGCAACGGCGTGAAGCTCACTTACATGCCGTTCATCTCGCGCGCGGTCATCGCCGGCATCAAGCAGATGCCAATCGTCAATTCGTCGGTCGAAGGCGACGCCATCCGCTACCACAAGAACATCAACCTCGGCATCGCGGTCGCGCTTGATTGGGGCCTGATCGTGCCCGTGGTGAAGCAGGTGGAAGAGCGCAGCTTCCTCGGCATCCAGCGCGCCATCAATGACGTGGCCGAGCGCGCGCGCAACAAAAAACTTCAGCCCGACGAAGTTCAGGGCGGCACCTTCACCATCACCAACCCCGGCATCTTCGGCCCGCAGTTCGGCACGCCTATCATCAACCAGCCGCAGGTCGCCATCCTCGGCATGGGCGGCATGTTCAAAGAGCCGGTCGTCATCACGGACAAAGATGGCAATGACAGCATAGCCATCCGCAGCATCATCCGCCTGACGCTAGGCTATGACCACCGCATCATCGACGGCGCCGATGCCGACAAGTTCATGGTCGCCGTACGCGATTACTTGCAGAACTGGAACGAGGAGATCGGGTAGGGATTTTTTAGCGTTCAAACTGACGACGGCGAACCGAAGGGTTCGCCGTTTTCTTTGCTGAGTCTCACTTCGACTACCAATGAGATTTCTTGGCACAGCCAACATCGGCTCTGCCTGATGCTTTACGGCTAACGACTAGTTAACTACTGACAACCGACCTCGACCGCGTCTGCACTTTTGCTTGTACGGCTTTTTCTCCTACGGAGTTCACCTTGAAGAAGAAGAACAGGAAGCGGTAGATGGCCCAGAAGGCTATGCCGACAGCGATGGCCATCGTCGGCGAGACGTGGTCATGACCGAAGATGGCGCCGAAGCCGAAGAAGAGCACGGTGCCCAGCCCCACCACGAGCAGGTCAACCAGCGCTCCAATGGTGATCAGGGCCGCGGTCCGGCTGTGTTTCGCCGCCACAGTGGACACGTCCACGATCACCGTCTTCGTCTTCGCACCTATCTTTACCAGCTTGGGCCCGACTTGCGAACTCTGCATCTCACGCGCCGCTTGTTCTGACGCGGCGATCTCTTCGCGGATATTCGGCGGAACCGGGTCCGCGATGGCGAGGTTCTGCTCTTTCGCTTGCGCGAAGACCCAGCGCGACATGTTCGCTTGCATTTCTGGCGCGAGCGCGCGGAACTCAAGCCCGCTGCGTCCGAGGATGTCACTCCACATCACTTCGCACATGCCTTCGATGAGCGTAAACGTGTTGGGCAGAAGGAAAGTCACATAGATCATTTGTCCGCGCTTCAACGGACGCGGCGCCTGCACGGCCAGCCCGCGCTGCGAGATATTCAGGATGATGCTTTCCTGGTCGTCGCCGAGAGTTGCCGTGGCCATGTTGCCGACTTCGAGCCGCAGGAAGCGACGGACCACACGCGTGATCACGCCCTTCGATATACGCAGAATGCGCCGCGCATCTTCCACCGGCAGCGGCTTGCTAAGCACGAACGTGGCGCCGGAATCGAATAGCTGCTGCATCTCATACACGTTGCTCGTGATGCCGACGGCGACCGTCTTCTGGTGCTCGCCGCTCTGGCGGATGCTGCTCAACAGCTCAAGGCCGTTCGGGTCTTCATCGCAATCCACGATCACAGTGTCAAACTTGCTGTGCTTCAGGTGCGAGAGGGCTTTGTCATGCTCGTGGCACTGGTGCATGTCCATGCCGAATTCATTCATTAACGGTCGTAGTTGACCCAGTACTATCGGGTCACTGCTGACGACGAGGGACTGTGTAGCCATAGTGCCGGAATACTAGTCAGTTGGGTAATCGAACGTAAGTTACTAGGCTGGTTACGGAACCAAGATGGTCAACGCATGCCGCGCGGGAATTGGCGGTGTGGTTGCGATTGAAAAATAATAACCTGCTGGGCGGAGTGCGCCGCTAGACGTTAATTCAGCAGCTTCTTATCGAGTTGGTCGGGCGAGAAGCCCAGCACTTGCCGCATGCCGGCGAAGAGGTCCATGATCTGCAGCGGCTTGGTCACGAACGGCACCTTTTCCGTTTCGACCAATTCCACGATCTCTGACTTTGGCTGCGAGGAGACCGTGAGCAGCACTCGATTGCGCAGCTCAGGCCGGTTCTCTTCGATCCATTCGAGCAGCGCTTTGCTACGCCACTCGCCTTCGAGTTCGTCACCCAGGATGACGGCGTGGATCTCTTGTTGCGAGAGCAATGCGATAGCATCTGTGCCGGAATTGGCGGTGAAGACTTCGGCGTTAAGCGCGGCAAGCACAGTCTTTTCGAACTCCACGACAGCGTCGTTCTTCTGCACCACGAGCACGCACGAGCGGCCAGTGGCGGAGCGCTGGCGTTTTGATTTCGATGGCTCTGCTTGCTTCGCAAAGACTGGTTCTAACTGCAACGCAGGCGGAACGAGCGCCAGTTCGCGCGGCACTTGCTGCTGTTCGCGCTCGAGTTCTTCGGCGTGACTGCGCGGCGGCTTGGGCGCGGAGTGCATGGCTATGATGATGTCCTGCATCTTCTCCGCCTGCACCTGCAGCTTCTGAATATAAGTTCTGCTCTGGTCGTTGAGTTTTTCGCCGCGCAAAAGCTCGATGTATCCGAAGAGCGCCGTGAGCGGATTGGTAAGGTCGCGCGCCACGTTGCCCACGAACTGCGTGGATTCGATGTAACGATGAACTTCACGCGCGTTCGGATTCGATGCCTGAGCGGCCTGCTTGCGTGCGGCCAAGCTCTTGAGCGCATATGACAATTGCAACGCAAAGGTCCGCAGCACTTGTTGTTCGACGCGGTCAAAGGTGCGGCTGGCCACGTCAAATACGCCGATGGTGCCAAAATCCGATTCACCCGCCGGCACGCAGGACCACATTGAAGCCGCCGTCGTGCAGGCGCCGGGAATGTGTTTGAGATGTCCGTGCAGGAATGCGGCATCTTCACTGGTCATGGTCTGATGCGCAGCATTGCGAATGGCAAGTTCCATGGAAGCCAACAATTGCGGAGGCAGCTGCAAGTTCATGCCTTCTGCCAAAACGCCCGCGGATTCTGATTGGTTAGATATGGAAGGGAAGAAGGCGACGCACTCCGCGTGCAGAACACTCTTGAGCGGGACGAGATATCCGCGAATGATCTGCTGCTCGTCGCGGCTGCTGGCGGCGATAGAGCCCGCGCCGATGAGCGCATCCGATATCGCTTCCAAGGAATAAAGGTTAGCGCCGCCACCCATCTATGCTGCTCCCAAAACATGTTGGCGGCGGATGCCCGCGCGCGGTTTCAAACTCAAGCGGAGTAAACCCTGTTTCCGGTCAGCTTGCCGACCAACGACATAGATAAACGATCAAGCTCTACCGCAGGAATATTCAAACCAGGCATACCAGGATTCGTCCGGTCAGAGCCGTTGCCTAAGAAATTGGAACGCAATTGGACTAGTAATGACTGAATGACATTGGAATCAAATTTCTCTGGCGAAAGACGAACGAGCTCATCCGCTGCTTTTACTACCGGCAATCCTTTTCGATACGGCCGGTCGCTGGTCATGGCGTCAAATGTGTCTGCCACGGCTATGATGCGGGTGGGCAAGCTGACTTCATCGAAGTGCAAATTGTCAGGATATCCGGAACCGTCTGCGCGCTCATGATGCGAGCGGACCACTTCCGGGATCTGCGGCCATGGGAAACGCACCGACGAAACGATCTGATGGCCGACGACCGTGTGATCCGCGATCTGACGGAATTCTTCAGGACGAAGCGTGGAGGGCTTGTTCGATACCGCTTTGTCCACGGTGACTTTGCCGATGTCATGCAACTGACCTGCGGCGCGGATGCCGGCGATGTCGGCATCACTCATGCCCAAGCTTGACGCCATACCCGCAGCGTAGCGGCCCACGCGCATGGAGTGTCCGCGCATGTGAAGATCTTTCGCGTCGATGGTGGTGGCGAAAGCTTCGAGCGCGTCTTCGTAAGAATGATTGAGCGATGAGAGCAGGCGAAGATTGTCGGCGACCTGTACGCGCAGCGATTCCGTCAGCGAATGGTTCTGCACCAGCAGTGCGAGATGGCCAGCGAGCAGGTTGAGCGCTTCACGCTCGACGTCACCGTACTCGGCGTCATCCTGGCGGCGGCCGAGGCAGAGTGCGCCCACGAATCCGGACGCCACACGCAGCGGCTGCGCACATTTAATGTCTGCAAATGATGAGGTGGTCTCTTGCGCGAACAGTATTTTGCGAACTTCCGGGCGCAGGTTCGTGGCTTGCACCAACTGAAACCATGCTTGCGCCTGCCCGCGTGACATCGCGATAGAAGATGCGGAGCAGATAGAATCGAATCCGTGAGAGGCGAGGCAATCGAGGCGGCAGGAGTTGGGCTCAAAGACGAAGAGCGCGCCTTGGACGGAGTCCAGCGCGTGCAGGGTCTTGGCGAGAACGTCTGCGGCGGTCTCTGAGAAGTCGCGCTCGGCCGTGGCGGCGGGGCCAAGGTCAGCGAGCGTCTTCAAGACGCCGAACAGCCGGACGAGGTTGTTATTGCGATCCACCACTTCCGTGAGGGTCACGCGAGAGCACTACAAATGTAGCATCGGGCGGCGAAAACGCCCTAGAACAAAAGTTAGGGATTGTTACCCTCTTGGTTCGCGTTTCTTCGGGTTTTGGGGGTGTTTTGTGGAGTGAGAGATTCTCTCACCGCAAAAGACGCGGAGAGCGCAAAGGGAACCTGAAAATGAGACCCATCGTTATACTAGGTGCGCTGCTTTAACCAAGGAGATTCCCTTTGCGACGTCATTATTCGGTGTTGTGCGTCTCACTTTTACTCGCGACCTCGCTGTTCGCGCAGACCAAACCTGCCGCCTCCGTCAAAGAGGCTGACATCAAGACCGAGATGACCGCGCTCGCCAATGACGAGATGCGCGGACGCGGCAGCATGACGGAAGATGAGAAGCGGGCCGGCGAATATATCGCCAGCCAGTTCGCTAAGTTCCACATCGCGCCCGCGGGCGATGTCGTCAACGGCAAGAAGGGATACCTTGAGGCCGTTCCGGTGACCAAGCAGGAGTTTGCCGCGCCGCCGATCTTGAAAGTGGGATCGTGGACCGGAACGCACGGAAAAGAGATCGCGGTGCTGCGCGCGGGCGGGGCGACGATGAGTGGGCCACTGCAGGTACTGAAGCCGGGAGACAACATTCAGCAGGGCGCGGTCGTTTATATACATCCTTCCGGCGGCAACCCACGCGCGGAAATGATGCAAGTCTTGCAGAATGGCGCGGCAGGATTGATCGTTGCCGATTCCGACGCCACCCGTGCGCGCTTCACGCGCGCTGCGGCTCAGCCTCCTTCATTGCCGGTACGCATTGGCTCCGTACAGTTGACACCGAGCGTGAGTTCGCCGATCGCGCAAGAGGGTGGCACCGAACCGGCCATTATTTATCTGAGTGAGGCGGCTACGAAAGATTTTGACAAATTAGAAAACGGTGCCAAAGTCGAACTCAGCGGACAGATCAAAACCGCGGTTCCGGGCAGCACAACCAACGTGATCGGCGTTCTGGAAGGCAGCGACGCGAAGCTGAAGAAAGAGGTCATCCTGCTCACAGCGCACATGGACCATCTCGGTACCGATCCCAAGCTTAGCGGCGATCAGATCTACAATGGCGCTGACGACGACGCGTCCGGTTGCACTGCGGTGATGGAGATGGCACGAGTATTGGGCGCGGGACCGAAGCCGAAGCGCACGGTGTACTTCGTCACGTTCGGTAGCGAAGAAAAAGGTGGATACGGCAATCAGTACTTCTTGCAGCATCCACCAGTACCGCTGTCGGGTATTGTCGCCAATCTGGAGTTCGAGATGATCGGCCGCGCGGACTCTGCAGTTAAACCCGACGAGTTGTGGCTCACGGGTTATGACCGGTCGAACCTTGGTCCGGAGCTGGCAAAGCACGGAGCGAAGATTGTGGCCGATCCGCATCCTGACCAGAACTTCTTCATGCGGTCAGACAATTACGCGCTGGCGCGAAAAGGAATTGTCGCGCAGACCGTTTCGAGCTTCGGCCTGCACAAGGACTATCATCAAGTGTCAGACGAGTTGAAGACCATCGACTGGGACCACATGACGCAGGCCATCGGCTCGATGGTGGGCCCGGTGGAGTGGCTAGTTAATTCGGATTTTAAGCCGACGTGGAACGAGGGGAAAAAGCCGTAACCGCAGTAGTTGGTAGCCAGTCGTTAGTAGTTAGAATCGACTTATGCAAATACATCTTTTTCGTAGTGAAGGACGGGTCTTCGGATGCACAGCGGATGCCGCTGGCGCGAATCTACCGAGTAAGCTTGCGCCGTGGACGGCGTTCAAGACGGTCGAGTTGCAGCGCGGAGTGCCTACGCCGGGCATAAATCCGGATGAGTGTTTAGACGATATCGACCGCTTCGGATTCCATATCACCGATGCGCACGTGCGGGTGACGGAGAAATACCTTTAGTTAGGTTTTTCCGGCGAGTCGGTCTTGTCGCGTTTTACCAAGGAAGAGATCGGCTTCCGTCCCGCGAAGCCTTCTTCCACGCCGTGCCAATGTTGCACGCGCAACTCCTCGCCAAGTTTCCAGCAAAGTAGCACCGTCTCACCGCCGACCATGTGAGGAAAATCCAGCAGGCCCATATCAAGATCTTTCACCTGCACGCCGGTGGCGTGGATCTCAGTGACCGCGTCTTTGATTCGCTGCAGCGCTTTTTCGCGGTCATCCTTGCGTCTGCCCGCGGCGACGACATCCACGCGCATGCCGCCCAAAAGCATGATGCGGTGGTGCAGGTCGCGGAATTCACGATCGACCTTCTCCATTTCGCGCTTGCCTTCCATGGCGCGCTTGAGCAGCGCTTCCAGTACCGGAAGGAGCGTGTTGGCTTCTTGGACGGTGAACAGTTTTTCCATTGCTAATCTTCCAACCCCGACGCCGCTTTCGCGAAGACGCGCTGCGATGCGTCCGTCTTGACTTCAAGCATGCGGTCGAGCGCTACTCGCGCCCAATGTTTTACATCATCCGCCACTTTGATGCGGTTCACAACATTACCTTCGACCAAATTTTCCAGCGCCCAACATAAATGTTGCGGCGAGATGCGGAACATGGTGGTGCAGAGGCAACCTGAGTCGTCGAGCGTAATGACCATCTTGTCGTCTTTAGCGAAATCTTTGCCCAAGCGATTGACCAGATGGATCTCAGTGCCTACGGCGAACTTCGCCCCACGCGGCGCGGCAGAGATGATCTGAATGAGGCGTTCGGTGCTGCCGATGTCGTCTGCTTTTTCGCAGACTTCCAAGCGGCATTCGGGATGCACGACAACTTTTATTCCTGGATACTTCGCGCGGACATTGTCCACGTGCTCAGGAAGAAAACGCTGATGAACCGAGCAGTGTCCTTTCCAGAGAATGACTTTGGCTTTGCGGAGGCGCTCCGGCGTATTGCCGCCCATGATCTGGAACGGGTCCCATACGGCCATCTCAGAAAGCGGAATGCCCATATTGTGGGCTGTGTTGCGGCCGAGATGCTGGTCAGGAAGAAAAAGAAGTTTCGCGTTGCGCGCGAATGCCCAATCAAATGCGCCGGGGGCGTTGGAAGACGTACAAACAAGACCTCCATGTTCGCCGCAAAATGCTTTGATGGCGGCGGTGGAGTTCATGTACGTGAGGGGCGTGAGACCTTCGCCCATTTCGTTGGTGATGCCGAGCCTGACCATTTGTTTCCAACATTCCTCCACCTGACCGATCTCGGCCATGTCCGCCATGGAGCATCCGGCGTTGAGGTCTGGGAGAATGACTTTCTGGTTTGGCTGCGCGAGCACGTCTGCGCTCTCCGCCATGAAATGTACGCCACAGAAGACGATGTAATCCGCGCTGGACTTCGATGAGAACTTTGCCAACTTGAAACTGTCGCCGGTTACGTCAGCAAAGCGGATGACTTCATCGCGCTGATAGTGGTGACCGAGAATGGTGACGCGCGAGCCAAGCGTGCGACGGGCCGCAGCAATGCGGGCGTCCATGGTGTGGTCTGGGAGAGCTAAATAGTTTTCCAGAGAACAGGCATCTGTCTCTAAAACAGTATTCAATTTGTCTTCCGCCTTCAGCTCCGGCTAACCCGAAGCGGGGATGTTGAAAGCATCTTGCCCGGCTCCAGTGGTTCCACTGCGCTTTGCTGGTTAAGCGGCGCCCGAATCACGGGGATGTTGAAGCCGTTCTTACCTTTATATATACGATGCCCTGCCTGAGGGAAAGACTCAAAAATGGGTCTGCCTGGGGTGGGTGCGTATAGGTATATTGTGGCATGGTTTGGGCGGGGGCGCAAAAGTGGGCTGCAAAAATCCGCCCTTCTAGGTCCGATCCAGCGCATTCGCCGCGTCACGAACTTTGGCAAATAACTCTTGGTCCATGGTGACGAAACTTAGATAATCGTTATCAGCTACGTAAGTCTCTGGACGAAGGCGTTCAAGCTGTTGCCAGAACACACTGGCGAGGTCTTCCATTTCAGGTTGGTGTGGAGTGAAGCAGTAATTTACGAAAACAACCAGAGAACCCGCTTCTTGTGGAATTTCGAAGCTATTCTTTTTCAGGTAGCTGGTACCAAGATCAGTTAAATTCTTGAAGATGTACCACTCATCCCAGCCTGCGCGTGGCACGTCTTCCGCACTTGCAATTCTCAAGCTGTATCCGATTCCTCCACGAGTTTGCCAACCGGCGGCTATCTCTTTCTCTGTTGGGACAAGCGGGCCGCTATCAATTGAAGTGATAGCGACATATTTTCCGAGCACGACCTCCGGGCAGAGTTGCAAGAGATCGAGGTTTCCGTCCATGACTAGCCATTGGTAATGACTTTTCGACCCAGTAGCGATCATGCGTCGATTGTACTTGGGGTCATCATCGACCAGCCGGACGGCTTTGAATCTAAATAAGTTCGGCGTAATCTAACTCCTCCGTCATGCACGGCTTGCTCGATCTCGAATTCATCGCGCGGCACGGATACATCGTGCTGTTCGCATGGGTGTTTCTTGAGCAGGCGGGATTGCCGGTGCCCGCTATCCCGATCTTGTTGGCATCGGGTGCCATGGCAAGCAGCGGGCACGTAAGTCTGACCGTTTCCTTTCTCGTGGCGATGGTGGCCTCGTTGATCGCGGATTATGCGTGGTACGAGCTAGGACGACGCAAAGGCATGAAGGTCCTGAACCTGCTTTGCAAGATGTCACTCGAGCCGGATTCGTGCGTGCGGCAGACCGAAGCAGCATTCGCGAAGCAAGGACTACGCACGCTGGTGTTCTCGAAATTCATTCCCGGTCTGGGGACGGCGGCGCCGCCGCTGGCCGGCGTGTTCAAACTTCCTGCGGGTAAATTCCTATTGTTTGACGCTCTTGGAACGTTCATCTGGGCGGGATTGTTCATCGGCCTTGGCGCAGCATTCGAAAAGCAGTTGGAAGTTGTGCAGAGATTCGTCGAACAAGTAGGCGGTTCTTTATTCACTGCGGCGATGATCGCGCTGGCGCTATGGCTGGTGTGGAAATTCGTGCATCGCTGGCTGTTCATGCGCGAGTTGCGAACGGCGCGCATAGATGTGTCGGCAGTGAAACGCATGATGGACCGCGGCGAAGATGTGTTCATCGTTGACCTGCGGCATCCGGCACAGTTGGAGACGGAACCGTATGCGATCGCGGGCGCGATGAGGATGTCGCCGGAGGAATTATCAGAGAAACACGAGCAGATCCCGCGCGACCGCGACGTGATCCTCTACTGCACTTGACCCAGCGAAGCAACCAGCGCCCGGGTGGCGCTGCTACTGAAGAAACGCGGGATCACCAGAGTGCGTCCGCTGGAAGGCGGACTGGATGCTTGGAAGGAAGCGGGATTCCCGCTGGATGAATTTGAGCCGCAACTTGTGAAGCTGACATCAATACAGACATAAGACGGCGAGTTTCAGTCGTCCCTTCGGGACTGGTTCTTGCCGGCCATCGTTACCCGGCACTTCGTGCCGGTCTATTTTCATTATGTCCTTCGGACGTAAAGGCGTTGGGCGGCGGGAAACCCTATCGAGTTTTGCGTTCGGCGTTCAGCAGCGCCGCTTTCCGTTCTCTGCCCCAGCGATAGCCGCCGTCGCCTCCTGCTTTTGGAACGACGCGATGGCACGGGATCAACACAGCAACATGATTCGCTGCGCAGGCCCGAGCGACGGCACGATGTGCCCGCGGATGGCCGATGCGCTTTGCGACATCTTCGTAAGTGCGCGTTCCGCCGGCCGGGATGCGCTGCAGTTCTGCCCACACCAGGCGCTGGAACGCCGTGGCCTGAACGTCAAAAGGAAGTTGTCGGGCGGAGGCTTGTCCGGCGATGCACCGCCGCACGGTACTAACCGTGGACGTGAGCGCGGAATCCTTGCGTGCGATCTCGGCGGCGCTGAATTCCGCGCGTAGTTCCCGCTCCAACTCAGCTGCTGAAGATGCAAAGCGAAGGCTGCAAATGCCCTGCTCGGTCTTTGCAACAAGAACCTTGCCGAGTTCGCAATCGAAGATGGTGTATGCGATCTGCGCGCCGGCCCCGTTCTTTCCGTAGGAAGCAGGCGTCATTCCTATCTGGCTGGTTCCCTTCTCATACAAACGACTACTGGAGCTGTAGCCCGCGTCGTAAGCGGCGTCAGTGACTATGCCGTTGCGACGCAGGCCTGACTTCAGGTTCGCCAGCCTCCGCTGCGCTTGATACTGCTGAGGCGAGATGCCAAGCGTCTTCTTGAATAGGCGCTGCAGGTGGAAAGGACTGTAGCCGGTGTACTTCGCCAGCTGCGAAAGAGTTACGCGTGAATCGAGATGTTCATCAACAAACTTGCAGGCTGCTTCTATGATCTGTGCTTGCGGATTCTGCGCGTTGGGGCGGCACCGCTTGCATGCGCGAAATCCGGCACGCTCGGCGGCAGAAGGCTGCGCAAAGAAATCTACGTTTGCACGGCTTGGCCTGCGGCTGGGGCACGTGGGCCGGCAATAGATATGGGTCGAGCGGACGGCGTAAACGAACTTGCCGTCAGCGCGCGCGTCGCGTGAGAGAACCTGTTGCCACTGTTGTTCGCCTAAATGTTCCATGCGCTTGATAGTAGCGGGCATCCTGAGATGATTCTATCCGCGGATTGCGCTCAAAGTAAGAAGTTTGGCGCAGAGAAAAGGGCGCAGCTCGTCAAAGCCTGCGCCTCAATTTCTTTCGTTCTGCCAGAGCTTAGTGCGAGACGTACACCTTCACCGGACTAGACTTCACCCAAGCATGGTTCGTCCAAGCCCACACCTGCAGCGTGTGCCATTTGTGCAAGCTGGCCTTGGTCCAGTAATCAACCTTTGTGACGTTGTTGATGGTAGTGACCGCAGTGCCGTCAACCAACACTCGCATTGCCGAGATGGTCGTGCTGGAACTGGCTGTGGCTTTTACTTCGATCCACTGTCCCGCCTTGGCGTAGTTGTTCGTAGGCGAAGTGATCACAACACTAGCGGTTGGCACCGGGGTTGGGGCCGGCGGTGGCGGAGGTGGAGGAGCAACGCTATAAGTTGCCGCGGCGGACATGCGATTGATGATTCCAGGCTGACCAACCATCTTTACGTAGAGTTGGTACGTGCCCGCAGCCAAGCTGTAATTTGAGAGTTTCAGCGAGGTGTTGCCCACCGCGAGGTCAGTCAACTTCATCAAGTTCTGGCTGTCTTGCGAGATGTAAACCTCGTAGTGGTCGATCGTGCGAACGCTGCCGGAAGCATCAGAGAAAGTCGGAGCAAAATTCAACACACCTGAGGAGACAGACGCAGACATCGTCGCGCAATTATCAATGCCAGTCTCAGTCTCGGTACCTTCTTCGTAGTCATTCCAAGTGGCGATCTTCATGACGGCGGGACCGGCAGTCATACTTTGCATGGCCTGTGTCATTGAGTCCATCCACAGATTGCCGCAGCGCTGCGGGATGATTCGGTCTTTCGTCCATGAAGCTACCGTGTCGTTAAAACCTTTCCACGCGGAACCGGTGGCCACTTTCGTAGGATAGGTCATCGCTGTCGTGTAAAAACCGTCGAGATATCCAAGGCCTGTCGAGTCTGTGCTGCTGGGGAACCCTACCCAGGAGAAAGCGCCGGATGAATAACTGGGCGTGAACCCGGATTTGTTGCGGAAGATGAAGATGGGATTTCCGGCGGCCTGTGACTGCACGGTCGTCCAATTGATGCCAGAGATGTTGTCAAACACATAGACGACCGGACGCCCATTGATGCGCAGATAGTTAGGCGACTGGAAGTAGTGCGTATTGCTGAAGTCCATGTTGGCGAGCAGCGTGGCAGTCACGTTCGTGGTACCGCTGTAGGCGCCGGAGTTGTCGCTGATGGCAAACAAGAACCCGGGATGATTTTGCACGGCCGCGAACATCGTGAGCGCGCCCTGCTGATCGTAATCGTTTGAGTTCGCTTCTGACACCATCACGCCGTCATAGCCGCGGCTGATCATGTCCTGCACAATGGCTTCCGCCTGGGCGGCGTCGTGGGATGACTGGCCGATATCAATGTGCCCGCTTTTTCCCCACCAAGGCATGTAATGAGCAAGCACTTTGCCGGTGAAACCGGGGAGCAGGTTTCGGATGGGCAATTTGCTTACATTGCCCGGAGTGGGGTCGCCGTTGGGCAACGCTGCGAATGAATTTGAAGCGCTGGTGTTGTTCGCGGTCTGTGCTGAGAGAGTAGTCGTCGGGGTAATGGTTACGCTTGATGCAAACGATTGCACTGCCAAAAGGAGAACGAACAAGAGGTTATAACTGCGATACATCGGTTCCTCCGAACCCGTGAGCGCACGCCCGGCCAGAACTTGGCGCGCGAATCGGTTTAAGTTTTTTTGTTCGGAGGTGACTTTAGGTTTAAGGAGGGGGAAGGTCAGTCGGGGATGTGGCCCACTATCGGAGTTAAGGTTACGTAACCCCGATGGGGGATGCACCTTAGTACCACTAGAGGATTACTGAGTTAGGGTAGTGGTTAAGATATTGGAGGTACCTGTTACTAGCAATGCTAATGGCGACGGCTAAAAGAATGCCGCGGCTCGGAGCGCCTAAGTGCACTTGCGCCAAGCCGGGCGCCACACTACATTGGCTAAAAGGAACTCTACTTGCAAAAGCGCATCTTTTGGCTGATCTTCATCATTCTTGGATTGGTAGCTGACTTCACGCTGCCCTTCGTCTGGTCATTGATACTGACCCTTCCGATCCTTGTCTTGAGTTGGTGGATCGCGTATCGCAGCGAGTGGTTCGAATGACAAGTCGCGTTCTCTTCAGTCTACTGCTGTGTTCTTTAGCGTCCCTCGCGCAGACCACGCCGGCCGGCACTAAGCCTCTTCCGGACATCGCTAGCTTGCTGCACGACGTGGACGCGCGGCAAAAAGAGATGGACAAGATCCAAAAGGACTACATCTACAAGGAAGATTCAAAAGAAGAAGAGCTAGACAAAGACAACAACGTCAAAAAGACCACCGTCGAGCAACATGAGATCTTTTATGTGGGCAAGCATGAGATCAGCAGGCTGCTGCAAAGAGACGGGCATGACCTTTCTACGGATGAGGCCAAGAAAGAACAAGAGCGCGTCGACAAAGAAATAGAAAAAGCGAAGAAGAAAGAAGCTAAAGACGATCCGGATAAAGACGACCTTAGCGTCGAAACTTTCCTTCGCATCTGTGACTTCACTAACCCGCGCCGCGAAGTGCGCAACGGGCGTGACACCATCGTTTTCGATTTCCACGGCAAGCCTGATGCTAAGACCAGCGGCATTGCGCAAAACATCGTCAAGAAAGTCGCCGGCACACTTTGGGTAGACGAGGCAGGCCGCGCAGTTACGCGCTTAGAAGTTCACTTTGCGGACTCATTCAAGATGGGCGGCGGTTTGCTTGCGTCCATCCAAAAAGGTTCCTGGCTTACCTTGGACCAGGGTTTGGTCAACGATGAGCTCTGGCTGCCCACTTCAACGGAAGCTTTGTTTACTGGGCGCATGCTGCTGTTCAAAGGCTTCCACCAACACCAGGCCACACACTACAGCGAATATCGCAAGTTCCGCAGCAAGAGTTCTATAACGCTTGCTGAACCGGATGAGACAAAAGGTAAGTAGGAGCTTATTCGTAGCGGAGCGCGTCAACCGGATCAAGCCGCGCGGCTTTGAATGCAGGATAAATACCAAAGAACAGTCCTACGCTCATAGATATCAGTACGCCTGCGGCGATTGCCCATCCCGGTACGACTGACGGCAGAGCCGGCGCGATCAAGTGGATCAACAAGCTGAAGCCGATCCCGATCAGCACGCCGATGATGCCGCCCAGTCCCGTAAGCGTCATGGCCTCGGTGAGGAACTGCCAGACAATGTCACGCTTGCGCGCGCCAATGGCTTTGCGTACGCCGATCTCACGCGTGCGTTCTGTCACTGACATGAGCATGATGTTCATCACGCCCACGCCGCCCACCAGCAGGCCGATGGAACTGATGGCGATGGTCAACAGCGCGGTCGCGGCAGTGACTTGTCGCAACTGTTCCGCGATCTGTTCGGCAGAAGAGATG
>JAICLA010000271.1 GCA_025927695.1 Terriglobales bacterium | reverse complement strand
CACGCCGCTTGATGAACTCTTCGCACATCTTCTCGACCGATTCCTGCGAGCCCGTCAACGCTTCAACGCCGGCAATCTGCGTGAATGTCGCCGTACAAGACGTCGCATTGGTCTGCAAGCGCGAAACATGTGTGGCCAAGTCCGCCCGCATCACGCCATAGCCCAGGCGCCAACCCGTCATGGCATACGTCTTCGAGAATCCATCCAAGATGATGGTGCGCTCCTTCCACCCTTCCAGCGACGCAATCGAAAAATGCTTGCCCTCGAACACTAGCCGGCTGTAGATCTCGTCAGACAGCACCATGATGTCGCGATCACCGATGGCCGCAGCAATCCCTCGCACATCCTTCTCCGTCAAAATGCCGCCAGTCGGATTATGCGGCGAGTTCAGGATGATCAGCTTCGTGCGGTCCGTGATGAGACTCTTGAATTCGTTCACGTCAAAGCTGAAATCCTTCTCTTCGCGAAGCTGGATGGGCACGCCCTTCGCGCCCAGGAAGTTGATCATTGACTCATAGATCGGGAAACCAGGGTTCGGATAAATAACCTCATCCCCTTCATCCACTAATGCCGTCATCACAAAGAAAATAATCGGCTTACCACCGGGCACAACCACCACTTCTTCCGGCGCTACCTTGATGCCTCGACTCTTCGCCACGTCATCCGCAATAGCCTTACGCAACTGCGGCAATCCCGCCGACGGCCCGTAGTGCGTGAATCCGCCTTTCAGCGCCTTCACGCCCGCATCCACCACATTCTGCGGCGTATCAAAGTCGGGCTCGCCGATCTCCAAATGGACGATATCTTTGCCCTGCGCCTCGAGCGCTTTCGCGCGTACCAGTACTTCGAAAGCTGTTTCTGTACCTAAGCGCGACATGCGCTTTGCGACCTTCAATTCTGAGAGAGTTGCGTTTGCCATGTGTGATTTTCCTGTAGGAAGGAACTAAACATTATAAAACGAAAGGCACAGCCTAAGCTGTGCCAGAGCGGAAAACCGCAATGAATAACTATTCGCTGATGGGCGTCTCTTCAGCCTTCGACCGCAGCACCCGATCCACCGAGTATGGCGCGCGGTGTGAGGGCTCATGATAGTGCCGAACCTGCATCTCGCCCAGCAATCCCAGCGCCAGCATCTGCACGCCGAAGACGAGCAGCACGGCGGTGAACACGATCATCGGCCCGTGCGCGTCCATGATGTCCACCGTGGTGAACAACTTCACGCAGGTGAGATAAGTCGCGATGGCCGAACCGATCGAGAAGCTCGCCAATCCCAACGACCCAAAGAAATGTAGCGGACGCGTCAGATACTTCAACAAGAACCGAATCGTCAGCAAGTCAAATATCACACGGAACGTCCGCGAGATCCCGTAATGCGACACGCCGCGTTCGCGATTCACATTCTTGATCGGCACTTCGCAAATGCTCGCGCCCAGCCAGCTCGCCAGCGCGGGAATAAACCGATGCAGCTCCCCATACAGCGGTATCTGCTTAAGAATGTCCGCGCGATACGCCTTGAACGTCGTGCCAAAATCGTGGATATCAACACCACTCAGCTTCGCCATCAGCCAGTTCGCGATCTTCGATGGGAACCGGCGCATCACATAATTGTCGATACGGCGCTTGCGCCAGCCGCTCACCACGTCATAGCCTTCCGCAACTTTTTCCAGGAACAACGGAATGTCATCGGGATCGTGCTGCAGATCGCCATCCATGGCAATAATGTACTCACCGGTTGCGTTATCGAACCCCGCCGCCAAAGCAGACGTCTGCCCAAAATTGCGGCGCAACTTGATGATGGCCACGCGGCTGTCCACCGCAAGGATCTCGCGCAGTAAGCGGAATGTGCCGTCGCTGCTGCCGTCATCAACGAACACCATCTCAAAGGTTTCGCCTGTGGCCTCCATCACCGCGGTGAGGCGGTCATAGAGCGTGGTCACGTTCTCCTCTTCGTTGTGAAAAGGTACAACTATGGAATATTTCGGCATCGTTGACTCAGATTATAGACCGGATTGGGCGGATTTTGCCCCCTCAAATTCCCCTACGTAACCCCTGCGCCGCCCGCAATTCCGCGATCTGCTCCATGTGGTGCCGGCAGTGATTCAAGTGGAATTTCGGCCATTGTTTTAACGTCAGCGGCCCCAAGATAGGATGAGGCGACACCTTCCCGCCACCGGGATACTTGGCAGAAAAGGCGGCAAACGCGTCGTCCATCTTCTTCAGGTTGGACTTCAGCAAGCCCAGCGCCTCTCCCCCGCCGATCGTCCCCTTCGGCGCCACAGGCTCTGGCGACTTCCGCTTGAACGGGAACAATCCCAACTCCAGCGTCAATACTTGCCCCACAACCTGTTTGGGCGTGGGCATGCCGCCCAGCGGCCCCTCCGCCAATCGCTTCTCAAACACGCGCGCTGTGCCGCCATACGTCAATGCCAAGTGCTCCAGAACCTGCGCTGCTGACCACTTCCCCTCCGCCGGACGGTACCGCAACTGCTCCTCGGTCATGTCCTCAATCGCTTGATCCACAGTGGCTTCAATCGCCGCAAACTTTTCGTTATGCATCTCGCTCTCCCGAATTTGCCGCCAGCATCTTACAATCCTGAATGAAAAGAATGGAAAGAATGATGAACGTACGTACGACCGGATTCACTTTTGTTTTAGCGCTGGCCGTTTTAGCCGGATGCTCTTCTGAAAAACCCGCTCCTACACCTGAAACCAAATCGTCGACAACCGCCAACAAGCGTGCCGCCGAAAATCAACTTCAGTCCGGACGCGCCGCCCTGCAGAAGATGTACGCCGCCGCGCGCAACTGGTCTATCGATTCGCAACCTGTCAGCCTAAGTTCCAATCCGAATAAAGGTGACGCCAACGGCGAAGCCGCCGTCTGGTCCGCCTCATTCGCCTCGCCAAGCAAGCGCTCGATCCGCAACTTTATGTGGTCGGGTCAGAGCGGTGGAGGCTCCGGTGTCTCACTCGGTAGCATCGAGGATTACGTTCCATCCAATGCCAGCACACGCCCATTCGACTCGAACTTTCTGAAGATCGATTCGACGCAAGCGTTTGAAGTCGCGCAAAAACACGGCGGCGCAGCGCTGCTCAAGAAAACGCCCGACATGCTCATGCGCTATTCCCTGCGCTCTGATCCGCGCACGCAAAGCCTGTCTTGGAGCATCCAATACGCGCCCGCAGGCGCCTCGTCAAAACTAAACGTGATCGTAAACGCATCAACGGCAGCATTTGTGCGCATTGAGAAATGACTGTAACGCCGGCGTCCCGCCGGCTGTCGTGGCGGCACCCTGCCGCCACACTGACTACGGCGCCTTCTGCGCGGCCTTCAACCGTGCGATCCCCTTCTCGCTCTCCCCCGCGAACTCGCCATTCGGCAATATCTTCAAGTACTCCTGATATCGCTGCAGGGCCTCATCATTCTGCTTACTCGCCTCCATCGCTTGCGCCAAGCGAAACGTCGAGATTGCATCCTTCGGCTTGTACTGCAGCGCCTCACGATACCGGCTGAT